>NZ_JBKEVG010000010.1:0-113529 GCF_056356955.1 Bifidobacterium sp. LH_419
ATCGAGCTTCGGCCTGGATGCAAAAGGAAAGGAAGACAACGGAAATCCTGCGACAGCATCCACACCACGCCCGGGATTTCTAAAACACCACGTTTGGTTCCTATAACCCGCGACGGAAGTCGGCGGATACGCGAAACGGGGCTTCGGACATTCCCGAAGCCCCGTTTCGTTACGGCGGGCAGAGCGAGATTCGAACTCGCGGAAGGTTGCCCTTCAACGGTTTTCAAGACCGTCTCTTTAGACCGCTCAGACATCTACCCGTATACGCGCACACCCCGTTTCGGCCGCATGCACGACGATTCATTATACAGAAGGTGCGGAACACGCCCTTCCGCCTTCACGGCGGCGCGCCCCGCACCAATAAATCGCCCCCGACACCCATGGTGCGGTGAAATCCCCATGGTGCGGTAGACCAAAACGGCCATTTTCCAACGTTATGGAGATTGTGTGTTGCCGCACCATGGGGGTGTGGGGCGAGCTAAGCGGACGTCACGCCGGCGAGGGCGTCACGCCTCCCACTTGGTGGGTTCGATGACTTCCTTGCCGCCCATGTAGGGACGCATGGCCTTCGGAATCTCGATGGAGCCGTCCTTCTGCTGGTGGTTCTCGAGGATCGCGACGAGCCAGCGGGTGGTGGCCAGCGTGCCGTTGAGCGTGGAGACCGGGCGGGTGGAGCCGTCCTCGGTACGCTCGCGGATGTTGAGACGGCGGGCCTGGTACTCGGTGCAGTTCGAGGTGGAGGTGAGCTCGCGGTAGCGGCCCTGGGTCGGCACCCAAGCCTCGCAGTCGAACTTGCGGGCGGCGGAGGAGCCGAGATCGCCGGCGGCGGTGTCGATGATGCGGTACGGCACCTCGACCTTGGCGAGCATCTCCTGCTCCATCTCCAGCAGGTGCTGGTGCTCCGCGTAGGAGTCCTCCTGCTTCGCGTAGACGAACATCTCCACCTTGTCGAACTGGTGGACGCGGATGATGCCGGAGGTGTCCTTGCCGGCGGCGCCCGCCTCACGGCGGTAGCAGGAGCTCCAGCCGCAGTAGCGCAGCGGGCCGTTGCCGAGGTCGAGGATCTCGTTCTCGTGCATGCCGGCCAGCGCCACCTCGGAGGTGCCGACGAGGTACTGGTCGTCGGGCTCGCGCAGACGGTAGATCTCGTCGGCGTGGGAGTTGAGGAAGCCGGTGCCGCGCATCACTTCGGGGCGCACGAGCGTCGGGGTGATGGCGAGCGTGAAGCCGTGCTCCTCGGCCTGGTCGACGGCCATCGTGAGCATCGCGATCTGCATGCGGGCGACCTGGCCGCGCAGGAAGTAGAAGCGGGAGCCGCCGACCTTGACGCCGCGGCGCATGTCGATGCCGGCGACCTCGGTGCCGAGGGTCAGGTGATCCTTCGGCTCGAAGCCTTCGGCCGCGAAGTCGCGGATCTGGCCGACCTTCTTGACGACGACGTAATCGTCCTCGCCGCCTTCCGGCGCCTCCGGCTCGACGATGTTGGACAGCTTCCACATCGCGGTGGTGTATTCCTCGGACGCGGCGTCCGCGGCGGCCTTGTACTCGGAGACCTTGTTGGCGAGCGCCTTGGTCTCGGCGATCAGCTTGGCCTTCTCGTCCGCCGGGGCGGCGGCGACCTTCTTGCCGATCTCCTTCTGCTGGGCGCGTGCGGCCTCGAATTCCTTGAGGGAGGAACGGCGCGCCTCGTCGGAGCGCAGGACCTCGTCGACGAGTTCGACGGACTCGCCGCGCTTGCGCTGGGATTCCTTGACGACATCGGCGTGTTCGCGAATGAATTGAATATCAAGCATGCCGCCCAGCCTACCGCCGTAAGCCGACACGCGGGATGCGGGGTCCCGTTGTCCTGTATCGCGGTCTCGTTCCGACGGGCAACGCAGTCGCTTCCATGCCAAACACGTCGTCGCCACGCCAATCATGGCACGCAACCGACGCGGACCATGTAATCGGCGCCCGCCGGCCGGTCCGACCCGCACACCCCAACGTGCAGGAATCGTTCAATTATTCCGTGGCGATGCGGGAATCTTAGCGCCGAGTGAGCAGAATAAGGATTATGCCCACAGCCGCAGTCATCATCGCAGTAGTCCTCGGCGTCGTCGCCGTCATCGTCGCCGTCGCGTTCGCCGTCCGCGCGTACCGGCGCCGCCGTCTCGCCGAGAAACTCGTCGCACGCGATGACGACCAGGTGCATTACGCGTTCATCGTGAACCCGTCGAAGCCGCAGGCCGCCGCGCGCCGCGCGCATATCGAACGGTTCTGCAAGGAGAAGGGGCTCACCGAAATCGAGTTCATCGACACGCAGCTCGACAAGGACGGCCGCGCATGTGCGCTCGAAGCGCTCGAGCACGGCGCGGACGTGGTCGTCGCGGTGGGCGGCGACGGCACGGTGCGCACGGTCGCGTCCGCCGTGTCCGGCACCGGCCACGCGCTCGGCATCGTGCCGATCGGCACCGGCAACCTGTTCGCGCGCAACATGGGCATTCCGGTGGACGACATCGATGCGGCGCTCACCGTGGCCACGTCGCACGGGTCGCGTCGCGTGGACATGGGCCGTCTCGCGCTGCTCGACCACCCGGAGGAGGATCACGCGCACGCGTTCCTCATCATCGCGGGCGTCGGCTTCGACGCGGCGATGATCGACGACACCGATCCGGAACTGAAGAAGAACATCAGCTGGCTCGCGTATTTCGTGGGCGGCGTGAAGAACCTGTTCGCGCCGAAATACCGTGCGAACGTGACGATTACGAGCGCGGACGGCAGCACGCATTCGACGCGCGGACTCGTGTTCCGCACGTTCATGGCCGGCAACTGCGGCCAGATCCCCGTGTTCTCGCTGATGCCGAACGCCTCGTTCCACGACGGCCTGCTCGATTTCGAGATCATCGACACGACGGGCGGCATCATCGGATGGGCGAACCTGTTCGGCGACGTGGTGCATCAGACGATCACCGGCAAGGCGGAGCAGAACCCGCTCTCCACGAATTCGACGATCGACCAGGTGCAGGGCGTGAGCGCGGAACTCGTACTGGAGAAGCCGACGCCCGCGCAGGTGGACGGCGACATGCTGCCCGCCACGCAGCACATCCGGTTCACCGTCGACCGGAACGCGCTGATCGTGCGCGTGCCGGAGATCACCGGCGGCGACCCGTCCGCCACCGGCACGATGGAGCCGATTCGGGCGTAGGGTCCATTGCTTCTGCGCCCCCTTCAGGGGGAGCTGGCCGCCATGAGGCGGACTGAGGGGGTATCGGACTACCCCACCCGTCGGCTTCGCCGCCACCCTCCCCTGCAAGGGGAGGGAAGAAAAAACAGCCACCCTCCCTGCGGGAGAACAGAAGGAACGTCAGGCACCATCCCTGCAAGGAGAGGGGGCCGAACCGAACGTCAGGCGGCGCTGACTCGGGCTACGTGGAGGGTGAGGTAGGCGATCTCGTCTTCGGTGAGCGTGGTGCCGAGACGCAGTTCGATGAGGGCGGCGATGCGGTGGGCACATTCGGCGGCCTTCGGATAGGACTGCATGATCGACGCGACGATCGCCTCGGGTTCGCGCTTCAGCTGGCTGTGCTGGTGGATGCGCACGAACAGGTAGCGCAGATGCGTAATGAATCGGCCCACGTTGACGGAATGTTCGTCGAGCGTGATGCCGTACGTGCTTTCGATGACGGCGAGCAGCTGCTGGATCACGCCTGTCATCGCATACGTGTGGGTCAGGTCGCCGGTCGAGAATCCGGCGTTGACGAGGTGCAGCGCGAACGCGACGCCCTCGTTCTCGGGCAGCACGCCGCCGAGCCGTGTGTTCAACGCCTTGAGCAGGGACTTCCCCTGCGTGTATTCGCGCTCGTACAGCGTCTGCACCTCTTCGGTGAGGGGGTAGGCGATGGCCGGGATGCCGTTCTTGACGCGGCGCAGCGCCCCGCACACGTGGTCGGCGAGGGCCATGACGAGCGTGGGATTCTGTCCCGCCTCCTCGCCCAGACCGATTCGGTCCATGGCTTCGGAGACGAGTTTGATGACCTCGGGCGGGATGTCGCCGAGCAATTGGGCGAGATGGTCGGGGTCGCGCCCGTCGGCGGGCACGAACACGCGCGCCACCTTGGTGCGGTCAACCGTCATGCCGGGTTTCGCCTTGAAGCCAAGCCCGCGGCCAGTGAGGATCACCTCGCGCGTGCCGTCCTTCGCGAGGACGACGTTGTTGTTGAAGACGCGAAGTATTTCCATGACAACCCTTTCACCTCATGGGCGGCCCGAATCGGACCGAAGGCCGTTCACGGGCCGCCCATAGGGCTCAGCATAGCCGACGCGCCGGCCCGGGCCGCGGCGGAATCATCCGCCGAGGGCCCGGACCGGCGCGTCGGAGTGGTCACTTCTCGATGGCGATGACCTCGTCGCCGGCCTTGACGTCCACGTCCGTCTTCGGAGTGACCGCCTTGAGCATGGCCGTGTTGAGGACCGTCATCAGCGTGGTGGTGCTGTAGCCGGCGGCCTTCACCTTGTCGAAGTCGACGTCGACGAGCGGATCGCCGGCGTTGACGCGGTCGCCCTTGGCGACCTTGACGGCGAAGCCCTCACCGTTCATCTTGACCGTGTCGATGCCGACGTGCACGAGCACTTCGACGCCGTCGTCGGTCTTGAGGCCGAACGCGTGGCCGGTCTCGGCGACGGTCTGGAGCACGCCGGAGACCGGGGCCTTGACCTCGGAGGCGGCGGGCTGGACGCCGACGCCCTCGCCGAGGGCGCGGGAGGCGAACACCGGATCGCCGGCGTCGTCGAGGGAGACGACGTGGCCGTTGACCGGGGCGAGCACGGCGGTGGTCGGCGCGGCTTCGGCGGCCGGCGCGGAGGCCTCAGCGGCGGCCTCGGCAGCCGGGGCGGAGGCGTCGGCGGCCGGAGCGGCCTCGACGGCGGCCTCGCCCTTGCCGGCCTTCGCCTTCTGGGCAGCGGCGACGCGGGCCTTCACTTCGGCCTTCTGCTCCGGAGTGCGGTAGTCGAGCGTGATAACGAGGAACATGGCGACGAAGAACGCCACGGCGATGGACACGCCGTAGACCCACATCTGGTTGAACACCGGGACGGTGAGCAGCGAGGTGAAGGCGAAGGCGGTGGTGGTGACGCCGTGCACGACCTCGCCGGAGGCGACGGTCGCCGGGAACAGCCAGCCGAGGACGGCGATGACGACGCCGCCGACGCCACAGCCGACGAGCATGCGGGAGTAGATGAGCTTGTAGCGCAGGTGGATGCCGTAGAGGCTCGGCTCGGAGACGCCACCGAGCAGACCGGCGGCGAGGGCGCCGATGGAGGTCTGGCGCATCTGGTCATCCTTATCGCGGATGGACAGGAACAGCACGCCGGCGGTGGTGCCGAAGCAGGCGAAGTTCCACACGCCCATCGGGCCCTGGATGAAGTCGTAGCCGAGCGTGTTGATGTTCATCAGCATGAGGGCGTTGAGCGGCCAGTGCAGGCCGAGCGGCACGAGGAACGGGTAGAGCAGCGGGATCGCGATGGCGAAGATGAAGGGCGCGTGGCCGTTCATCCAGGCGAGGCCGACGCCGAGGCCGTTGCCGACCCACACGCCCAGCGGGCCGATGAGGAAGGCGGTGAGCGCGCCGACGATGATCATCGAGAAGAACGGCAGGAAGACGAGCTGGACGGAATCCGGGATGATCTTCTTGAGTCCGTGGTAGACGAGGGCGAGCACGGCGGCCATCATCAACGGGACGAACACGTTGCCGGAGTAGTCGGACAGCTGCATCGGCAGGCCGAACACGGTGGCGGTGCAGTCGGAGGTGCCGAGCGTGGCGTTCTCCACGCAGCTGACGGCGCTGCCCCAGGTCTTCGTGTCGGACAGGGAGGCGAACTGCGGGGTCATGAGGATGGCCATGATCGAGCCGCCCAGCCACGGGTCCACCTTGAGCTTCTTGGCGGCGTTGTAGGCGACCATGATCGGCAGGAAGTAGAACACGCCCTTCCAGATGGCCTTGATGAACATGAGGCCGGTGTTGGCCTCGTCGTTCGGGATCACGCCGATGGAGATGAACAGGTTGACGAGCGCGATGATGATGGACGCGCCGAGCAGGACGCCCAGAATCGGGCGGAAGGAGTCGGCCAGGTACTCGAAGAAGTTGTCGAGCCACGCGACCTTGCCGCGCACGCCCTGGTTGCGCTTGGCGGCCTTGAGCTCGGCGTCGCTCATCTCGCCGTCCGACGCGGCGTCGTCGTCGGAGGAGCCGGAGCCGAGACCCGCCATCTCCGGCAGGTGCATGATCTCCTCGTACACGGAGGCGACCTGGCCGCCGATGACGACCTGGTAGCGGTCACCGGACTGGGGCACGCCGCCCAGCACGATCTTGTTGGAGTCGAGGGAGGCCTGGTCGACCTTGCCTCCGTCCTTGAGTTCGAAACGCAGTCGGGTGGCGCAGTGCGTCAACGACTTGACGTTGGCGGCACCACCGACGGCGGTGATGATCGCCTTGACATCGTCCTGATGCGACATCGTGTTCTCCATTCCTTCATTCCATATGACGCAGATTCCCCATTGCCAGGTCGACATTGGCCCAGACAACGAAAAAGACCTGGGGCAAGAGTCTGGAACCGTAGGATGCGCACCTTGTGGGTGCATGTTCCTATGGTTTGGCTCACGCCTCAGGTCTTGCCTCGAAATCTTGAGTAGCAACCCTGCTAAGGAAACTGACAGTGCGTCACTATAACAGAACGGTAACGATTGTGCAAACCTTTTCACTGTCGGTCGTGTCGCGCCCGTCGAGACGCCGCCGCGCCGCCCTCGCGCGATGCGGCGGCGCGCCTGCCGCCGTTACGCGCGTGGCCGTCACGCGTAGCGCCGTCACGTGCCGCGTCGGGCAGGCACGACCACACGTAGACGGCGTTGACCGGGTAGCGTCCCGGCTTGCGCCCGTCGCTAAGCTGTTCGTATTTGCGCCAGATCGCGCGGACCTCCTGTTGCGCGGCGATGCCCTCCTCCTCGGTGAGCACCAGGTTGCCGGTGGAGAGCATCGTGTAGGGACTGGCGTCGTTCGGCGGCACGGCGCGGCTCCGGGCACGCGCGACGATCATGCGTTCGATGCGGTCGCGCATCGCGACGAGCACGGCGTCCATCAGTTTCATGCGCGCCTCATGACTCGGCTCCTTGCTGACGACGATGCGGTACTGCTTGGCGCTCGGCATCCACGGCGCCTCGCGTCCGTCGCGCAGTCCGCGGACGCGATGGATGATGCCGACCTTGCCGAGTTCGCGCAGATGGTAGCTCATCACGCTGGGGCTGACGCCCACCGCGTCGGCGATCTGCGTGGCGGTCAGCGGCTCGTGGCTTTCGAATAGCTCCGACAGCGCCGCGTAGCGGATGGGATTCGTGATGACGCGCAGCACGCGGCGGTCGCTGACCTCGAACACCTCGGGCAGCTCGTCGTAGGCCATCGCCGTCATCTCCTCCCACTCGTCGGTCAAGTCATCCACCATTATCATCCTCCTCGTCCTCAGCCGCGTTTACCCCCTCAGTCGCGCTTCGCGCGACAGCTCCCCCTGAAGGGGGCGCAGGGAGATCGACATGCGTGCAACGCATGACCGTTCTCCGCGCCCCCTTCAGGGGGAGCTGGCCGGCCGCAGGCCGGACTGAGGGGGGTTACAACCCGAAAGCGATCAGACCGTGAACTGCTTGCTCGCGGTCGCACCCGTGGTCGTCAGATCCGAGCCCGCGGCCTTGAGCGACGCAGTCGCCTTCACCTCATGCGAACCCGTGGCGAGCCCGTCACCGAGACGCACCGACCACTTGCCGCCGTCCTTGACGACCGTCGTGTACGACTTGCCGTCCACCGACACCGCGACCTTCGCACCGGTCGCCGCATCGACCGTGCCGGACACGGACTGCGCGTCCGCGGCCGAAATCACCGGTTCGCCGACCTTGATGGTCAGGTTGAAGTTATCGCCGAACATCTTCTCGGCGTTGTGGTCTCCGGCGATGAACGCGAAGCCGCCGGCCACCGCGTCCGGATTGTCGCGGTCGGCGCAGCTGTCCATGTTGCCGTAGGAGTCCATGCCGATCGCGTAGTGGCCGGAGACGATCGCGCCGCCGGAATCACCGGACAGCATGCATGCGTCGAACTGGAAGCCGGAGACCGACTTCATCACGCCTTCCGCGTTGATGCTTTCGCTCACATTCACGCGCTTGATGGTGCCGCAGGTCCAGCCGCTGGTGGAACCGGACTTGCACGCGGGCATACCGACGATCACGTCGGAGCCGTCGTACACGTCGAGCGGCGTGCCGTCGTCCTGCGAGTACAGGCCCTCGCCCTTCGACTGGGAGGCGTCCTTGCCGTCGGCGCCCCAGGTGGAGACCTGCGGCAACGACTGGTAGGTGTTCTCGGACAGGTTGATGACGCCGGCGTCGTTCTCGTCGCCGACGTGGCCCTGCGCGGCGCGGCCGACCACGTTGCGCGCGTCGTCGAGACCCCACTGGCGGTCGAGGTAGATGGTCGGGACCGGGAAGGTCATCGCCTTGATCTGCACGCCGGTGTCGATGCCTTCGACGCAGTGGCCGGCGGTGAGGTTCACGTTCTGGCCGAAGCCGTCGGTGCCGGCGAATCCGGCGGAGCAACGCGCGTTGCCGCCCGACGTGGTCGTCACCATGTAGCCGGTGCCGCCGATGAAGTCGCCCGCGGCGAGACCGCCCGAGGTGAGTTTGAGGGACTTCTTCGCGTAGGACTTCACCGTGCCGTCCGTGTAGTCGGCGTAGTAGGTGCGGGAGGCGTCGGACGCCTGTTTCGCGGCGGCCTCACGTCCCAGCGGATCGGAGGTCGTCGCGTCGGCGCCGGCGGCGGACGCGCGTCGCGCCGTCGCCGCGTCGGACGCGATGACGTGCAGCGTGCCGTCGCCGTCGATCCATGACGCCTTCACGCCGCTCCCCAGCGACTTGACCGTCGCCGCCCCGGCGCGGCCGGCGTCGGCGAGCGCCAGATACTTCGCGCCGCTCATGTCGAGATCATGCGCGATGGCCGCGTTGAGACCGTCGCCGAGCGCGCCGGCCTGCGCCGTGTAGTCCGCGACGTTCGGCGCGCTGTATCGCACGACGCCGCTCATGTCCACCGCCGGGCCGTTCACGGCCATCATCACGCCGGCCGCGGTGGCGAACGCCAGTCCGGCGGCGAGCGCGGCGACGCCCAGTTTCTTCGAACGCGACATCGTCGCGCGCGTTGCGTTCATCTTGTTCTCCTTATCCGAGTGTTCCATCACGCACGCTCCTTACGCGCCTTGGCGAGCATCGCGGCGCCGGCGAGGGTCAGCAGCGCGCCGACCGCCAGCAGGCTCACGGATGCGCCGGTCGAGGCCAGCGGCGAGGTCGCGGCCGCGCCGGTGCCGGCGTTCGCGGCACCCGCGCCCGCGCCGGAACCGGGCTGCGGCGTCGGCTCGCTCTTGGCGACGAGCGCGTCGATCGCGGCGGCGAGGTCGCGGTAGGCGGCGTCGACTTCCGGCTGCGTGGCGTCGGTCTTGGCGAGGACGGCTTTGGCCGCGGCGAGCGGCGAGGCGAGACCGGCCCAGGATTCCGCCGTGTACTTGGAGGAGTCCAGCGTCTCGGCCTTGGCGACGAGATCCTGCAGCTTGGTCTTATCGGCCGTGCTGGGCTTGGCGGCGGCGACGAGCGCGTCGATCGCGGCGTTGAGGTCGCCCCACGCGGTGTTCACTTCGGCCTGGGTGGCGTTCTCCTTGGCGAGGACGGCCTTGGCTGCGGCGAGCGGGGCGGCGAGACCGGCCCAGGATTCCGCCGTGTAGTCGGATTCCTTGAGCGCGGCGGCCTTGTCGACGAGCCGCTTGAGCTCGGTCTTGTCGACGCCGGCCGGCTTGTTGTCGCCGGTGACGGCGAACGTGGCCTCGCCGTGGTGGTAGTCCTTGGTCTTCACCTGGACGGTCCATTCGCCGGACTGCGCGGTGTCGGTGGCGCGCTTGAGCGGGGCGGCGAGCTTGATGTCGCCGTCGGCGTCGGCCTGCAGCGTGGCGGCGATCACGGTGGTGCCGTCGGGCTCGGTGATGCGCACGTCGCCGTACTGGTAGGCGTCGAGGCCGGTGGCGCTCAGGTCGAGGCCGGTCTTGGCGAAGTCGGACTGGGTGAGCGTGTCGGCGGAGAGGGTCACGCCGATCGTGGCTTCGGGCGCGCGGTCGTCGGTCACGGTGAACGTGGCCTCCTGCTTCGGGTGGTCCGCGTCGTTGGTGTAGAAGGCGACCTTGTATTCGCCGGTCTGCGCGGTCTCCGGATCGTTGGCCTTGAACGTGCCCTCGTAGTTGCCGTTGGCGCCGAGCGTCATCGGGCTGGCGATGGCGGGCGTGCCGTTCGGCGTGGTGATGAGCAGGCTGCCGAGCTCGGAGGCGTTGAAGCCGCTGACGTCCAGCTTGAGGCCGTTCTTGTAGAGGTCGTAGGCGCTGATCGTGTTCGCGGAGACGGCGACCTTGCCGCGGGGCGCGGTCTTGGAGTCGTCGGTCACCTTGATGGCGATCTGGCTGTAGATGCGGCTCTTGGCGTAGTGGTCGGCCACGACGAGCGTGTACGTGCCGGGCACGAGCGCGTTGTTGTAGCCGCTGCGGCCGCCGAAGTTGTTCGGGGCCTTCCAGTAGCTGCCGTCGTCCACGTAGGTGCCGTCGTCGCCGGTCAGGCCGCTGACGCCGGGCATCTGGGAGCCGTTCGGGTTGATGATGTAGCTTTCCGTGTAGTCGCCGGGCACGTAGCCGGTGGCCTTGAACGTGATCGCGCCGTCGGCCAGCAGATCGGACTGGGTCATCGTGGCGACGCCGTCCTTGACGTGCTTGGCGAATTCGCCGGTCGGTACGATCTTCGGGTCGATCGTGATGCTGGTGTCGTCGTAGACCTCGTAGCTGCCGGTCACGTAGCCGGACTTGGTGCCGACGACCTTGACCGCGTAGGTGCCGGGCTTGGCGGCAAGCGACGTGTCGTACAGCGGCGAGGAATACTGGCCTTCGACCGGCTTCGGGTAGGTGGTGGGCAGCATCGTGTACGCCTGCTGGAATCCGGTGTCCGGATCGGTGAGGATGAACTCGACCTTCTCGTCCTTCTGCATGCCGTCGACGGTGAACTTCATGCCCTGCAGGCCGAGCGCGTACTGGGAGATGCGCTTCGGGTCGATGGTGAGCTTAACCGTGTCGGCGGCCTTCCTGTCCACCGCGTCGGCGAACGGGTCGTCGTTGGCGACGATGGTGAAGTCGGCCTTCGCGGACCCGGATTCGGTGCCGACCGCGATCAGCTGGAACACGCCGGTCAGGCCGACGGAGGTGCGGGTGACGATGGCGTCGGAGACGGTGCCGTCGGCGGAGGCCTTGTAGTCGTCGATGGCCTGCGCGTCACCGAGGGAGGTCACCACGTAGATCTTCACGTCCTCGCCGGCCTTGAAGCCGGAGGCGGTGAACTTCATGCCGGTGAAGCGCATGTCGTACTGGGTGACCGTGGCGGAGGCGGGCTCGATCTTCGCGGTGCCGGCGGCCAGCTCGGCCGGATCATCGGTGATCGTGTACTTGTCTTCGACGCTCGCGCCGCTCTTCATGCCGGTGAGCTTGACGGTGTAGTCGCCCTTGCGCGCGTAGTCGGCGTTCAGGTAGCTGATCGTGTTGATCCACTTGCCGTTCTTGTCGGCGTAGCCGGCGAAGTACTTGGTCATGTTGTACAGCGGGTCGCCGGGGCCGGCCACCTCGTACGCGATGGCCTCGCCCGCGGCGAAGCCGGACGCGTGGATGGCGATGGCGCGCCGGTCGGACAGCTCCTTGTGCGTGACCGTCTGCGGGAACAGGGTCATCTCGGCCTTGGCGGCGGTTGCGGAGGCCGGGGCCGGGGCACTGTCTGCGGCACCGGTGCCGGTGTCTGCCACGCCGTCCGCGGCGAACGCGTCGGCGTCGGAGGGCTTGGCGCCGGACGTGGACGCGGCCTCGTAGCGGAACATGTCGTTCAGCTTGACCGTGTCCGGCAAGGTCTTCGCGTTCTTCAGATCCGGTGCGCCCTGCTGCGGCGTGGTGGCGGCCTTGAGCGCGTCGTCGCCGTTCGAGGACTGCACGGGGGCGGCCTGTCCGTCCGCGCCGGTGAGCGTGTAGTCGTCCTTGGCGGACTTGGCGGCGGTGCCCGTCGCCGTGGTCTGCGACGTCGCGGCCTGCGTCTGGCCGGGTTGCGCGGTCTGGGCGATGGCCGTCATCGTCCCGGCGCCCAGACTCGTCAGCCCGAGCACGACCGCGCACAGCCCGCCCAGGGCCTTGCGCGTGGTGGTGATGTTCATGATGTTCTCGACTCCCTTCCGAGTGACGCTTCGATCCTTCCCCGCCCGTTGCCGCGACTCCCCTTTCCTTGACTGCCAAGGTGCGCACGTCCAGGTTTCCCGATCAAAGTGGCCCCATGTTATGAAAAATTCTCGAAACGGAAGAACATCATGTTGCGCCGAAGTAAAAACAATCAAAAGACGGGGCTGTGCGGACCGGATGATTCGGTCCTCACAGCCCCATCGTTCCAATGCCGCCAGCGCCGCGGGAATTATGAAAGAAAATTTTTACGATTGCCTCCACGGTATGAAACCGCCGGCCCCCTCAGTCGCGCTTCGCGCGACAGCTCCCCCACATCCGTGGGGGCGCAAGGGAAAAGATCATGCGCTTCGCGCATGTCGATTTTCTTGCGCCCCCTTCAGGGGGAGCTGGCCGGCCAAAGGCCGGACTGAGGGGGTTAGGGAGCTGGCGGCCGCAGGCCGACTGAGGGAGAGACAGCGGCCGCAGGCCACAGAGACACCGCATCGGCCGAAGGCCGATTCCGTTTCCTGCGGCCTACGGCCGCTTTGCTTCTCTCCCTCCGTCATCGCTTCGCGATGACACCTCCCTCGTCAGAGGGAGGCGACAGGGCTCGTGACGGAAAAACGAGAATCGTGTTACAGGCTTGTAAAAACAATGAAAGATTCCGGCTGACGACCGGCATCGAAATCATCGTGCATGCCATGCACGGCAACGGTTCCAAGCGTATGTGAATTATGCAGGATTCATGCAAGAAAATCTTCAGAAACATCCAGAAAAACGTCGTATCGCGGCGATTCGGCACAGCCCGGACAACGATGTGAAGGAAGCCTGAAAACGCTGAAACGGCAACGAAAACGATGCCGGCGGCGGGCCGCGGGCCACGGTATCGCCGCATGGCGGGCACCGTGTCACCAATCGGACGGACGGGCGACGGAAACAATCGCGTCCATACAATGCAGACGTTTATCGCGGGCGGTTCACGCACGCGCACGGGGGACTCGAAGCTGAATCACACGGGAGCGTCTCGACGCATCCGCGTTCCGCCATACCCCCGCGCACGTTCGACGCATCCGGTCGCAGAACACCTGAAAAGGAGAGGTATGAAGCAACCCACATGGATGCGCTGGGCCGCCGCGGCGGCCTGCGCGGCGATGGCCGCGGGGTCGTTCGTGGCCACCGCGTCGGCCGCACCGGCGACCGGCACCCCGCTGCAGTACGCCAACATCTCGTCGCGTCTCGCCGACGCGACCGGCACCAAGCTCGTGTTCATCCAGACCGTCGGCAAGAGCGGTCTGTCCGTCTACAGCAACAACGGCGGTTCGACCCGTGCACGCACGTCGATGAAGGCCGCCGCCAACGCGGCCGCCGAGCAGTCCGCCGCGACCGCCGACGACGTGTTCGCCCAGCTCAAGAAGCTCGACCCGAACGCCAAGCTCGTGTACACCACCTCGTACACCGTTCCGGGCGTCGCCGTCTACGCCGACGCCAACGCGCTGCGCACGCTCGCCGGGAACAATGGCGACGTCGTCAAGATCAGCCCGATCACGCTGAAGACCGCGACCACCGCCAGCACGGCGGACACCACCGCGGCCGGTACCAACGCGAACCCGGCCAACGCGAACAACGACGCGCTCGTGCGCGCCGTGAGCACGTGGACGCAGACCGGCAAGACCGGCAAGGGCGTCAACATCGCGATCATGGACACCGGTCTCGACTACACGCACGCCGACTTCGGCGGCCCCGGCACCACCGCGGCCTACGAGCAGGCGCTCGCTTCCACGACCGTGCCCGCCGGCCTCGCCGACACGAACAAGTTCCTCGGCGGCACCGATCTCGCCGGTTCCGACTACTACCCGAACGACAACGTGCACGTCACCCCGAACCCGGACGAGAACCCGATCGACGGCAAGGGCGGCCACCACGGCACCCACGTCGCCGGCACCGCCGCGGGCTACGGCGTGAAGGCCGACGGCACGAGCGCCAAGGACTCCGACTACACGAAGATCTCCGAAGCCGACGTGCGCGCGATGACCGTCGCCCCCGGCTCCGCGCCGCAGGCGGGCATTTACTCCGTCAAGGTGTTCGGCGACAACGGCGGCTCCACCGGTCTGGTTGGCGCCGGCCTCGACTGGGTCGCCAAGAACCTCGTCAACGCGCCCGAAGGCAAGAAGATCGACATCCTCTCCATGTCCCTCGGCGGCGGCTACGGCACCCCGGACGACCCGGACACCGCCAAGGTGAACGCACTCACCAAGCAGGGCGTGCTCTCCGTGGTCGCGGCCGGCAACGACGGCGACTTCACGGACATCATGGGCAGCCCGGCCACCGCGACCAGCTCCCTCGCCGTGGCCGCCAGCCAGTCCGGCGGCACGCTGCAGGACTCCATCACCGCGACCGCCCCGAGCGACATCGCCGGCACCGCGCTGCCCGGCCAGTACTCGCAGAACTACACGAAGCTCGAGGACTTCTCCGTGACCGGCAAGGTCGTGAAGGTCTCCGACCCGAACAACCTCAACGGCTGCGCCGCCTACTCCGACGCCGACGCGAAGGCCGTCAAGGGCAACATCGCGTGGGTCGAATGGGATGACGCGAACGTGGTCTGCGGCTCCGGCGCACGCTTCAACAACGCCGAGAAGGCCGGCGCGAAGGCCATCATCTTCGCTTCCCAGTCCAAGCTGCCGTCCGCCGGCATCGCCGGCAACGCCGGCATCCCCGGCTTCCAGGTCACCGCTCCGGGCGTGGAGAAGATCCAGTCCGCGCTCGACGCCGGCACGCTCGAGGTCAAGCTCTCCTCCGACCAGCGCATGAGCCTCAAGGTCGACTACTCCGCCGACTTCCAGGACACCGTGGCCGACTTCACCTCCCGCGGCATCCACGGCTCCGCCGACGGCACCGTCAAGCCCGACGTCTCCGCCCCCGGCGTGGGCATCGTCTCCGCGTCCGCCGGCACCGGCACCAAGCCGGAGGTCATGAGCGGCACCTCGATGGCCACCCCGCTCACCTCCGGCGTGGCCGCGCTGACCTTCCAGGCGCATCCGGGCTGGACCCCGGAGCAGGTCAAGGCCGCCGTGATGAACACCGCCGACCATGACGTGACGATCAGCAAGGGCGGCGCCGCGACGAGCCCGATCCGCTCCGGCACCGGCCGCATCGACGCCCTCGACGCGGTGAACAACCCTGTCACCGTCGCCGCCAGCGACGACCCGACAGCCGTCACCGGCCAGTTCGGCATCGTGCAGGTGCCCGCCGACGGCTACACCGCGACGAAGTCCTTCACCGTGACCAACTCCTCCGACAAGGCCGTGACCTACAACGTCGCCTACGTGCCGCGCACCGAGACCCCGGGCGTCACCTACACGGTCGACAAGTCCACGCTCGCCGTGCCCGCCAACGGCTCCGCCACGTTCAACGTGACGCTGAGCATCCCGGACCGCTCCGCGCTGCGCCACACGCGCGACACCACCCAGCCGGCGAAGAACCCGAGCCTCGCCACCCGTGACAGCAACTACGTGACCGATGCCAGCGGCATCGTGCGTCTCGCCCCGGCCGAGGGCTCCGACGCCGCGTTCTCCCCGCTGCGCGTGGCCGTCTCCTCCGCGCCGCGTCCGTCCGTCTCGACCAAGTCCTCGCTCGAATTCGCCAAGGATTCGAAGGAGGGCGCACTGAAGCTCTCCGGCGACGCCGGCTTCGCGCAGGGCGACGGCGAGGAGAACTACACCTCGCAGGTCGCTCCGATGCAGCTGCTCACCGAGGACCCGGCAGGGGACGAGGCCACGAGCGTCGACACCTCCCGTTCCGCGGCCGCCGGCGACATCCGCGCCGTCGGCTTCTCCTCCACCGCCCGCCAGCTGTCCGACCCGTCCGCCGGATACCTGACCATCGGCGTCCAGACCGACAAGACCTGGTCGCGTCTCGGCAACAACTTCATCCCTGAAGTGCTGCTGGATTCCAACGGCGACGGTCAGGTCGACGCCTTCGTCTCCATCAGCACCGCCGAGCCCATCTCCGGCAAGTCCACCGCGACCGACGCCGTGTGGGCCGAAACCTACGAGGTCTACAACAACGGTCAGGGCCTGGCCCTCGGCGATGTGATCGACTCCGAGCCGATTCCGGATTCCACCGTGGCCGACTCCAACATCGTGCTGCTGCCGGTGAAGCTCTCCAAGCTCGGCATCACGAAGGATTCGAAGACCGCATACATGCAGGGCTATGTGCAGATCGAATCCTCCGCCGCCGCCAACGTGTCCACCACCGGCTCCGCCGTGTCCGACAAGAGCGACGTCTTCGCCTTCGACGCGCTGAACCCGTACCTGTGGTTCGGCGACGCCGGCCAGTCCGACTCCGGCACCGCGGTCTTCGCCGACAAGGGCGACACGAGCATCGCCGCCCACATCGGCGCCGGCCCGGAGGCCCCGAAGTCCAAGGCCCTCGTACTGCACCTCAACGGTGTCGAGCCGGTCAAGTCCACCGACGAGACCGACAACATCGACATCGAGACGCCGTCCACTCCGGCCGCCAAGGTCGACAAGACCGAGCTGCAGAAGCTCGTCGACTCGGTGAAGGGCACCCAGAAGGGCGACTACACCGATGACTCCTGGAACGCGTTCCAGAAGGCCCTCAAGGCCGCCGAGGACGTGCTCGCCAAGACCGACGCCACCCAGGACGAGGTCAACGGTGCGCTCAACGATCTGAAGACCGCCTTCGACGGCCTGAAGCACATCGAGGCCACCGTGGACAAGACCAAGCTGCAGGCTCTGGTCGATCAGGTGAAGGACACCAAGCAGGGCGACTACACCGACGACTCCTGGAACGCGTTCCAGAAGGCCCTCAAGGCCGCGCAGGACGTGCTCGCGAACAAGGACGCCACCCAGCCCGAAGTCGAGACCGCCTACAGCGATCTGAAGACCGCCTTCGACGCCCTGACGGAGTCCGAGCAGCCCAAGCCCGAACCCAAGCCGGAGCCGTCCGCGCCCGCCGACAAGTCCGACAAGAAGGACCAGCAGGGCGGTAAGACGGCCGCCAAGGGTGGTCTGTCCTCGACCGGTTCCGCCGTCGCCGCGGTCATGACGCTCGCCGCCATCGCCGCCGCCGCCGGCATCGGCCTGACGGTCTGGCGCAAGCGCCAGGCCTAAGTTCCCCTAGGCCCCCTCTGACGAGGGGGCTCCCGGCGGAGCCGGGTGGGGGAGAGACAGGAGCGGCCGTAGACCGCGGGAGATAAGGCATCGGCCGAAGGCCGATTCGATTTCCCCGCGGCCTACGGCCGCTCTTTTTCTCTCCCTCCGTCATCGCTTCGCGATGACACCTCCCTCGTCAGAGGGAGGCCGGCCAGCGAGAGGCCAGTCAACGAGAGGGGGCCGACAACGGGACTACTTCGCACAAAATATGACAAAAATTAACACAACATCCATGTCGTGCTTCGAAACCGTGGCACAATAGGAACCATGGTAGCAAACAATGCGGGCAAGCCCGCCACCCCAGAAGATCTGATCAACGTCGATGAGGTCATCGGCAAGTACTATGACCTCGTCCCCGACCCGTCCGTTCCGGAACAGCGTGTCATCTTCGGCACCTCCGGCCACCGCGGATCGTCCCTGAAGACCTCGTTCAACGAGGCCCACATCGTCGCCATCTCCCAGGCCATCGCCGAATACCGCAAGAAGGCCGGCGTCACCGGCCCGCTGTACCTCGGCTCCGACACGCACGCGCTGTCCGGCCCGGCCAAGAAGACCGCGATCGAGGTGCTCGTCGCCAACGGCGTGCACGTGCGCATCGACTCCCGCGACGACTTCGTCCCCACCCCGGTCGTCTCCCAGGCGATCCTGACCCACAACCGCGCCGCCGACGGCACCCAGCGCTTCACCGGTGAAGGCCTGGCCGACGGCATCGTCGTCACCCCGTCCCACAACCCGCCGACCGACGGCGGCTTCAAGTACGATCCCGTCACCGGCGGCCCCGCCCCGGCCGACGTGACCAACGCGATCGCCGCCCGCGCCAACGAGCTGCTCGGCGACTACAAGAACGTCAAGCGCGTGCCCTACGAGGAGGCCGTCAAGTCCGAGTACGTCGAGGGCTTCGACTTCCGCGAGCACTACGTGGCCGACCTCGGCAACGTCATCGACTTCGACGTGATCCGCAACTCCGGCGTGCGTCTCGGCATCGACCCGCTCGGCGGCGCGTCCGTCAACTACTGGCCGCTCATCAACGAGAAGTACGGCCTGAACATCGGTGTGGTCCGCCCGGAGGTCGACCCGACCTGGCGCTTCATGACCATCGACCACGACGGCAAGATCCGCATGGACCCGTCCTCGCCGTACGCGATGAAGGGCCTCGTCGACCAGCTCAACGCCGGCGCGTGGGACAAGTACGATCTCGTCGGCGGCACCGACCCGGACGCCGACCGCCACGGCATCGTCTGCCCGAACTGGGGCGTGATGAACCCGAACCACTACATCGCCGTGTGCGTCGAGTACCTGTTCGGCGGCAACCGTCCGGACTGGCCGAAGGGCGCCGCCGTCGGCAAGACGCTCGTCTCCTCCTCCCTGATCGACCGCGTCGCCGCGTCGATCGACGCGAAGGTCATCGAGGTCCCGGTCGGCTTCAAGTGGTTCGTCGACCCGCTGTTCTCCGGCGAGGTCGCGTTCGGCGGCGAGGAGAGCTCCGGCATGAGCTTCCTGCGCCGCGACGGCCGCGTGTGGACCACCGACAAGGATGGTCTCATCCCCGACCTGCTGGCCGCCGAGATCACCGCGAAGACCGGCAAGAACCCGGCCGAGCTCCACAAGGACCAGGTGGCCCGCTTCGGCGAGTCCTGGTACAAGCGCGTCGACACCCCGACCACGCTCGAGCAGAAGCAGAAGTTCGCCTCCCTGTCCGGCGACGACGTGACCGCCACGCAGCTCGCCGGCGAGGACATCACCGCCAAGCTGACCGAGGCGCCGGGCAATCACGCCAAGATCGGCGGCCTCAAGGTCACCACGAAGGACAACTGGTTCGCCGCCCGTCCTTCCGGCACCGAGAACATCTACAAGGTGTACGCCGAGTCCTTCGAGAGCCCCGAAGCCCTCGACAAGGTGCTCGCGGAGGCCTCCGAGGTCGTCGACAAGGCCCTCGGCGAGTGACGTCCTCATTCTCGGCTCCCTCTGATGAGGGAGCTGACGCGGCGTAGCCGCGACTGAGGGAGAGTATGTGGAGCGGCCGTAGGCCGCGGGAGATGCGGTATCGACCGAAGGTCGATTCGATTTCCCCGCGGCCTACGGCCGCTCTTCTTCTCTCCCCCACCCGGCTTCGCCGGGAGCCCGTCCGCAATCAGGGACGGCCTGCGGCCGACCTCATATCAGCTCGCTGTCGCTCGCCTTCGCCGACGGAGAACCCACCGGGCTCTCCGCTTCACGGCTCAGCCCGTCAGAGGGGGCCACAGTTGTCCTACAGCCCTAATCGCCGGTCCAATTCGGCGGCGGCGTCGAGGCCGAGACGGCGGCGGATGAGCCAGCCGAGCGCCAGCGGCAGGCCGGAGGCGACGGCCACCGAGCCGGAGCCGACGGCGATGGTGCGCGCGTTGTCGGCGACGAGCAGCACGCCCGCGTCACCGGAGTCACCCGAATCCGCGGAATCCGCCGCATCATCACCGGCGACGCCGCCGTCCGCATCGTCGCCCGCGGCAGCCGTATCATCACCGGCATCACCGGAAACCGCACCCGCCGTTCCCGTGCCGTTCGTGCGCGCACCGGAACCAGTCGCACCGGACGCGGCCTTCCCCGTCACACCACTCACGCCGGAACCGCCGGAACCCGAACCACCCGAACCGCGCGCGCTCCCCGACGCCGCTCCCCCGGCGGCGCTCCCGGCGTCCGGACTCCCCTCCCCCGCGTCCACCTGATACGACGCGTCGTACTGCACGCTCACCGGCAGCGCGGGTTTCGCGAAATCGCGCGCGCTGTCGGACGTGTACCAGTACGCGGACTGGCCGGTTTTGAGCTGGAAGTCGACGAACGACTGCGGGAACGAGCCCCAGTAGGCGGCGTTCGCGTCGCTTTTCGCGGCCTGCGAACCGTGGTCGCCGCTCGCGTTCACCGCGATGCCGAGATAGTCGGGCGTCGCCGTGAACCCGTGGTCGTCGAGCGCCTTCGCGACGTCCACCGCGTTGCCGCCGGTGAAGTCGGCGAGGTGAATCTCCTGCGGTTCGAGCGTGAGCCACTTGCTCGCGTCGTTCATGTCGGCGCCGTAGCCGGAGGCGGTGGCGGTGAGCGCGCCGGTGCCGTCCGCGGCGAGCGTGAGCGTCGGATCGGTGACGGACCAGTAGGTCATGCCGCCGTAGTAGGCGACCGTCCACGAGCCTTTCCAGCTGATGGTCGTCGTGCCATCGGCCTTCACCATGCCGGTGCCGCCGCCGAGCACGACCTGCGTTTCGGTGTTGATCGACCGGCCGTCGGCGCGTTTGCCCATCGTCACGTTGTTGCCGTCACGGGTGAGGCATTTCGACGCCCAGGTCGCCTTGGTCCAGGTGCCGTTCGCGTCGGGTTTCTGGATGCTCACCTTCCCGTCGCTCGCCCGGTAGAGGCTTTCATCCCAGGTCTTCGAGCCGCCCGTATTCGCGGCGACTCCCGCGGAGAGGAAGTTGCAGCCGCCGTAGAACGCGGCCGAGTTGGTCTCGTCGTTCACGCCCCAGCGCAGCGTCACGTCGGCGAGTGTCGTGGCGTTCCCGGAGTCGCCGGAATCATCGCCATCACCGGAATCCCCGTTATCACCGGAACCGTCCGCACCGTCCACATTGTCAGCACCGCCCGCACTATCCGCACTGTCGGCGCCCACGGCGAACGCGGGCGCGACGACGGCTACCGAACCAGCGCACACGGTCAGCGCCACGGCGAATGCGCACAGCATCCTCAGCATCATGCGCCACACTCCCATCACGCGCCCTCCTGTGCCGTCACCGCGCCGGCCGCCACCTGACGGGTGAAGAACCCGCGGATGTCGGCCGCGCGACGTGCGACGGCACCCGACGTACCCGCGACCGCAGGCATCACCGTGGTCTCCCCCGTCGGCATCGCAAGCACCTGCGTCTCATCGCCGACGGCACCGATGCCGCCCGGCATCGTGGCGCGCGACGCCGCCATGCCCACGGCGCCACCCGCATCCACGCCCGTGCCCGCATCGGCCAGCAGGCCCTGCGCGGGACCGGCTTTCGCCTGTTCGCGCGCCAGCCGTTCGGCCTGCTTGCGGCGACGGCGCGCCGACTTGAGCTCCTCACGCGCGCGCACGGCCTCGGCGCGACGCTCACGCCGCGCCATCTCCTTCTCCAACGCGGCCGGCGAGACGCCGAGCAGCAGCGACTTCGCGGCGAGATATCCGCCCATGCCCGCCGCGAGCACGATCACGGCGACGCCGAGGATGACGCCCGCAGCAACGATCAGCGTTCCCGCGACGCCGAGCGTCGACGTGGCGATGGTTCCCATATCCGTTCCCTCCACTGCGGCGTCGGCGGCAATCGCGCCCGTGCCCGCATCCGTCTTCGATGTCGTCTTCTTCGATTGTGATCGCGGCGTGGCGGTCGTCGCGGCGGACTGTCCGCCCGAGGCGAAGGCATCGCCTCCCGCGGCACCCGCATCCGCCGACGAATCGGACGCCCCCGTCGCGCCCGCATCCTGCGCGGGCGAGGCGGACGCGCCGAACGTCAACGGCGTGAACGTCTCGTTGTTCGCGTTCGCGACGCCGTGCGCGCCGATCGTGATGATGCCGCACTGGACGGTCGTGCAGTCCACGTCGGACGGGTCGCCGTTGCGGTCGTAGCTCGTGAACCGCGCGCCCGGCACGGTGATCGTCGCGCTCCACGTGCCGTCGGACGAGATCGTGCCGCCATTCGCCGCGCTCGCCGTCGAACTGCCGGGGAACGCGACGAACACGTCGTAGCCGGCCGGATCGTTCTCGTCGTCCGGCACGTACTTGTAGCTTTCGCCGGTGACGCCGCCCTGCGACGGCTTCCACGTACCGCCGGACGGATCGTTCACCCATCCGAACAGCACGTAGATGCCGCCGAATCCGTTCTTCACGGACTGGAATCCGCTGCCAGACAACGCGACCGCCGTGTTCCCGTCCGAATTGAGCGTGCCGCCGTCCACGCTGACGGCGACGCTCGCGCCGGCGGCGTGCGCGGCAGGCACGCCGCCGAGCGTGACCGCCGTCGCGGCCGCGGCGAGCGCGAGCGCGGCGGACAGCGCGCATGCGGCCAGACGCGTCATCGTCCTCTTCACCATCATCGCGTCTCCTCCCCATGACCGGACATCTGACCGGACACATGATCGAACTGCGGCAGGTTCGCGCGTCCCTCGAGCGGGAACGCGCGGCGGCCGTACACGTGACGACTCACGGCCGGACGCTCCGGCAGGATCACGAGGCTCCCGTCGCCGCGGTGCAGCACCTCGATCGGACACTGGTACACGGCGGACAGTCGCGCGGACGTGAACACCTCATCGGGCGCGCCGAGCGCGGCGATCCGGCCGCGCTCCAGCAGCGCCACGCGATCCGACCATGCGGCCGCCGCGTCGAGCGCATGCACGATGACGACCACCGCGCAACCGGCTTCGGCGTAGTCGCGGCCCAGGCGCATCAGCATCTCCTGATGCTTCACGTCCATCGCGGCGGTCGGCTCGTCGAGCAGCAGGATCGGCGCGGCCTGCGCGAGCACGCGAGAGAACGCGGCGCGCCCGCGCTCGCCGCCGGACAGGGACGTGTAGACGCGTTCCGCGAGCGGCGTGGATTCGGTCATCGCCATCGCCGACGCGACGACCATGTCGTCATCCAGCTCGTCGGGCGTGCCCTCCCACGGCGAACGGCCCATGCGCACGATGTCGTCGACGGTGAACGGGAACGTGACGTCCACGTTCTGCGTGAGCACGGCCCGGCGCATCGCGAGCTCGGTCGCGTCCCACGCGGCGATCGGCTCGCCGAACAGGCTGATCGAGCCGGACGTGACCGGCACGTCGCCGGTGATTGCGCCCAGCATCGTGGATTTGCCGGCACCGTTGGGCCCGGCGATGGCGAGCAGTTCGCCGGCGCGGATGTCGAGGTCGATGCCGTCGAGGATTCGCCGGCCGTCGATCTCGACATCGACGCCGTCCAGTTCCAGCACGGTGTCGCCCGGCTGCGGCGGGACCGGCGGGCGATGCGTGCGGTTCGGGCTCAGGACGTTCATGGCCGTTAGTTTCATGCCCAACCTCCCGACTTGGAGCGGCTGCGGCGCAGCAGCCAGAAGAAGAACGGTCCGCCGACGAGCGAGGTGAGCATGCCGATCGGCAGGTCCGCGAACTGGATCGTGGTGCGCGCGGCGAAATCCGCGATGGTGAGCAGCAGCGCGCCGCCCAGCGCGGAGGCGGGCAGCAGCGCGCGATGCCCAGGACCGATGATGATGCGCAGCAGATGCGGCACGACGAGACCGACGAACGCGATGATGCCGCAGAACGCGACGGCCGACGAGACGAGCAGCGCGACGACGAGCATCGAGCAGAAGCGCAGACGCTCCACGTCGACGCCGAGATGGCGGGCCGGCTTCTCGCCGAGCGCGAGCAGGTCGAGACGATGCGCCATGAACTGCACGGCGATGACGCCGACCACGCACATCGGCGCGACGAGCGCGACCTGGTTCCAACGCGAACCGTTGAACGAACCCATCTGCCAAAACACAATCTGGTCACGGGCGGAGGTGGGCGCGGCGAACGTGCAGAACGAGATCAGCGCGCCGGCCACCGCGTTGACGGCCACGCCGGTGAGAATCAGCGTGACGACCTCGGTGCGGCCGTCACGGCGGGCGAGCAGGTAGACGGACAGGGTGGTGAACAGGCCGCACGCGAAGGCGAGCGCGGGCGTGGTGAGCGCGCCGAGGAAATCCCATCCCATGAGGATCGAGCAGCTCGCACCGACGGCCGCGCCGGAGGAGACGCCCACCGTGCCCGGCTCGGCGAGCGGGTTGCCGAACACGCCCTGCATGAGCGCGCCGGCCACGCCGAGCGCCGCGCCGACGACGATCGCCATGACGATGCGCGGGAAGCGCACGTTCCACAACGCTTCCTCGCCGAACGCGCGAGACGGGCCGTCGAGCCAGTGGAGGCCGACTTTGTTGAGCACGGAGCCGAGCACCTGGTCGAAGGGGATGATGAGCTGGCCGAGCGACGCGGAGACGACGGTCATGACGACGAGGCCCGCGGCGAGCACGATGAAGGTGAGGGCGGTCCTGCCGACGCGCGGGGTGCGGGCGGCGAGGCCGAGGTCGGCCGCGTTGGCGCGGATGCGCGAGTCACGTTCGGTCATGACTTGTTCTCCTCCTGCATCTCGTCGAGTCGTTTCTGGATGACTTCCGGCTCGTCGTCCGGCTGGTAGCTGTGTTCGGGCGCGTAGACGGCGGTGGCGAGCGCGGCCAGCACCTGCGCGGTCTGCGGACCGAAGCTCATGATCTCGTAGTCGCTCATGTCGACGATGCGCCGGTGCTGCCCAGCGGGCGTCTCCGCAATGCCGGGCAGGGCGAGCATGCCGTCGACGCCTCCCGCGGATTCGACGCCGAGGGTCATCGCGAGAATCACGTCCGGTTTCGCCTTGATGAGCGCCTCCGAGTTGGTGGGGGCCATGCCGTTGAAACCGACCTCCTCGGCCACGTCGACCGCGCCGATCGACTGGATGAGCGAATCCGCGCCGGAGCCTTCGCCGAACCAGTAGTAGATCGATTTGCCGCGCACGTAGAGGAACACGATGCGGGGGCGCCGCTTCTCGTCCGTGGGGACGAGGTTCTTGCCGATGTTCTGGATGGTCCGGCCGATCTCGCTGTTCGTGCGCTTGACGAGCTGTCTGCCGAGGCCGGACACGCCGAGCGCGTCGGCGACGGCCTGGATCTGCGCGCCCACGCCGGCGACGCCCTTCTCGCTTTCCAACGGCACGAACACGACCGGAATCCCGGATTGGCGCAACTGCAGCTGCACGTCGTACGGGCCGATCGACGTGTCGGTGATGATGACGGTCGGTTCCAGCGCGAGAATCGCCTCCGCGTTCAGGTCCATGCCGTTGACGGTCACCTTGGGCAGCTTGTCCATGCCGGACGAGCCGGTGGCCGTGTCGCGGCCGACCAGGTTGCAGCCGAAGCCGAGCGCGTACACGGCCGCGGCGAGACCGCCGTTCTGGTTGAGCGCGAGGATGCGCGTCGTGTCGGTCACGGTCTGTTCCGGCCCGTCCGCGCTTTCCACGGTGACGGGAAGATGCTGCTCCTCGAACGGCACGTTCGTGATCGGGATGATCTGGTCCGATCGCGTGTACGCGGTCGTAGGGCCGGTGATTTCGCGCGGATCGGTGAGCTGCGCCTGCGTGACGTCGGGCAGTTGCGGCGGATTCGGCTCGGTGGAGGCGGTCGGCACGTCGCAGCTGTCGAGGCTCGCCTCGGAAATCGTGCCGATGTTCGCGCATCCGCCGAACGCCAGCAGGCACACGGCCACGAAGGCCGCAGTCGCGATCGCATGTCCGCTGGGCATCGGTATTCCTTCCGGGAGTGACGGGGAGATGGGTGGTGGAGATGAGGGTGAGGGGCGGGATGCCCCCTCAGTCGGCTTCGCCGCCAGCTCCCCCACATGCGTGGGGGAGCAAGGATTTATTGGAGGCGGGTATCTCGCGCGTGCCAAGCTCCCCCACATGCGTGGGGGAGCAAAAACGGAATGCGCCTTCGGCACATGCCATCACTCTGCTCCCCCTGTCAGGGGGAGCTGTCGAGATCGACGGTCTTTTCGGGCCGGCCCTTTGCGCCCCCTTTAGGGGGAGCTGGCCGGCCGGAGGTCGGACTGAGGGGGTACTCGCGCCACCTATCAGGCGTTGCGGCGGCGCAGGATGGTCGCAGTGGCCGCGCAGGCGGCGAGGGCGATCATCACGGCGGTGAGCGCGGCGACGGAGGCACCGGTCGAGCTCAGCGTGGCGGAGCCGGCGGCGTTCGTCGTGCCGTTCGTCGTGGTGTTCGAGGTGCCGGTCGTGGTCGAACCGGTCGTGCCGGACTGCGTGGTACCGGTCGTGCCGGAGCCGGTGCCATCGGTGGAGTCGTTGCCGCCGTTGCCGCCGGTCGTGCCGTTACCGTCGGTGGTGCCGTTACCGCCGTTGCCGCCGGTCGTACCGTCGCCATCGGTGGAACCGGAACCGTTACCATCACCATCACCGGAACCATCACCATCACCGTCATCATCAATCGTGACCGGCGCGGAGGCCGGGGACGCGGCGGACGCGCCGATCGCGTTCTTCGCGACGACGGACGCCGTGTAGGCGACGCCCTTGGCGAGGCCGTCAAACGTGACGGACGTGGCGTCGGCGGCGACGTCCTGGGTCTTGACGTCGCCCGTGCCGCTGGCCGGGGTGAGCGTCACCGTGTAGCCGGTGATCGCGGAACCGTTGTCGGCCGGGGCGGTCCAGGTGACGGTGGCGCTGGTGCCGTTCGCGGCGAGCGTGGGCTGGGCCGGGGCCTCGGGAGCCTTCGGCTGGGCCTTGAGCGTGATCGCGGTGGCGGTGTCGAGGCGACGGTCGGTCAGGGACAGGCCGTGCGCGGCGGTCGTGCCGACCACGTAGGTCTTGCCGTATTCGAGCGAGCCGGCGGGCACGGTGACGGTGGCGGTGAACGCGCCGTCCTTGATGTCGGCGGCCTTGACCCACGCGGCCTTGACGAAGTCGTTCGGCGAGGCTGGGTTCTGGCCGGCGTTCCACTTGCTCGTGTCGGCGACGACGGCGTACGCGCCGTAGAAGGCGGCGCCACCGGTGAAACCGGTGCCCTTGACGGTGAACGTGTTCTCCACGGCCGTGTCGATGCCGTCGGTCGGTTCGACGGTGACGGCCGGCGTGGCGGTCGGATCGGCGTTCGGGGTGACCGCGTCGGAGGCCGGGGACGCGACGGACGCGCCTTCCGCGTTCTTCGCGACGACGGACGCCGTGTAGGAGACGTTCTGGGCGGTGAGCTTGCCGAACGTCGCGGTGGTGGCGCTCGCGTCAACGTCCTGGTTGACCGGGTCGCCGGTGGACGGGGTGAGGGTCACCGTGTAGCCGGTGATCGCGGAACCGCCATCGCTCGCCGGGGCAGTCCAATCGACCTTCACGCGGTACGGGTCGGCCATGGTGCCGGCGACGGTCACGGTCGGCTTGGCCGGCGCGTCCGGCACGGTGGCCTGCGGTTCCGGGGTCTTCGCCGTGTAGGCGACCTGGATCTCGGCGGGTGCCTTGCGCTGGTCGGCGGCACCGCCGGAGGCGTACCAGTACGGGCCGGAGCCGGTCTTGGTCACGAAGTCGAGGAACGGCTTCGGCCAGCTCTTGAACATCGTGCCCTGGCCGTCCACGTCGGTCTCGTTGAAGTCGGGGGTGACGACGGTGCCGTCGTCCTTCACGTCGACGTTCGAAAGCGTGGCGATCTCCACGTCCTGCTCCTCGTCGAGCACGGCAAACTTGCTCGTGTCGTTCATGTCGGTGCCCCAGCCGCCGAGCGTGGCGGTGAGCTTGCCGGAACCGTTCGTCACGGTGAGCTTGAGGTCCTTCGCGTACCACTGGTTGAGGCCGGAGTAGTAGACGACGGTGAACGCGCCGTCCCACGAGATCTCGGCGTCGTCGTTCGCGGCATCAATCGTGCCGACGCCCTTGGTGAGCTTGACGCGGTTACCGCTGCCCTCGCCGGTCGCGGAATAGGCGGCGGGCAGGTCCTTGCCGTCCGGCGTGGTCTTGAGACCGGCCCAGGTGGCGGCCTTGTACGTGCCGTCCGCCTGCTTCTTCTCGATGGACACGTTGCCGTCCGTCTGCTTCCACTCGTTCTCCTCGACGGAGTCGTCGGCCGAGGTCTTGTCGACGATGCCGGCGGACAGGAAGTTGAACGTGCCCGGCGCGTAGGCGCGCCAGTTCGATTCCTTGTTGAGGCTCCACGTGAGCGTGGCGTCGCTGGTGGTCTTCTGCGTGCCCTGTGCGGCGTCGGCGGCGTATGCGGCCGGCGCGACGAGTCCGGAGCCGAGCGCGGCGACGGCCGCGAACGCGGCGATTACGGCACGTGCGGCATTCGCGGCGATTGCGCGGTGGGATGATGCGGTCATCCTGGGTTCCTTTCGTTCCTTCGTTCCCTTGCGGAGGTTCGCTTGCGGAGGTTCGCGGATTCCGCCCCTGATTCCCTGGAGTCGCTGGCAGGCGGCCGCGAAAGCATTTCGCAATCTACGAAGGATTCTTTGGGAAGAACAGTCTTGTGTCCACGGGATTCCGCCGCTATTCGCACGCGCGCGATGGCAGATTCCCGCCCCGAAATCAATAGGTGTGATAAACCTCACATTCGCCGGTTCGCCTCGGACTTCCCGCCGGCGGGGAGTCCCGCGAAGCGGGTGGGACGGTCGTTCCCCGTCACGCCCGCGGGTGCCGTTAGGGTGGAGGCATGACTGACACGATTGTGGTATCGACGGATGGCTCCGCGCTCGGCAATCCGAACGGACCGATGGGCTGGGCGTGGGCCGACCACGCGAAGGACGCGGGCGACGGCGGCGAACCGGGGCATGAGCACGACTCACGCGGCTACGATGCGGGCGGCGCCACGAACGGCACCAACCAGATCGGCGAGCTGTGCGCCGTGTTGGAGGCGCTGCGCACGCATCCGGGACCGCAGAAGCTCATCATCGAATCGGATTCGCAATACGCGATCAACTGCTCGACGAAATGGGTCAAAGGCTGGAAACGCAACGGCTGGAAGAACTCGCAGAAGAAGCCGGTCAAGAACCGCGAACTCATTCAGGCGATCGACGAGGCGATCTCGCAACGCCCCGGTCCCGTCGAATTCAAATGGGTGAAGGGGCACGCGGGCAACGCGGGCAACGAACTCGTCGACGAACTCGCGCGCACGTACGCCGGCGACTGCCGGTCGGGCGCGCGCGACGGCTATCTACCGATCGAGGGGTGGCGCTCGCTACTGAACTCGGAATACTCGCGCGGAACCGACGTGCCGCCGGACGTCCAGCTCGTGCTGGACGGCAAGGCGGACGCGGCGAGCCTGCGCAAGCACGCGGCCGGCGACGCGACGGCGACGGGGCGTGGCGGGGCCGGCACGGCCGCCGCGCCGTCGCGCGCACGTCGCGACGCGACGGCCGGCTCTCGGGCGACGACGCGGGCGGAATCACGGAAGAGTCTCGCGGATCTGCTCGCCGAACCGGAAGGCGTGCCGGACGATCTCGGCGGCGCGGGCGGCGACGCGTCTGACGTAGCGCCGGACGCCCCCCGTACGACGCGCGACGCTACGCCGGACGCGACGGAAACGCGCGGCGCGACAGCGGAACGCACCACCGCGCATGCCACCGCGCAACCCGCACAGTCCGCGCAACCCGCACAGTCCGCGCAACCCGCACAGTCCGCGCAACCCGCACAGTCCGCACAGTCCGCACAGTCCGCGCCGCGACTCGCGCCGAGCGGGCTGAAGGTGTCGGGGGCGGTGCGCTTCTCGCCCGCACCGAAGACGAGCCCGTTCTACGACGGCACGGCGATGCACGTGCACGGGTACATCGCAGTGGACGGATTCGTGGACGGCGACGGCAATCTCACGATTGCGAACGCGGATTTCCTGCGCAACTGAACACTTCGCGAACACGAGCGCACACAGCCGCGCACAATCTTCCACCCGCGTTAGGATGGAAACGACTTTTCACATGGAAGGAAAGGATTCACATCATGGATAAGGCACAGCAGGACGCCCTCAAGAAGGCCGCCGGCATCGAGGCCGCCAAGCTCATCGAGAACGGCATGATCGCGGGCCTGGGCACCGGCTCCACCGTCAAGTTCCTCGTCGACGAGCTCGGCCGCCGCGTGCAGGAGGAAGGCCTCCAGTTCACCGGCGTGACCACCTCCCGCCGCACGCAGGCGCAGGCCGAGAGCTACGGCATCAAGATCGTCGACATCGACGACGTGGACCACATCGACGTGACCATCGACGGCGCGGACGAGGTCGACAAGAACTTCAACGGCATCAAGGGCGGCGGCGCGGCCCTCCTGTGGGAGAAGATCGTGGCCACCAACTCCGACAAGATCGTGTGGATCGTCGACGAATCCAAGGTCGTCGACACGATCGGCAAGTTCCCGCTGCCGGTCGAGGTGATCCCGTTCGGTGCCGGCCACGTGATCAAGAAGTTCGAGGCCAAGGGCTACAAGCCGGTCCTGCGTCTCGACGCCGAAGGCAAGGAGGTCCGCACCGACGAGAACAACTACGTCGTGGACCTGCACCTGGAGAAGATCGAGCACCCGTTCGAGCTGGCCGAGGACCTCATCAACACGGTGGGCGTCGTCGAGCACGGCCTGTTCCTCAACATGGTCGACAAGGTGATCGTCGGCGATCCGAACGGCCCGCGCGTCCTCACCAACGGCAACAAGTGAGATAGTTCGACCGACGTCGGACCGAGTCGGCCTCACTTTTCTCGGCTCCCCTTGACAGGGGAGCTGTCGGCGAAGCCGACTGAGGGGTAGACCACAGTTCGCCCTGGCCCGTCACGCTCCCCTCCCGATTCGTCACGGTTCACTCCGGAGCTGTCCACGTTTTCCCGTGGAAAATCCCGGAGTGAACCGTGATATCACCGGAACGACCATTACGTCCTCCCCTCCGACCCCGCAAAACAAACGAAGACCCCCGCGAACCTTCCGGTCCGCGGGGGTCTTCTCATGCCTTGATGCAGGTAAGACTACTTGCGCTGGTGGCGGGTCTTACGCAGCAGTTTGCGGTGCTTCTTCTTGCTCATCCGCTTGCGGCGCTTCTTGATGACGGAACCCATCTGAAGCCTCCAATCCGATTAATCGTAAAAGTTGCAACTCGCACGAGTATACACGTTCTCGCGGACTACGCCACCCGTGCGTCGCAGCGTCGCAACATCACAGCGGGAACTTCTCGTAGAACCGCTGGATCGAAGCCTTCGTGCCGGTGGCCTGGAACACGACCGTGTCGTTGCGCCACAGGGCGGTGGCCTTCTTCGCATCGTCCTTGTCGGTCTTCACCACGTAGTCGCCGGTGGTGTCGCCCTGCACCTTCACCGAGCCCGAGGCGATCGACTTGCCGTCCAGCGCCTTGGCGAGCGCGTCGTACTGGGTCTTCGCCGGGTCGGACGTGCTCCATTGGGCGACGATGAGCGTCACGTCGGCGGCCTTCTTGCCGGTCGAATAGGTGAGCGTGTACTCTTCGAGCGGCGTGGCGGAGTTCCACGTGGTCGAGGCGTCCGCCTTGGTGCGCGCGAAGTTGAGCACGCTGTCCGGCATGGCCTTGAGCAGTTCGGTCGCATTGTCCGGCAGGGCCGTGGCCTTGATGCTCGGCGTGGTCGGTTCCGCGGTCTGCTGCGTGCCGTTCTGTTCGCCGGCGGCGTTCTTGTTGAGAGCCCAGCCGGGCCAGACGAAGGCGGACAGCAGTGCGAGGATGACGACGAGCGCCGCGGCGATGATGACGGCGATCAGTTTGCCGTGGCCGTGTTGCGAGGAACTACGAGTATTCGACATGATTCCGATTGTGGCACAGCCTTGTGACGCTGCGGAAGGCGCGGAACGCCGGGGATGGGAGACGGGATGCCGGCGCGACACACCGGGAGCGGAAGGAAAACGGTACGTATGCACCGATTCGCGGATCGCGTGCGTATCGTCGAGGCATGGCGAAGACGAATGTGCAGTACCTGTGCTCGGAATGTGGCTGGACGGGCACGAAATGGTATGGGAAATGCCCCGAATGTGGCCAGTGGGGCACGGTGGACGAGTTCCACGAGGCCCGGCCGGCGGCCGCGCGGCGCAGCGGCGGCTCGGGTGCGGCCGGCGGTGCCGGCGTGGGTCGCGGCGCGGCGGGCGGCGGGCGCGTCGGGCATACGCAGGCCTCGGTGGTGGCGGAATCGGCGGCGGTGCCGATCACCGAGGTCGGCACGGACGACGTCACGCGCATCCCGACGGGATTCTCCGAGTTCGACCGGGTGCTGGGCGGCGGCATCGTGCCGGGGTCGGTGGTGCTGATCGCCGGCGAGCCGGGCATCGGCAAGTCGACGCTGCTGTTGGAGACGGCGGGTAACATCGCGCGCGCCCATGCGGCGGCGGGCGGCAAGGTGCTGTACATGTCGGGCGAGGAGTCGCAGGGGCAGGTGCGTCTACGCGCGACGCGTATCGACGCGGTGGAGCCGAACCTGCTGCTCGCCGCCACCACCGATCTGGGCACGGTACTGGGTCTGATCGAGCGTGAGCGGCCGACGTTGGCGATCGTCGATTCGGCGCAGACGATCGTCTCGCAGGACGTGGATGGCATTTCGGGCGGTTCCACGCAGGTGCGCGAGGTGGCGAGCGCGCTGATCGACGTGGCGAAGACGCTGGACGTGCCGGTGCTGCTGGTCGGCCATGTCACGAAGGACGGTTCGATCGCTGGTCCGCGCACGTTGGAGCATCTGGTGGATGTGGTGTGCCAGTTCGAGGGCGACAGCGAGACGGCGCTGCGCATGCTGCGCGCGGTGAAGAACCGTTTCGGCCCGACGGACGAGGTGGGCTGCTTCGACATGAGCGGCGAAGGCATCGAGGAGGTGACCGATCCGGCCGGGTTGTTCCTGTCGGGCGGCGGCGATTCGGGCGACGGTACTGACGGAGATGGCGGCGCAGGCGATGACGCCCCTTCCCCAGTGGAGGGCACGTGCGTGACGTTCACGTTGGATGGCCACCGGTCGTTGCCGATCGAGATCCAGTCGCTGGTCACGAATTCGGTGCTGCCGACGCCGCGCCGCGCGGTGAACGGCGTGGATTCGAACCGCATCGCGATGCTCGTGGCCGTGCTGTACCGGCATGGTCACGTGAACCTGCTGCAGAACGACCTGTATATCTCGACGATCGCGGGCGGACTCGCGAAGGAACCGGCGTGCGATTTGGCGATCGTGGCCGCGTTGGCGAGCGCGGCGAAGCATGCGCCAATCCCCCGCACCACGTGTGCGATCGGCGAGATCTCCCTAACCGGTCAGGTGCGTCCGGCGCCGCGATTGGAATACCGCCTGCGCGAGGCGGCTCGTCTGGGCTTCACGACGGCCGTGGTGCCGCGCATGCGCAAACGCGTCGAGATCCCCGGCCTCACCATAGTCCAGGTCGCCACCCTCAAATCCGCCTTGGGGGTCCTGCTATGACCGTCATCAATGCCGAAACCCTCGTCGAGGAGTATGGAGAATGGCTGGCACGTGAATCCTCCTTCCGCATGCTCGGCGATTGGCAGGAAATCACGCTGCCGTTCCTCGACCGTTCTAACGACGACCTGTGTTTCTACGCCAAGACCGATGGCCCTTCCATCAGTTTCACCGATGACGGCTATACGCTCGAGGCGTTCCATCAGAACGGCATCACACTCACCGAAACACGACGAGGGCGTGTGGAACGCATCGCCCGCAAATACGGTGCCCGCATCGAATCGAACGGCAGCGTCACTCTGTCCTCAGACGAGGGGCGCGCCGACGCGTTGAACCGGTATGTTCAGGCCTTGAACGGCATCGGTGCCGTCATGGAGGCGTCCCAGCGTCGTGTCTCCGAGTATTTCGCCGAGGATGTCGCCACTGAACTCACCGATTGCGGGGTGTACTACACGGAGAACGTGCAGGTGCGTGGCATATCCGGTTACGATGTGAATTTCGATTTTCTGTTCCAGCGTAGTGCCAATCACCCCACACGGTTCTGTCAGGCTCCCAACCGATTGGATAAGACCACCATGCAGAGCATCATGTTCGGTTGGAACGACACCGTAGGAGACCCGCAACGGCAGGATTCCAAACTCATCGTCATCGGTGACGACCGGAACGGCGATTTACGGGATGGGGCCGTACAGGCGTTCCGTAACTACGGGGTGAGTGTCATCGCCTATTCGGAGCTACGGAAACGAGCCCCCATCGAGCTGGCGGCATAGGCGTATGCCCTATGCCGCCTGCGCGAACCTGCGAGCGTGTCAGGCGGTGAGGCGCTTGGTCTCTTCGACGTTGCGGGCGAGTTCGGCCTTCAGGGCGTCGACGCCGTCGAACTTGACCTGCGGGCGCAGGAAGCCGGCGAATTCGACGCGCACCTTGTGGCCGTAGAGTTCCAGCCAGTCGTCGGTGATCGCGTACGCTTCGACCACACGCTCGTTGAGGCCGGTCTTCTCGCTGAACGTGGGCTTCGTGCCGATGGAGATGGCGGCGGGCCAGCGCTTGTCGCCATCCACGAGCCAGCCGGCGTACACGCCGTCGACCGGCAGGTAGCCGATCACGTCGTCGCCGAGGTTCGCGGTCGGGAAGCCGATGGTGCGGCCGCGCTCCTCGCCGTGCACGACCTCGCCGACCACGCTGTGCAGGCGGCCGAGGATCGCGTTCGCATCCTTGATGCGGCCGTGGCCGAGCAGGTAGCGCACGTTCGTGGAGCTCCACGCGCGCGCCAGCTTCGCCTGATGCTTCTTGCTCCACGCGCGGCGTTCCGCCTTGGTCGCGTTCGCGAACGGGTCGGCCGGCTCGCCCCATTCGGCGGGCATTTCCGGCTTCCAGTCGCGCGGGATGCGCACGTCGCCGGGGCCGCGGTCGTCGACCACATCGAGTTCGAACACGCCGGCGCCGGCGGCCAGGTTCGAGATGGCCTTCACGTCGCCCTTGCGGCCCGCGCCCATCGCCGCGTCGGAGCCGAGCACGAGCGTACGCATACCGATTTTGCCGACCAGTCGGCCGAGGAAGAAGATGTACGATTTCGCGGCGAACGCGAGCGTGTAGCGCACGACAAGCACGTGTTCGACGCCCGCCTGCTCCAGATAGGCGAGACGGTCGTCCACGCCGCTCAGCGCGTTCGCGTCGATGACGTCCGCACCCGGCTCCTCGCCGTCGTGCGCGGCGGCCCAGCCGTGCACGAACGCGGGACGCGGGTCGAACAGGATGACGATGGAGAACGCGTCATGCTTGCGCGCGAGTTCGACCACGCGGTCGACCACGGCCTGATGCCCCCGGTGCATGCCGTCGAACGCGCCGACCGTGACGACCGATCGCTTGTCGTTGTCGAAGGACGGCCACTCGACGTCGCCGGTCTCGTCAGGGGTCAGATAGGTGATGTCCATTGCGCTCCTCATACTCGTCGCCGCGGTGATGACCGCCGTGATGCCCACGGCGCCGCCCGCGGCGCTATCCGCGACCGATCGCGGCCCGATTTCGCCGCGACCACTCTAGCAAACGCCGACGAAGTGGCCTCACGGCAGGCTCCGCGGCGCCACATGGCGCAGTCGTTCATCCTCCAAACGACTTCGCCCAACCCGCCCTAGATTTGTCCCCCCCCCGCACGTTTCGATATCATCGGAAACGAAACGAAGCTGCGCGCTTTCGTGTTCGAAGTCAATGACGACGCCGGTGCGGGTCATCATCGGGAGACAATCGCTAAGGGGAATCGATGGACTGGATCGTAAAATCGTCGGCATTGATCATGACGATGCTGTTGCTCTGCACGGGGTGCGGGCAGAGCGGCGCAGCCGGCGACGGGCTGACTGCAGAAGACATTTACGGTCAGAACGGCGGATCGTCGTCACAGTCGCAGTCCGGAGGCAAATCCAGCAGCGAATCCGACGGCGCGAACGACGATGCCAACGACACCGGTACCGGCCAGACCGCCGACCTCAAAACCGGATCGCCGTTCGACCAGTACTTCCTGCAGGGCGACAAGAAGGACACGGTGAATCAGGCCCTTGTGATGATGAACACCGCATGCATGGCGGAACGCGGCTATCGTTACGAAGACACGGGTGGCATGGAGGCCGCGACCGACGATCCCGAGGCGATGTACGCGCCGCAGTGGGGCCCGCTGACCGCCGCATGGGCGCGCAAGTACGGCTACGCCCCGCAATACGACAAGCTCTACAAGTCCACCAAGAACACACAGAAGAACACACAGAAGAACACACAGAAGAACACGAACACGCAACAGTCCCCGAACGGCACCTCCCTCAAAGGCCCTTCCTCCTCCGGCTATGTCAAGGCGCTGGCGAATCCGGACGGCACCGGCTGCGACAATCAGAACACCACCGCCCTGGGATACAACGACGAATGGTTCGCCCAAATCGGCACCTACGACACGGCCCGGCGCAACGCCGATGAGAACGCCCTGCAGGATTCCCGCGTGACCAAGGCGATCGGCGACTGGAAGACGTGCATGGACGGCAAAGGCTACGAATACAACGACCCGCGCGACATCGTCAAGCACTACACGAACGGCGCATCCGGAAACGGTTCGGCAGGCGGCGGCACGCACACCGTCACCGACGAGGAACGGAACATCGCCGTCGCCGATGCCGGCTGCAAGGCATCCAGCGGTCTGATGCGCACTGTGACCGACGTGACCTATGAGTACGAGTCGCAGGCCGTGCGTGACAACCAGGCGACGATGGACACCATCAAGCGCCTGTCGGATGCCATGTTCCTCAAGGCACAGGAGGAACTCGCCAAAGGTGACGGACAGTGAGCGTCACTCCCAAGAGCGGCAAACGCCGCATCGTCGAGCGTCTGCGCCGCCACTGGCTGGTATTGGTCGCCGCGATCTCCGTGGTCGCGGCGATCGTCGGCTTCGTGGCGGGCATGGCCATCAAATCGCCGCAGGATATCGCCGCGCATTCCGCCGCACCCACGCCATCGATCATTTCCGCGAAGGTGGAGCGGAAAGTGGTCAGCGACGTCATCGCCGTCCAAGGCACCGTCGAAGCCGAAAACACGGTTTCCGTCACCGGTTCCGGGCAGGGAGCGGCGACGAACGGAACCGGCGCCGTCGCATCGGGCACCGGCGCAGGCGCGCCCGACACCAATACGAACTCATCCGGCGATACCTCCTCCACCCAGCAGACCCCAAGCGCACCCGCCGCCACCGGTTCCCCGATCGTCACCGCACTGCCGCTCGCCAAAGGCGCGGCGGTCAACGACGGCACGATCGTGGCGGAGGTCTCCGGCCGACCGGTGTTCGCGTTCCGTGGTGCGCTGCCGGCCTGGCGCGATATGAAACCCGGTATGAAAGGCCCCGACGTCATACAGTTGCAGACCGGACTGACCGCGCTGGGACTGTTGGACGGCAGCGGCATCACTGGCTATTACGGTCCACTCACCAAGGCGGCGGTCGCACGGCTGTACGCCGATAACGGCTATGACGCGACGCAGGCCGACGGCGGCACCGGCGCCGACGACGAGTCGCTTCGGCAGGCGCGCGCCGCCGTGCGCGCAGCCGAAGCGGCGGCGTCCGGCGGCGACGCCACGTCACAGCAGGATCTCGCCGATGCCGAGGCCTCGCTGGAGGCGGTAGAGGCGCGTTCCGGCACGACGATGCCGCGCGCCGAAATCGTGTTCGTCCCGAACATGCCGGCGACGGTCGCCGACGTCACGTCACAAGTCGGCGGCGACGCGTCCGGCACGGTGCTGACGCTCGCCTCGTCCGCGCTGGTGGTGCACGCCACGTTGGATTCCGCGCAGACGGACGGACTCGTGCCGGGTACGAGCGCCATCGTGGAGACCGGGACGGGCGATGGATTGCCGTGCAAGGTCGGCGGCATCGTCCACACGGACGCGACGATCGTCACCGTGAACTGCGACCAGCCGCTTGACGCCGCGCTGTCGGGACGACAGGTGACGGTGCGTCTGACACGCGCCACCACGGGTGACGCCGTGCTCGCCGTGCCGATCGGCGCGCTCACCACCGCGACGGATGGCGGCGACGCGGTCATCAAGGTCACGGGCGGCGGGAGCGGCGAGGAGGATAAGCTCGCGCGCGTGCCGGTGAAGGTCGGTGTGCAGGCGAACGGGTACGTGCAGGTCACGCCGACGCATGCGAAGGACCTGCGCGCAGGCGACCGCGTGGCGGTAGGCGGACGATGACGGGAGCAGTGACGCCGATGGATGATACGAGAGTCCTGCCGGAACCGGTCATCGAACTCGAACACGTCGACCGGGAGTATGGCGGCGCGGTGCCCGTCCACGCGCTACGCGACGTGACCCTGACAATCCACGAGGGCGAGTTCGCGGCGATTGTCGGCGAATCGGGATCCGGCAAATCGACGCTGTTGAACATCATCGGCCTGTTGGACGCGCCCACGCGGGGCGTCTACCGGTTCGAGGGGCGTGACGTGAGTGCGATGGACGCCGCGGAATCGGCGTATCTGCGCGCCTCACGCATCGGATTCATCTTCCAGGCGTTCCATCTCATCGCCGCTCGCAGCGTGCTGGACAATGTCGCGATGGCGGGACTGTACGGCGGCGTGCCGCGCGACGTGCGACGCAGTCGCGCGTTGGAATCGTTGGAACGTGTGGGATTGGGGAGCAAGGCGCAGTCGTTGCCCCGCGATCTGTCCGGCGGCGAGCAGCAGCGCGTCGCGATCGCGCGCGCGATCTGCGGCAGACCGCGGCTGATTCTATGCGACGAGCCGACCGGCAATCTCGATTCCAAACGCGCCGAGTCGATCATGCGTCTGTTCGCGCAGCTGCATGACGACGGCATGACGGTGGTGATGGTGACGCACAACGAGCGGCAGACGCGGTTCGCCGACCGTGTGTTCCGTACGGAGGACGGCGTGGTTCGGGAAGAGCGGTGCGCATCATGAGGCCATGGTTCAAGTCGAGTTCCGCGTCGCGGGCGAAATCACGCGCGACATCGCGTATCACGATGTCCGATTTCATCTACGAAGTGGTGTCATCACTGTCCGGACGCCCGTCGCGCACACTGATGACGCTGGTCGGTACCGTGCTGGGTATCGCGGCGTTCATCGGCATCATCGGGCTGACGCAAAGCGCGAATGGCCAGATCAGTGAAGGCTTCGACGAGCTGGAGGCGACCACCGTGCACATCACGGACAAGCCGGGTGCCGGAGACGGTGATAACGCAGCCGGGGATAGCGAGACCGGCGACACAGCCGGCTTGGTGCCGGGCTTGGGATTTCCGCTGGATTCCGGCAAACGCATGGAACGGCTCAATGGCGTCGAATCGGCGACGCTGTTCTGGCGCGTATCGACCGGTTCGGGGGATGACGGCAGTCCGGCGGCGATACGCACATCACCGGCGTCGGCCATGGCGGCGGATGGTTCCAGTGGGCGGTCCTCGTTCCCCGTGTACGCCGCGGATACGGGGATCTTCGGCATCGGGGCCGGCATGAAGTCCGGCGTACCGTTCGACGCGGCGCATGTCCGGCATCGTTCACATGTGATCGTGCTGGGCACGAAGGCCGCACAGGCGCTTGGTATGGACGGCGATCCGACGACGCCGCGGTCCGTCTATATCGGCGACGAACCGTACACGGTGATCGGTGTCATGCGCGCGGTACCGGAGATTCCGCAACTGTCGACCGCAGGCGTCATTCCCGTCAGCACGGCGATCGGCATGTACGGCGCTCCCTCCGCGGATTCTCCGGCGGAGATGATGGTGCACACGCAACTGGGCGCGGCGCAACTCATCTCACGTCAGGCACCGTATGCGTTGCGGCCGGACGCCCCCGACCGATTCGTCGTGGATGCGCCACCGGACTGGTCGAAAGCGACCGGCGGCGTGAAATCATCGATGTCCGGCCTGTTGCTGGGATTGGCGGCGATGGCGCTGCTCATCGGATGCGTGGGCATCGCGAACGCGACGTTGACATCGATCTACGAGCGTATCCCGGAGATCGGATTGCGCCGGGCGTTGGGCGCACGTCCCGCCCATATCGCCGCCCAGGTGCTGGGCGAGACCGCGGTGCTCGGCGGCATCGGCGGTCTGCTCGGCATGAATCTCGGTTTGGCGGCGGTACTCGTCGTATGCGTGGCGCAATCATGGACGGCCGTCATCGACCCGCTGCTGCTCGCATTGGGTCCCGCGCTCGGCATACTGACAGGCGTGCTCGCGGGTCTCTATCCCGCGTGGAAGGCGTCGCGCATCAGCCCGGTCGCCGCGTTGCAGCATCTGTGACGGACGACGTGGCGGACGGCATTCGGCCGCCACGCTGTCCGTCGTCTCCCGCCGCTCACGCCGCCGGGAAGACGACGGCGGGCTTGGCCTGGGTGCGGTTGGCGCGTTCGATGATGGCGGCCACGTCGGCGGGGGCGATGGCACCGGCCGCGTCATCGCGCGTTTCTGCCACGATGGCGGCGTAGTGGACGCCTTTCTCCAGTTCGCGGTCGATGCGGCGGCCGAATCGCAGTTCACGCGCCTCGTCGGCGGTGATGGCGACGACCGGCATCGCGCCGCGCGCCGCGTCGGCCATGCCGACGGCACGCGCGCGCAGCCAGTCGCCGCGCGCGTCGCCGGACAGTCCGGCGGGCGTATCGAGCACGCAACGGTTGCGCGTGACGGTCTCGCCGTCGCGGTTCGTGAACGTCTTCGGCTCGGCGTGCGCGGCGATCACCTGCATCGCAGCGGGCGCGGTTTCGCCGGTTCCGGTCGTATCATCGCCGATTCCGGCGTCCGTGACGGCCGGGAGGACGGTCACCTGCGCGAGACCGGAATGGTCGTCGGACAGCGCGAACCGGCCGACGCGCGTGCGGCGCAGGCGGGTGAGGTACCCGCCGACGCCGAGCGCCTCACCGAGGTCGCGGGCGAGCGCGCGAATGTACGTGCCGGACGAGCAGCTCACACGCACGTCCACGTCGATGACGGGGACGACGGCTTCCGTCTGTTCGACTTCGGAGCCGCCCTCGGGACCACCCTCAGTCGGCTGCGCCGACAGCTCCCGCCAGCGGGAGCGGGACGTGGAGTCAGTTTGCAGCGGGGAAGTGGGGTCGCTTGTGCTTGCGACGCCTTCGCGTGTGGCGAGCACGGCGAACTCGGCGATGTGGACGGGACGCGCCTTCAGGGCGACGTCCTTGCCGGCGCGCGCGAGATCGTAGGCGCGTTGACCGTCGATCTTGATCGCGGAGAACGTGTTCGGAATCTGTTCGATGTCGCCGGTGAACCGTTCGGCGATCGTCGATGCGATGACGGCGCGGAGACGGGCGGCGTTCGTGGCGTCGTCATCCGACGCGTCCGGACGACCACCCTCAGTCGGCTGCGCCGACAGCTCCCGCCAGCGGGAGCGCAGGGAGGCGGTGTCGGGCGGGATGATGTCGCCTTCGGCGTCGTCGGTGGTGGTGGCGAGGCCGAGGCGGATCGTCGCCTCATACGTCTTGTCGTGTTCGACGATGTACTGCAGGAGGCGCGTGGCGCGGCCGAACCCGATGACCAGCATGCCGGTGGCCATCGGGTCGAGCGTGCCGGCGTGCCCGACCTTCTTCGTGTGCAGCGCGGCGCGCACGGCCGCGACCGCGTCGAAGCTGGTCACGCCCTTCGGCTTGTCGACGATCAGCAGGCCGTCGGCGCATGTGGTGGTGGTCATCGGCATTCTGGGCACCTCCGCAGGTCTCGTTCCCTCAAAGAGAGGCGATCGTCGTCATTCGGCGTCGTTCGCGGTGACGTCGAAATCGTCCATGTCGTCGAAATCGTCGTCGGAATCCGCATCGTCGTCGAAGCCATCCGCCTCGGTGTCGGCGTCTTCCGGCTCGTCGTGCTTGTACGGGTCGGCGTCGCCCGCGTACTGGGCGGTGGCGCGCGCCTTGGCGAGCTCCTCGTCGCGCTTGCGCGCGATGGCGAGGATGTCCTCGATCTCGTGGGCCTCGCCCGGCACCTCGTCGAACACGAACTGGAGCTGCGGGGTGAGGCGCAGGCCGGCCTTGTGGCCGACGAGCTTGCGCAGATGGCCCTTCGCCTGGTCGAGGGCCTGCTGGGCGCGCTTGCGTTCGCCCGCCTCCTTGCCCTCGTGGCCGTACTGCGTCCAGTAGACCTTGGCGATCTGCAGATCGTTGGTCACGCGCACGTCGGTGATGGTGATGTTCGTCAGTCGCTTGTCATGCAGCTCGCGTTCGATGGAGGACGCGATGACGCGCTGGATCAGGGCCGCGATGCGCGCGGCGCGGGGATTCGTTCCTGCCATGAAAGTCCTTTCGATGATTCGCTCCCGCATCCGGGGAAGGGGAGCCCCATACAGTTTGCTCCCCCTGTCAGGGGGAGCTGTCGTCGTAGACGACTGAGGGGGTCACGCGGCCTCATCCGGTCGCGCCCTGCAACCCCCTCAGCCTCACTTCGTTCGGCAGCTCCCCCTGACAGGGGGAGCATGAAAACCGCCGCCTCCGCTTCCCGCGGAGGCGACCATTGTGCGCTACTTGCGCTCGACCTCGCGCATCTCGAAGGTCTCGATGATGTCGCCGAGCTCGATGTCGTTGAAGGTGCCGAGGTTGATACCCGCCTCGTAGCCTTCCTTGACGGACTGCACGTCGTCCTTGAAACGACGCAGCGAGGAGATCTCCAGGTCGTTGACCGTGGCGACGCCGTTGCGCAGGATACGGCACTTCGTACCGCGCTTGACCTCGCCGTCCTGCACCATGACGCCGGCGATGTTGCCGAACTTGGAGGAGCGGAAGATCTCGCGGATCTCGGAATGGGAGGTGACGACCTCCTCGTATTCCGGCTTGAGCATGCCCTTGAGGGCCGCCTCGATGTCCTCGATGGCGCGGTAGATGACCGAGTAGTACTTGATCTCCACGCCCTCGCGGTCGGCGAGGTCCTGCACCTGACGGTTCGGACGCACGTTGAAGCCGATGATGACGGCCTTGTCGACCGTGGCGAGATTGACGTCGTTCTGGGTGATCGCGCCGACGCCGCGGTGGATGACCTGGATGCCGACCTCGTCGGACACCTCGATCTTCATCAGGGAGTCCTCGAGCGCCTCGACGGAGCCGGAGGAGTCGCCCTTGATGACGATGTTGAGCATGTCCACCTCGGACTTGGCGAACTGCTCCTTCAGGGACTCGAGGGAGACGATCTTGCGGCGCTTCGCGAGCTGCGCGGCACGCTCGGTGGCCTGGCGCTTCTCGGCGATCTGACGCGCGGTGCGGTCGTCCGGGGCGACGAGGAACAGGTCGCCTGCGGTCGGCACGGAGGTCAGGCCCAGCACCTGGACCGGCGTGGACGGGGTGGCCTCCTTCATGTGCTTGCCGTTCTCGTCGAGCATGGCGCGCACGCGGCCGTACGAAGTGCCGGCCACGATCGCGTCGCCGATGTGCAGGGTGCCCTGCTGGACGAGCACGGTCGCCACGGCGCCGCGGCCCTTGTCGAGTCGCGCCTCGATGGTGGCGCCGCGGGCGTCCATATCCGGGTTGGCCCTGAGGTCGAGGTCCGCGTCGGCGGTGAGCAGCACCGCTTCGAGGAGCTTGTCGACGTTGATGTTCTGCTTGGCGGAGATGTCGACGAACATGGTGTCGCCGCCGTACTCCTCCGGCACGAGGCCGAACTCGGTGAGCTGGCCGCGCACCTTGTCCGGGTTCGCGCCCGGCTTGTCGATCTTGTTGACGGCCACGACGATCGGCACGTGGGCGGCCTTCGCGTGGTTGATGGCCTCGACGGTCTGCGGCATGACGCCGTCATCCGCGGCCACGACGATGATCGCCACGTCGGTGATTTCCGCACCGCGGGCACGCATGGCGGTGAACGCCTCGTGGCCCGGGGTATCGAGGAACGTGATCTTGCGCTTCTCGCCGTCCAGCTCGACCGTCACCTGGTAGGCGCCGATGCGCTGGGTGATGCCGCCGGCCTCGCCCTCAATGACGTTGGTCTTGCGGATCGTGTCGAGCAGTCGGGTCTTACCGTGGTCGACATGGCCCATGACGGTGACGACCGGCGGACGCGGCTTCAGATCCTCGTCCTCCTGCAGCTCCTCCTCGTCCAGGTTGATGTCGAACTGCTGGAGCAGCTCCTTGTCCTCCTCCTCGGCGGAGACGATCTGGATGTTCCAGCCGATCTCCTCGCCCAGGATCTGGAACGTGGACTCGTCGAGGGACTGCGTGGCCGTGGCCATCTCGCCGAGATGGAACATCACGGTGACGAGGGCCGCCGGATTGACGTTGATCTTCTCCGCGAGGTCCGCGAGGGAAGCGCCCTGGCGCAGGCGGATGGTCTGACCGTTGCCGCGCGGGATGCGCACGCCGCCGATGGTCGGCGCTTTGATCTCCTCGTACTCCCTGCGCTTCTGCAGACGGTTCTTACGCGCCTTGGAGCTCTTGCCGCCCTGACGGCCGAACGCGCCGGCCGCGCCGCCGCGACCGCGACCGCCGCCGCGCGCGGGACCGTTGCTCGGACCGCCGTTGTTCTGGAAGCCGCCGGTGCCGGTGCCGGAGCGGAAGCCGCCGCGGGCGCCGCCGCCCTGCGCACCGCCCTGACCCGGACGGTTGTGGCCCCACTGGCCCGGACGCGGAGCGCCGCCCTGCCCCGGACGACCGTTGCGGAAGCCGCCGCGGGCGCCGCCGCGACCACGACCGCCGCCGTTGCGGCTGTCGTTCACGGTCGGACGCGCCATCGGATGCGGACGCGGGATGTCACCGGGCGTAGGCGTGTGCATGCCCTGCTTGCGGCTGAACGGATTGTTGCCCGGACGCGGGCCCGGGGTGTGCGGACGCTGGCCGGCCTGACCCTGCTGGCCGCCGTGCTCCTGGCCGGGACGCGGAGCGCCCTGCTGGCCGCCGCGCGGCTGGTTGTTGCGCGGGCCCGGAGTCGGGGCGCCGGTCGGACGGCCCTGGCCGCCGCGACGCTCGCCGCCCGGACGCGGGGCGCCGGAACGGTTCTGGCCGGGGCGCTCACCGCGGCGCTCGCCACGATGTTCGCCGCGCTCGCCGCGATGCTGACCGCGATCGCCGCGCTCGCCGCGGGAGCCGGCGCCGGCCTGCGCGCCGCCCTGGCCGGGACGATGCTGGCCCGGGTGCGGGGCGGACGGACGCGCGCCCGGAACCGGACGCTGCTCGTGCTCGGCCGCGGCCGAAGCCGGGGTCGGCGCCGCCGGACGCGGGCCCGGAGTCGGCGCGGAGGACGTGTGGGAGGTGTGGGACGCCGCCGGGCCCGGAGTCGGGGCCGGAGACGGATGATGCTGGCCGGGACGCGGCGCGGACGGGGCCGCCGGACGCGCGCCCTTCGCGCCGTGCGAGCCGGCGCCGTTCTGACGGTTGCCGCCCTGGCCACCGTTGCCGCCCTGCTTCGCGAAGGCGGACTTGAGCTTGCGAGCCACCGGGGGCTCGACCGTGGAGGAGGCGGACTTGACGAACTCCCCCATATCCTTCAGCTTCTCCAGCGCGGTCTTGCTGTCGATGCCGAGTTCCTTGGCAATTTCATAAACGCGTGGTTTCGCCACTACTTGTTCTCCTATCCGTGACCACGCGCCTGCGCGGTCAAAACTTGAAGACGACGAGCCTGTTCATCGTGCGACCATGATCGTGTAATCCTCGTTCTTTGGCCGGGCATGCTTACGCCCGGCATACCGCATCAAGCATACTCAAAGCGCTGGATGTGGGCACGCCGGGCGCAAGCCTTCCGGTTACTTCGCTTCCGGGGCCGATTCCGGGGCGGAGGCGGCGTCGCCGGACGCCGCACCGGCAGCCTCGGCGGCCTCAGCGGCCTTCTCCGCGGCGACCTTCTTCGCGTGGGCCTCGGACGACTCGATGCCGATCTTCCAACCGGTAAGCTTGGCGGCCAGACGCGCGTTCTGGCCCTCCTTGCCGATGGCGAGCGACAGCTGGTCGTCATGGATGAACGCGATCGCGGTCTTGTTCTTCTCGCTGATCACCTGCACGCCGGTCGCGACGGCCGGGCTCAGCGCGGAGGCCACGAACTTCGCCGAATCGTCGGAGTAGTCGACGATGTCGATCTTCTCCGGTCCGAGGTTCTCCATGACGGCGCGCACGCGGGCGCCGCCGGGGCCGATCAGCGCACCCTTCGGGTTCACGCCGTCCGTGTTCGCCTTGACGGCAATCTTCGTACGGGCGCCGGCCTCACGCGCGATCGCCATGATCGACACGGCGCCGGAGACGAGCTCCGGGACCTCGCGCTCGAACAGCTTGCGCACGAGCTCCGGGTGGGAACGAGAGACGATGATCTCCGGGCCCTTCACGCCGCGGCCCACGTTCACCACGTACACGCGCAGACGCTGGCCGTGACGGTAGCGCTCGCCCGGCACCTGCTCGCGGCGGGGCAGGATCGCCTCGACATCGCCGACGGCGATGTGCACGTTGGACGGGTCCTTCACGTCCTGCTGGACGATGCCGGTGATGAGCTTGCCCTTCTGACCGGAGAACGCGCCGAACACGCGCTCGTCCTCGGCGCGGCGGAACAGCTGGGTGATGACCTGGCGCGCGGTGGCGGCGGCGAGACGGCCGAAGTCGCGCGGGGTGTCGTCGTACTCCTCGCCGAGCGTCGGTGCCGGGTGCGGGTCCTCCTCGGTGGGGGTGCCCGGAATCTCGTCGGCGGCCCACACGGTGAACGTGCCGGCGCGCTCGTCGAGTTCGACGCGCGCGTGCTTGGCCGGGTGCGAGGTCTTCATGTAGGCGAGGCGCAGCGCCTCGGCGAGGGCCGCGTCGAGCGCGGCCGGGTCGATTCCTTGCTCGGATGCGAGCTTGTGCATGCCTTGCAGGTCCAGTTCCATGTCGCAAGACCTCCCTTGAGTTCAGTTATATCGGCTCTTGGCCCATTTGGTCACAGTCGATGTTTACTCTACTGTTTTATGCAGACACTTCGAGATTCAGCCGTGGGCGCGCGGGGCACGGGCCCCGGCGCCGTCATCGCCCGTCTCGCCTCGCGCCGCAGGTCGCGTCCCCTATCGCATCCCACGTCATCGCGTCTCGTCTCGCGTCTCGCCGCATCCGTCGCCGTATGCGCATTCGTCGCGCCGCTGGCGGGATGCGCCACGCCGCATCTCGAAGCGCGCAACACGGACGCGACGAAACTCGGCGCCTGCGAAAGCGCCTACCTGACCGCGCAGGCCGGCACCGGCGGCGACGCCGGCACGGCCGACGCGCAGCCGACGATGATGCGTTACCTCAACGGCCTCGCGGCGACGGACGCGTGGCTCACCGTCGCCTCCGTCTGCACGTCGCGGTTCGCCGAAGGCGCGTTGCGCTCGGCGCAGGTCGCCTACCGCACCGAGACGCTCGGCGCGGCGCTCGGCGTCGCCTCGCCCACGCCGCCGACCGTCGACTACGGCGACGTCGTGCGGCTCGACGCGGGAGCCGACGCGTTGGCGGCGATGTCGCTGGCGGAGGACCGCGCCGGTTTCGCGCTCGAGGTGCTGGCGGCGCGCGGCGTCGACGACGCCACGCTCGCCGCCTCCGACAACCACAAGACCGCCGCCCAGCGCCTGTTCACGCTGTCCGGTGCGAGCCGGGACCCACGTCAGAAGGTGTACGCCGTCGACGAGCTTCTCGCACATCCCGACACGATCGAGGATTCCGCGGCCGGCGTGACAGCGCCGACGGTGGCCGTCGTCGAGATGGACTGCGCCCGCGCCTACCTCGACGCGATCGGCGGCGTCGACGATGCGGATTCGTCCGATATCGCCGCCGAATCCGATACGTCCAACAGCACCGCCACCTACGATTCGACGACTGGTTCCACGACGGATGATTCCGGATCGGCCGCCGGCTCCGGCTCCGCGGAATCCGGCTCGGGCACCGCCGATTCGAGCGGCACCGGTTCGTCCGACGCCTCGGGCACGGCCTCGTCCCCGTCGCGCAAGACGCTCGCCTGGCTGGCCCGCATGGCCGCCGCCCGCGCCTGGCGTGCGATGGAGCTCGGCTACCCCTCCGCCGACTCCGCCCTCTTCCGCTGAGCAACGGCTCCTCGGCCCCCTCTACGGAACATCGCCTCCCTCTGACGAGGGAGGTGTCATCGCGAAGCGATGACGGAGGGAGAGAAGATGAGCGGCCGTAGGCCGCGGGAACATCGAATCGGCCTGCGGCCGATGCCGTATCTTCCGCGGCCTGCGGCCGCTGTCTCTCCCCCAGTCAGCCTTCGGCTGACAGCCCCCTCGTCAGAGGGGGCCAGAGAACGGCCGCATACGAAAAGGGCTTCGGGAATTCCCGAAGCCCTTGATATCGCGGATAAGGCGAGATTCGAACTCGCGGAGGGGTTCGCCCTCACACGCTTTCGAGGCGTGCTCCTTAGACCGCTCGGACACTTATCCAGTCGTCACGTAAAACGCAACCTGTTCATTATAAGCCTGTTCGTCCGATACGCAAATCACCGCGCGTCGCGCGCGACCCGCCGCTACAGCTCCTGCTCGTGGACGGAGGCGTTGACCCACTGGCTCTGCTGGACGTTGTATCCGGAGAAAATGCCAATGTCGAGCATGCAGTCGCGGTAGTCGCGGCCGTGGGCGATCGTGATGTAGTTGTCGTCGACCATGCGGTTGTGGGTCGGGTCGAGGCCGATCCACCGGCCGTTGTGATAGATCTCCACCCACGCGTGCGTCGCGCCCTCGCCGCCCAGCAGGCCCGCGATGTAGCGCGCGATCAGCCCGCAGTGGCGCGCCACGGAGAGCATCACGTGCGCGTAGTCCTGGCACACGCCCTTGCGCTGCGCCAACGCCTGCTCGGCGGTCGTGCGGATCGTCGTGGATCCGGGCGTGTAGACGAACGCGCGGAACACCTCGTCCATGATCTCGCGCGCCTTGTCGATCGGCGAGGCGCTGTCCGGCAGGGCGGCGAGACGCCCGCGGCAAATCGCCGTCAGCGCCTCGACCGCGGGCCCCGGGATCGTCAGCGCGGAGTCGAACCGGTAGAGCGGCTTGTAGATCTCCGGCTTGATGTGCTCGTTGTCGACGAACGCGATGCCGGTCACCTTGTAGTTGAACACGTCGTGCGGCTCGGGGATGTACCCGGTCTTCACGACCGAATCGAACGAGTCGATGGTGGTCTCCAACTCCACGTCCGGTTCGATGTCGATCTCCACGTCCACGACCTGCTGGCGCGGGCCGGTGGCGGGGATGCACCGCAACTGGAACCGGTGGTCGGTGACGGGTGAGCTGAAGCTGAGCTTCATCTCATAATCAAACACCAGTTTTTTCATGCTTCAGGCTCCGGGAAAGTGGACGGCATAGGAACGACATACTGTCTTCCAACTTTACCAGTGTGACCCAGGTCACGGCCTGCGCGCGTCCATGTTCATCGAGCTCAGCGAGCTGCCGTCCTTGATGTCGCCGTGGATGGACCGCCGGCCGAAGTCGCTGAGGAACTCCTGCAGGCGCCCGTTGAGCTCCGGGTAGCCGCGCTGCGGCAGCTGGCCGAGCAGCCAGCTCACGCCCTCGGCGAAGCACTGCGGCAGCGGCATGCCGTCGAGCGCGTGCGCGTAGGTCTCCAGCTTGCGCAGCGGCGCCTCCATCTCCGCCATCGGCATGCCGAAGCGCGTGTACAGGTCGATGCGTTCGATGTACTTGCCGATGAAGATGAACGCCTTGAGCGTCATGTCCGCCGCCGAGTTCTCGATGCCGCCCCAGAAGGCGAGCATGTCGTCGGCCACGTCGCGCTGCGTGTAGATGTCCTCCGCGCTGGCGGAGCGTTCGGCCGCGTCGGTGATGTTCGTCATCGCGAGCTCCACGTACTGCAGCAGGCGCGAGCTCAATTCCGGGCGCAGGATGACCGCGTTGTTGAACGCGGCGACGATGGCGGAGCGCACCGAATCCGGGTTCGTGCCGTCGTAGAGGAACGAGTGGATGAACGTGTCGAAGTCCTCGAAGTCCTCCGGCAGGTCGAGCGCGCGGGCGAACGGGCGGAACGCGTCTGGGTTCTCATCCATCACGCGGTCGTAGAACGGGAAGAACTGGACGAGCGTGGTGAACGCGCGTTCGGTGTAGCGGCCCAGCCAGTACAGGTTGTCGGCCTTCGAGGCGGTGACAAGCTGGAGCGAATGCTTGCGCGCATGCGGCATGAGGCTCACCGATTCGATCTCGGCGCCGCGCGCGAAGTCCTTGCTGCCGTCGGACGGGGCGAGCACCCACGTGTCCTTGAAGCCGCCGCCCTGCGAGGAGTTGACGATCATCTGGCCAGGCACGGACGAGTAGCGGGTCAGGCCGGAATACCACACGTGCGTGTTCTGGCCGGTCACGACGAACGCGCGCAGGTCGCACTTGCGCGGGCTCCGCTCCCCCGTCGCCGGGTCGACCACGTCGATGTCGCGGAACTGGATAATCTCCTGCGCGATGAACCGGCGCGGGTCGGTCTTGATCTTGTCGGCCAGCTCCTCGCGCTTCGCCTTGTCAAGGTCGCGGCCGAAGACCACGCCGTAGCCTCCCGCCTCGGCCACGTCCTTGATGACGAGCTCGCCCATGCGGTCGAGGACCTCCTTGCGGTCCTTCTCGAACATCGGCATGTAGGTGGGCGCGTTGTGCAGGATCGGCTCCTCGTTGAGGTAGTACTTGATCATGCGCGGCACGAAGTAGTAGATGGCCTTGTCGTCGGCGGCACCGTTGCCCGGCGCGTTGACGATCGCCACGTTGCCGGCGCGGTAGGCGGACAGGAGTCCCGGCACGCCGATCACCGAATCCGGGTTGAACGCGAACGGGTCGAGGAAGTCGTCGGCGAGTCGGCGGTAGACGACGCCGACGCGATGGCGGTTGCCCGCGTAGTCGAGGAAGAACAGTTTGTTCTCGACGACTTCGAGGTCCTCGGGGAAGGCGAGCGTCGCGCCGGTCTTCTCCGCCAGATACGCGTGCTCGAAGAACGCGGAGTTGTAGCGTCCCGGCGTAAGCACCACGGCGATGCCCTCGGTGGAGACGAAGTCCATCGACTTGCGCAGCAGGCGCGGGTAGTCGCGGTTGTCGCGCACGTGAATCTCGCGGAACAGTCGCGGATTCGTGCGTCGTTCGATGTCGCGGGCGAACAGCGGGTAGCTGGCGCCGGACGGGATGCGCAGATTGTCCTCGAGCACCCACCAGCGGCCGTCCTCGCCCTGCACGAGATCCTCGCCGGCGATGTGCGCGAACACGCCGCCGGGAGGCGTCACGCCGTTGACCTGCGGGTAGTAGCCGGCGGACGTGTACACGAACTCCTCGGGCACGACGCCGTCGTGGATGATCCGCTTCTCCGAATAGATGTCCCTGAGGTAGGCGTTCAGCGCGTTGACGCGCTGCTTCAGGCCCGCCTCCAGCTCGTCGAACTCGTCGGATTCGATGACGCGCGGAATCGGGTCGTAGGGGAACAGACGGTCCTTGTACACGCCGTCCTTGTACACGCCGAACCGCACGCCGTTGCGGCTCAGTTCGCGGTTGATCTCCTCACGTCGCGCCACCAGTTCCGCCGCAAGCCTGCTCGCCGCCGATTCAATCATCGTGCCACTTTCCTTGTGATGGGTCTTGTCTTTCGTACCCGACTCACCGTAGGAAGACCCGGTTTCGGCAAACGCGCGCCAATGTTACGAACACGTCACCGCCGCATCGTCGCAATCATCACAATCGTCGCATCATCGCGTCACTGCATCGCCGCACCATCACCGCCGCATCGGCGCTGAACCGTATACTCGTTGGCTATGACACGACTGCGCATCGACCTGGCATACGACGGCGGCGGCTTCTACGGATGGGCCACGCAACCGGACATCCGCACCGTGCAGGGCACCATCGAGGCGGCGCTGCACAAGCTGCTGCGCGTGCCCGAACACGACCCGGACGAGCCGCTTCGTCTCGTCGTCGCCGGACGCACCGACACGGGCGTCCACGCGAGCCATCAGGTCTGTCATCTCGACATCGCGGAATCGACGCTGGAACGCGCCGTCGGGCACATGAAGGTGCCGGCGGCCACCGCGCTGGAGCATCGTCTGCAACGTCTTCTGCCGATGGACATCGCGATCCATCGCGTGTCCGTCGCGCCGGACGGCTTCGACGCACGGTTCTCGGCGCTGGAACGCACGTACGTGTACCGGATCGCCGACCGCGCGAGCGAGGTGGACCCGCGTCTGCGCGGCTGCGTGCTGCACATCGACGACACGCTCGACCTGGACGCGATGAACCGGGCGGCGGCGATGACGCTGGGACTCCATGATTTCGGTTCGTTCGCGACGCCGAATCCGGGAGGCACGACGATTCGCGAGGTGAAGCGCGCCGCGTGGACGCGCGTCCCGTCGCGCCCGCTGGTACCGGCGCGCGACGACGTCGCGACGCACGGTACCGGCGACGACGCGACGATCGGGTACGTGACGCCGACGCTGGAGTCGGGACTGGTGTGCTTCACGATCGTCGCGGACGCGTTCGCGCGCAACATGGTGCGATCGCTCGTCAACGCATGCGTCGCGGTGGGCATCGGCAAACGCGATCTGGACTGGTTCGCCGGCAAAATGGCCGTGCCGAAGCGCGAGGGATCGACGGGACCGATCGCGCCGCAGGGACTCACGCTGGAACACGTCGCCTACCCGCCCGACGACGAACTCGCCTCCCGCGCCGAAGCGATCCGCGCCGTCCGCACGTTGCCGTAACGCTTCCCCGCGACTCACTTCCCCACTTCTCCACAACCCACCTTTTCACAACCCACTCCTCCACAACCCACCATCCCATCACTCACCTCCCCATAGCGCCCTCTCTCCCATGGTGCGGCAACACACTTTCTCCACAACGGCGGAATTCCGCCATTTTCGCCTACCGCACCATGGGTGTTTTACCGCACCATGGGAGGTTGAGTGGGTGATGAGTGGGGTGGATAGGTGGGATAGGTGGGGTGGATAGGTGGGATGGAAGAGGAGGAAGGGGAATTGGGTGGGTATGCGAAAGGGGTCGGGAACCCTGGTGGATTCCCGACCCCTTGTATCGCGAGTCAGCTGACGCTAACGGCTCACTCGGCCTGCTCGGCCGGAGCCTCGGTGGCCTCGGCGGCGGTCTCGGCCGGAGCCTCAACCGGAGCCTCGGCAGCCGGAGCCTCGGTCTCGGCGGACTTGGCGGCGGCTTCGGCTTCCTTCACGACGGCCTGCTTCTTGCTCACCGGCTCGGTGACGAGCTCGATGATGGCGGCGGGCGCGTTGTCGCCCTTGCGCGGGGCGATCTTCACGATGCGGGTGTAGCCACCCTCACGCTGCTCCATCTGCTCGGCGATCTGGGTGAACAGCACGTGCACGACGGACTTGTTGCGGATGACGCGCATCACGCGACGGCGGGAGTGCAGATCACCGCGCTTGGCGAAGGTGATCAGGCGCTCGGCCAGCGGACGAAGGCGCTTGGCCTTCGGCAGCGTGGTGACGATGCGGCCGTTCTGGAACAGGCTGGTGGCCATGTTCGCGAGCATCAGGCGCTCGTGCGCCGGGCTGGAGGCCAGACGCGGGCCCTTCTTGGGTGTGGGCATAGTAACTCCTTATGTCAGGCCGGTTCAGGTGGGCAGTGGCCCGAACATCCGAACCGGTCGGACGGTTGGTCGAATGCGGCTAACGGGTTCTCACTCGTCTTCAGGCGAGAAGAAGGTGCCGCCTTCGAGATTGTTGGCATCGAAGCCACCCAGCGGGGAGGCCTTGAGGGACATGCCCAGAGACTGGAGCTTCTCCTTGACCTCGTCGATGGACTTCATGCCGAAATTGCGGATATCGAGCAGATCCTGCTCAGTGTGGGAGACCAGCTCGCCGATGGTGTGGATACCCTCGCGCTTCAGGCAGTTGTAGCTGCGCTGGGTGAGGTTGAGATCCTCGATCGGCACGGCGAGTTCGGGGTTGGACTCCTCCGCCACCGGGGCGGGGCCGACCTCGACGCCTTCGGCCTGGGTGTTGAGCTCACGGCACAGGCCGAACAGCTCCACCAGGGTGGAACCGGCGGAAGCCACCGCGTCGCGCGGGGAGATGGCCGGCTTGGTCTCCACGTCCAGGATGAGCTTATCGAAGTCCGTGCGCTGTTCCACACGGGTCGCCTCGACCTTGTAGCTCACCTTGAGCACCGGGGAGTAGATGGAATCGACCGGGATGCGACCGATTTCGTCATTGTCCTGCTTGTTCATCGCAGCCGGCACGTAGCCACGGCCACGCTCGACGGTGAACTCGATCTCGAGCTCGCCGTCCTCCGCGAGGGTGGCGATGTGCATGGTCGGGTTCGCGATGGTCACGCCCGCCGGCGGAGTGATGTCACCGGCGGTGACCTCGCCCTTGCCGCTCTTGCGCAGGTACATCACGACGGGCTCGTCGTACTCGCTGGTGAGCACGATGCCCTTGATGTTGAGCAGGATCTCAGTCACGTCCTCCTGGACGCCCGGCAGCGTGGTGAACTCATGCAGGGCACCGGAGATACGCACCGAAGTCACAGCGGCTCCCGGAATCGAGCTCAGCAGGGTGCGGCGCAGCGAGTTGCCAAGCGTGTAGCCGAAGCCCGGCTCGAGCGGCTCGATGGTGAAGCGGGAGCGCTGGGGGTTCAGCGATTCCTCGGTAAGAGTCGGACGCTGTGCAATAAGCACTGTGGTATCCTTTCAGCTTTTGGCCGGTGGTGCACTCACCGGGCCAACAGCGGGTTGGATGAATATTGTCTAGTAGTGCTCAGACGCGACGACGCTTCGGAGGACGAACGCCGTTGTGCGCTTGCGGGGTGACGTCGGTGATGGAACCGACCTCGAGACCAGCGGACTGCAGGGAACGGATGGCGGTCTCACGACCGGAACCCGGGCCCTTCACGAACACATCGACCTTCTTGACGCCGTGCTCCATCGCCTTGCGGGCGGCGGACTCGGCGGCCATGCCGGCAGCGTACGGCGTGGACTTACGGGAGCCCTTGAAGCCGACGTCACCACCGGACGCCCAGGACACAACCGCGCCGGACGGATCGGTGATCGAGATGATCGTGTTGTTGAAAGTGGACTTGATGTGAGCCTGGCCCACCGGGATCGACTTGCGATCGCGGCGACGAGCGGGCTTACGAGCGGCTTGCTTAGGCGCTGCCATTGACCCTCGTTTCCTAGTAACGAACTTGTTTGCTTGGGGTTGCGGCTCGGGCGATGGGTGTCACCCCGTGGCCCGTGCCAATGCCACCTATTACTTGGTGGCCTTCTTCTTTCCGGCGACCGTGCGCTTCGGGCCCTTGCGGGTGCGGGCGTTGGTCTTGGTGCGCTGGCCGCGCACAGGAAGTCCCCTGCGGTGACGCTGGCCCTGGTAGCAGTTGATCTGAATCTTGCGACGGATGTCCGCGTCGATTTCACGACGCAGATCGCCCTCGATCTTGTAGTTGGCCTCGAGGTAGTCACGCAGCGTGATCAGCTGCTCGTCGGTGAGATCCTTGACGCGGATGTCCGGGTTGATACCGGTCGCGGCAAGCGTTTCCTTCGCACGAGTACGGCCCACACCGAAGATGTAGGTGAGGGCGATCTCGATGCGCTTCTCATTGGGGATGTCGACTCCGGCAAGACGTGCCATTGCGATTCCTTCTGGTTGACGTAGGTCTTGCACCCACTCGTCCGGCTGTCCGGCACGGGCCTACGTACCCGTGGTTCAGTGTCGTTCCCTTGCGGGAAGCACTGTGAGTGAGCGCCTGATTTTCAATTGTGCCGCTGGAGAATCTGCTCTCAGCCCTGACGCTGCTTGTGGCGGGGGTTGGTGCAGATCACCATGACGCGGCCGTGACGACGGATCACGCGGCAGTTCTCGCAGATCCTCTTCACACTAGGGCTGACCTTCATGGTTATCCTTTGCTTGTACCTTACTTGTAACGGTACGTAATGCGACCGCGGTTGAGATCGTACGGGCTCATCTCGAGCACGACGCGGTCCTGCGGGAGGATGCGGATGTAGTTCTTCCGCATCTTGCCGGAGATGGTGGCCAGCACGATGTGCTTGTTTTCGAGTTCAACGCGGAACATCGCGTTGGGCAGCGCTTCGACCACCCGACCTTCGACTTCAATCACACCGTCTTTTGCCATGAGCTCCCGGCTTCCGTTTCGTTGGTTGCATTACATTGACGTATCCGAAGACACACCAATCTACTAGGATAGCGAAGAGCCGGACGAAATCGACACTCGGCGTGTCATTTCGTCCGGCTCTTCCGTCGTGTGGTATACGCGCGCTATGCCGCTACACTCAGCGGGCGTCGAGCGCGGCGACGATGTTCTTCTGGATCTCGTCGATCTCGCCGACGCCGTCGATGGCGACCAGCTGGCCACGGGACTTGTAGGTGTCCAGCAGCGGGGCGGTCTCCTTCGCGTAGGTGGCGAGGCGCTTGGCGATGGCCTCCGGATTGTCGTCGGTGCGGCCCTGCTCCTCGGCGCGCTTGGCGATGCGCTGCATGAGCACGTCGTGGTCGGCATCGAGCGCGACCACCGCGTCGAGCGGGGTGCCGAGCTCGGCGAGGATGGCGTCGAGCGCCTCGACCTGGGAGGCGTTGCGCGGGTAGCCGTCGAGGATCCAGCCGTTCTTGGCGTCGTCCTGGGCGAGGCGGTCCTTGACAATCGAGTTGGTCAGCTCGTCCGGCACGAGTTCGCCCTTGTCGGTGTACTCGATGACCTTGAGGCCCAGCGGGGTCTTGCCCTTGATGTTGGCGCGGAAGATGTCGCCGGTGGAGATGGCGGGGATGCCGTAGTGCTCGGCGAGCAGCGCGGCCTGGGTGCCCTTGCCGACGCCCTGCGGGCCCATGATGAGAAGACGCATGTCGTTGCTCCTTGTCTTGTTGGCTCAGTTTTCCTTGTGGTCGATGTCTTCGAGCAGGAATCCGGCGTACTGGAACTGCTCGGTCTGGGCCTTGGCCTGGCGCAGGGTGTCGAGGCCGACACCCGCGATGATCAGGATCGTCGTGCCGCCGAACGGCAGCTGCGTGTTGAGGCCGAGGGCCATGATGAGGACGGTCGGGATGAGCGCGACGAACAACAGGTAGACGGCGCCCACCGTGTTGAGGCGGTTCATCACGTAGCTCAGGTAGCGGCTGGTCGCGTTGCCGGCGCGGATGCCGGGGATGAAGCCGCCGTACTGCTTCATGTTGTCGGCGGTCTCGTCCGGGTTGAACGTGATCTCCGTGTAGAAGAAGCAGAAGAACACGATCATCAGCGCGTACAGCGCGATGTACCACACGCTGGTGGTGTTCGCCAGGTTGGCGTTGATCCACTTGACCCAGCTCTGGTCGGTCTTGCCGAACTGCGCGATGAGCGTCGGGATGGCGAGGATCGAGGAGGCGAAGATCGGCGGGATGACGCCGGACATGTTGATCTTGAGCGGCAGGTAGGTGGAGGAGCCGCCGTACATCTTGCGGCCGATCATGCGGCGCGTGTACTGCACGGGGATGCGGCGCTGGCACAGCTCGACGAAGTCGACGAAGATGAGGATGACGACGAGGACGGACACGACGATGCCGAACTTGGTCCAGTCGCCGTCGGTGCCGTTGGTGCCCCAGCCGATCTCCCACAGCTGCGGCAGGAAGCCGGAGCAGATGGACATGAAGATGAGGACGGACATGCCCTGGCCGATGCCCTTGTCGGTGATGAGCTCGGCCATCCACATGATCAGGCCGGTGCCGCCGGTCATGATGAGGACCATCACCACGAGGTTCCACACCGAACCGTCGGGGATGACCTGGGAGCAGGCGTAGTTGAACAGCGCGCCGGAGCGGGCGGTGACGAGGATCGTGGTGGACTGCAGCACGGCCAGACCGATGGTGAGGTATCGGGTGTACTGCGTCAGCTTCGCCTCGCCGGACTGGCCCTCCTTGTGCAGGGCCTCGAAGCGCGGGATGACGACGCGCAGCAGCTGCACGACGATGGACGCGGTGATGTACGGCATGACGCCCAGCGCGAAGATCGACAGCTGCAGCATGGCGCCGCCGGAGAACAGGTTCACCAGTCCGATGAAGTTCTCCTGGCTGCCCTGCAGGGGCGCCACGCACTTCTGCACGACGGTGTAGTCCACGCCCGGGGTCGGGATGAACGAACCGATGCGGTAGATGATGATGATGAACAGGACGAAGAGGATCTTCTTCCTCAGCTCCTTCGTCTTCAGGGCCTGAATTAACGTCCTCACCTGAAATCCTCCCATGCGCCCAAGGCGCTACAGCTATGCTCATGTGTTCGTGTTTTGAACGCTAACGCACGAGCATATCGTATCGTGCCTACTTAGCGCTAACAATGCGTCGGAATCGCGGGGAAAAACACGGGGAAAATCACGGACCCCGACGCGGGTAGAAGTCGTCGGAAACGACATGACCCCCTCGCTCACGAGGGGCGAGAGGGTCATGTTCGTGAAGTTATCTCACCGAAGTGAGTGATCCGCGAAGGCGAATCAGGCTTCGATGCTGCCGCCGGCGGCCTCGATCTTGGCCTTGGCGGAAACGGAGGCCTTCACGCCCTTGAGCGTGAACGCGACGGAGACGTCGCCGTCGCCCAGGACCTTCACCGGGGCGTTGCCGCGAACGGCGCCCTTGGCGACCAGGTTCTCGACGGACACCTCGCCGCCCTCCGGGAAGAGCTCGACGAGACGCGCGATGTTGATGACCTGGAACTCGACCTTGAACGGGTTCTTGAAGCCACGGAGCTTCGGCAGGCGCATGTACAGCGGGAGCTGGCCACCTTCGAAGCCAGGACGCACGTTGGTGCGCTTGGTCTGGCCCTTGGCGCCGCGACCCGCGGTCTTGCCCTTGGAGCCCTCACCGCGGCCGACGCGGGTCTTCGCCTTGTTGGCGCCCGGAGCCGGCTTCAGATCGTGCATCTGCAGGATTTCGTTGTCTGCCATAATCAGTCGACCTCCTCGACGGTGACCAGGTGGCGAACGACGTTCACCAGACCGCGGTTGGCCGGGATGTCCGGACGGACAACGGTCTTGCCGATCTTGTTCAGACCCAGGGTCTGCGCGGCGGCACGCTGCTTCGGCGTGCGGTTCACGAGACCGTGGTGGAGCGTGATCTTCAGGTTAGCCATCTATCACTCACCATCCTTCGCTTCGGCGGCCTTGGCGGCCTGAGCCTCTTCACGGGCCTTGCGGGCCTCGGCGATGCCGGCGGCGCGGGCGCGCAGCAGGGCATCGGGGGCGACCTCGTTCAGGGCGAGACCACGACGGGCGGCGATCTCCTCCGGCTCCTCAAGCTGCTTGAGGGCGGCGACGGTCGCACGGACCATGTTGATCGCGGTCGGGGAGCCCATGGACTTGGTCAGCACGTCGGTGATGCCGGCGCACTCCATGACGGCGCGCACCGGGCCACCGGCGATAACGCCGGTACCGGGGGCGGCCGGACGCAGCAGGACGGTGCCCGCGGCGTCGTGACCGATCACCGGGTGGGTGACGGTGCCGCGGACGCGCGGCACGGTGAACATGTGCTTCTTGGCATCCAGCTGGCCCTTGGCGATGGCCGCCGGGACCTCACGGGACTTGCCGTAGCCGACACCCACGGTGCCGTTGCCGTCGCCGACCACCACGAGGGCGGCGAAGCTGAACGTACGGCCACCCTTGTGGGTCTTGGACACGCGGTTGATGGTCACGACGCGATCGAGGAGCTCATCACCCTTGTTCTCTTCGCGACGGTTGCGACGCTCACCGCGACGGCCCTCGCCGCGACGACCGCCACGGCGGCCGCCACGACGCTCGTCGTTGGCGTTGGCGTTGTTCTCGTCAGCCGGGGCAGCCTGAGTGTTCTGAGTTTCTTCAGCCACTTGGGTTTCCTTCATTTCTTCGCTCACAGTGCCAGACCTCCCTCACGGGCGCCATCGGCGACGGCGGCGACACGGCCGGTGTACTTGTGACCACCACGGTCGAAGACGACGGACTCGATGCCGGCGGCCTTGGCCTTCTCGGCGATGAGCTCGCCGACCTTCTTGGCGGCCTCGACCTTGGTGCCCTCGAAGCCGGCGAAGTCAGCGGTCAGCGTGGAGGCGGAGACCAGGGTGATGCCCTTGGTATCGTCCACGACCTGCGCGACCATGTGGCGGTTGGAACGGGTGACCACCAGGCGCGGACGCTCGGCGGTGCCGGAGATACGCTTGCGGATGCGGGCGTGACGACGCTTGAGCGCGGCCTTCTTGCCCTTGCCGAAAATAGTGACGCTCATATCACTTACCAGCCTTTCCAGCCTTGCGCAGAATATGCTCGCCGGCATACTTGATGCCCTTGCCCTTGTAGGGTTCCGGAGCGCGCAGCTTGCGGATGTTGGCGGCCACCTGACCGACCATCTGCTTGTCGGTGCCCTCGACGACGACGTGCGTCGCGTCGGTCACCTTGAGCGTGATGCCTTCCGGCGGGTTGACGGTGATCGTGTGGGAGTAGCCGAGGAAGAACTCGATGCCCTTGCCCTTGGCGACGGCGCGGTAACCGGTGCCGACGATCTCCAGGGTCTTGGAGTAGCCGTCGTGCACGCCCTTGACCATGCCGGCCATGATGGAGCGGGCCAGACCGTGCTTGGCACGGGTCGGACGCAGGTCGTCGGCCGGGGTGACGATGATCTCGTTGCCCTCGACGGCCGCGGTGATGCCTTCCGGCAGGATGTAGGAATCGGTGCCCTTCGCGCCCTTGGCCTCGAAGTTCTGACCGTCGATCTTGACCTCAACGCCAGCGGGGATGGCGATGGGGAGCTTACCAATATGCGATGCCATGTGTCAGCTCTCCTTTCTCACCACACGTAGGCGACGATCTCGCCACCGATGCCTCGATCGAGGCATTCCTTCTGGGTCAGCAGTCCCGACGAAGTCGAGATGATCGCGATGCCGAGGCCACCGAGCGGCATCGGCAGGGAGTCGGACTTCGCGTAGCGACGCAGGCCCGGCTTGGAGATGCGCTTGATGCCCTGGATGGAACGCTCGCCGTTCGGACCGTACTTGAGGGTGACCTCAAGGGTCTGACCGACCTTGGCTTCCTTGGCGGTGTAGTCCTTGATGAAGCCTTCGCGCTTCAGGATCTCCGCGATGTTCTTCTTGAACTTGGAGTACGGCATATCCACGGTCTCGTGCTTCGCCGCGCTCGCGTTACGCAGACGCGTGAGCATGTCTGCGATCGGATCTGTCATTGTCATGTGGGCTTATGCCCTTTCTCGCCGTGGTTTCCGCCGCCGGCTCCCCTGGGGCTCCAGGAGAGCTACAGCCGCGGACCTTCAGCGTCGATGTTTACCAACTGGACTTCGTAACGCCGGGCAGCTCGCCGCGGTGGGCCTTCTCGCGAAGGCAGATGCGGCACAGGCCGAACTTGCGGTACACGGAATGGGGACGACCGCAGACCTGGCAACGCGTGTAGGCGCGCACCTTGAACTTCGGCTTGCCGGCCGCCTTGTTCTTAAGAGCGGTTTTTGCCATATCAGTTCTCCTTGAAGGGGAAGCCGAGGTGCTTGAGCAGCGCGTAGGCTTCCTTGTCGTCCTTGGTGCTGGTCACCACGGTGATGTCCATGCCACGCTGGTGGTCGATGGAATCCGGATCGATCTCGTGGAACATGGACTGCTCGGTGAGACCGAAGTTGTAGTTGCCCTGGCCGTCGAACTGGTGGCCGTTGATGCCACGGAAGTCGCGGATGCGCGGCAGGGCCATCGTCAGCAGACGATCGAGGAACTCCCACATGCGGTCGCCACGCAGGGTGACGTACGCACCGATGGCCTGGCCCTCACGCAGGTGGAACTGCGCGACGGACTTCTTGGCCTTGGTAATCTTCGGCTTCTGGCCGGTGATCAGGGTGAGGTCCTTGACGGCGCCCTCGATGAGCTTGGAGTCGCGAGCGGCGGCACCGACACCCATGGAGACGACGACCTTCTGGACGCGAGCGACCTGCATCGGGTTGGAGTACTTGAACTCCTTCTCGAGCTCAGGCACGATATGCTCGTTGTACTGCACCTTCAAGCGCGGGGTGGCCGGCGCTTCGACGGTAGTGGTGTCGGTCATGCCAGCTCCTTTCCGGACTTCTTGGCGACGCGCACGCGCACGGTCTTCACCTTGCCGTCACGCGCCTCTTCCTTCACGATGACGCCGACGCGGGTCGGCTTGCCGGTCTCCGGGTCGATGACCATCACGTTGGAGCGATGGATCGGAGCCTCGACGGAGACGATGCCGGCCTGCTGGCCCTGCTGGGTGGCGCGGACGTGCTTCTTGACGATCTGAACGCCCTCGACGATCAGACGGTCGTTCGGCAGCACGCGAAGGACCTTGCCCTCCTTGCCGCGATCCTTGCCGCGGATGACCTTCACCTGGTCGCCGCTCTTGATCTTGGCTACCATGTCAGATCACCTCCGGGGCGAGGGACACGATGCGCATGAACTTCTTGTCGCGAAGCTCACGGGCGATCGGTCCGAAGATACGAGTGCCCTTCGGTTCACGGCCGGAGCCGAGAATCACCGCGGCGTTCTCATCGAACTTGATGTAGGAGCCGTCGACACGACGGTGCTCCTTGACGGTACGGACGACGACGGCCTTGACCACGTCACCCTTCTTGACCGATCCGCCAGGGATCGCGTCCTTGACCGAGGCGACGATGACGTCGCCCAGGCCGGCATAGCGTCGCTTCGAGCCACCGAGCACGCGGATGGCAAGGATTTCCTTGGCACCCGTGTTGTCGGCGACATGAAGCCGCGTTTCCTGCTGAATCATTGATTCTCCTTAGCCGAGCTGGTTCTCCCCGCACACCGGGCGCGGTGGATAGACGCACAGAACATCTATCTAACCGCGCCCGGTGGACGGCGAGCCTTGCCGAACTTATTTTTTTACTTGGCGCGCTCGATGATCGACTCGAGACGCCAACGCTTGGTCTTGCTCAGAGGACGAGTCTCCATGATACTCACGAGGTCGCCAATGTGCGCCTCGTTGTGTTCGTCATGGGCCTTGACCTTCTTGGTGGTGCGGACGACCTTGCCGTACAGCGGGTGGGTCTTGCGGTTCTCCAGCTCCACGGTGATCGTCTTGTCCATCTTATCGGACACGACGTAGCCGCGGCGAACCTTGCGGAAGTTGCGCTCCTGCTGCTCTTCAGCCATGATCACTGCTCCTTAGCGGTTTCGTCGGCCGGCTCGGAGGTGATGCCAAGCTCGCGCTCGCGCAGCACGGTGTACATGCGGGCGATGTCGTGCTTGACGGCCTTGAGGCGGGCCGTGTTCTCGAGCTGACCGGTGGCGGACTGGAAGCGCAGGTTGAACAGCTCTTCCTTGGACTTCTTCAGGAAGCCCTCGATCTCCGCGTTGGTCTTCTCGTTGAGATTCTTGATGGAGTATTCTTCGGTTCCGACTGCCATATCAGATGTCACCGCCTTCACGAGCAATCACACGGCACTTCATGGGGAGCTTGTCGATGGCACGACGCAGGGCTTCCTTGGCGACGTCCTCGGAGACACCACCGATCTCGAACATCACGCGACCAGGGTGGATGTTGGCGATCCAGAACTCCGGAGTACCCTTACCGGAACCCATTCGGGCGCCGAGCGGGTGCTTGGTCAGCGGACGATCCGGGAAGATCGTGATCCACACGCGGCCACCACGCTTGATGTAGCGGGTCATGGCGATACGCGCGGCCTCGATCTGGCGGTTGGTCACGTAAGCCGGGGCCAGCGCCTGGATGCCGTAATCACCGAAGTTGATCTCGTTGCCGCCCTTGGACATGCCGGAGCGGACGGGACGGTGCTGCTTGCGGTACTTGGTCCTCTTTGGGATAAGCATTCTTGCTCACTCCTTCGTTTCCGTGGCAGCGGGGGCCGCGGCGGCCTCGGCCTTGGGGGCCTCGGCGTTGCGGGCGGCACCGGCGTTGCGGTTGCCACGGCGCGGACGGCGATCGCCGCGACGGCCGGGACGGTTGTTCTGCTGGGCCTGCTGCTCTTCGAACTCACGTTCGGTCATGTCGCCCTTGTAGATCCAGACCTTGACGCCGATGCGGCCGTAGGTCGTCTTGGCCTCGAAGAAGCCGTAGTCGATCAGGGCGCGGAGGGTCTGCAGCGGGACGCGACCCTCGCGGTAGAACTCGGAACGGCTCATTTCGGCACCGCCGAGACGGCCGGAGAGCTTGATGCGGATACCCTTGGCACCGGCGCGCATGGCGTCCTGCTGGGCCTTGCGCATCGCGCGGCGGAAGGTGACGCGGTTGGTCAGCTGCTCCGCGATGCCCTGAGCGACGAGCTGGGCGTCCAGCGCGGCGTTCTTGACCTCGAAGATGTTGAGCTGGACCTGCTTGCCGGTCAGCTTCTCGAGCTTGGCGCGGACCTTCTCGGCCTCGGCGCCGCGGCGGCCGATCACGATGCCCGGACGGGCGGTGTGGATGTCGACGCGGACGCGGTCGCGGGTGCGCTCGATGACGATCTTGCTCACGCCGGCGCGCTCGAGGTCCTTGTTCATCTCCTTGCGGATCTTGTCATCCTCAAGGACGAAGTCGCTGTAGCGCTCGCCGGCCTTGTTGGAATCGGAGAACCACTTGGAGCGGTGGTTTTCAGTGACGCCCAGGCGGTAGCCAAAGGGATTGATCTTCTGACCCATCTTTAGCGGTTTCCTTCCTTGTTGGCGACGACGACCGTGATGTGGGAGGTGCGCTTGTTGATACGAGCGGCACGGCCCTGGGCACGAGCACGGAAACGCTTGAGCGTCACGCCCTCGTCCACGTAGGTCGCCTTGACGACCAGGTCGTTCTCACGGAACGGCTCGCCGGCCTTGTCGGCCTTGACGCGCGCGTTGGCGATGGCGCTCTCGAGGACCTTGCGAACCGGGATGGACGCGTCCTGCGGAGCGAACTTGAGGATGGTGAGGGCTTCGGTCGCCTGCTTGCCTCGGATGAGGTCGACCATGCGGCGAGCCTTGCGCGGCGTCACGCGGACGTGACGGGCGATTGCTTTAGCTTCCATAAGTCATTCTCTCCTTTAGCGGCGGGCCTTCTTGTCGTCCTTCACGTGACCCTTGAAGGTCTTCGTGGGGGCGAACTCACCCAGCTTGTGGCCGACCATGGCCTCGGTGACGAACACCGGGACGTGCTTGCGACCATCGTGGACAGCGAACGTGTGTCCGATGAAATCGGGGGTGATCATCGAACGGCGGGACCACGTCTTGATGACGTTCTTGGTACCCTTCTCGTTCTGCTCGTCGACCTTCTTCTGCAAGTGGGCGTCGACGAAGGGGCCCTTCTTGATGCTACGAGTCATCGCTTCGAATCTTCCTTACTTGCGGTTCTTGCCGGACGGACGGCGACGGACAATCATCTTGTTCGAAGCCTTCTTCGGACGACGGGTACGAACCTCGCCCTTGCCCCACGGGGAGACCGGCGGCTTGCCGCCGCGGGTACGACCGCCGTGCGGGTGGTCGACCGGGTTCATGGACTCACCACGGGTGATCGGGCGCTTGCCCATCCAACGGGCGCGGCCGGCCTTGCCGAGCTGGACGTTCGCGTGGTCCTCGTTGCCGACCTCGCCGACGGTCGCGCGGCAGCGGGCGTCGACGTTGCGGATCTCGCCGGACGGCATACGCAGCTGGGCGTAGGCGCCGTCCTTCGCGACGAGCTGGACCGAGGTGCCGGCGGAACGGGCGATCTTGGCGCCGCCGAGCGGCTTGAGCTCGATGGCGTGGATGACCGTACCGGTCGGGATGTTCTTCAGCGGCAGGTTGTTGCCCGGCTTGATGTCGGCCTGGGCGCCGGTCTCGATGACGTCGCCCTGCTTGATGCCCTTCGGCGCGATGATGTAGCGCTTCTCGCCGTCGGCGTAGTGCAGGAGGGCGATGCGGGCGGAGCGGTTCGGGTCGTACTCGATGTGAGCGACCTTGGCCGGCACGCCGTCCTTGTCCCAGCGACGGAAGTCGATGAGACGGTACTGGCGCTTGTGGCCGCCGCCACGGTGGCGGGACGTGATACGGCCGTAGGAGTTACGACCGCCGGTCTTGGAGAGCGGACGAACGAGCGACTTCTCAGGCGTGGAACGCGTGATCTCGGAGAAGTCCGAGACGGAGGCGTTGCGGCGGCCGGCGCTCGTCGGCTTGTAAACGCGGATAGCCATAATGTAGTTCTTCCTTTAACTTTTCTCGGCTAACCTTCAGTTACCGAAGATGTCGATGGTCTGGCCCTCGGCGACGGACACGATCGCACGCTTCTGGGAAACGCGACGACCGAAGCCGAGGCGGGCGCGAGTGCGCTTGCCCTCACGGTTGAGGGTGTTGACCTTCGTCACCTTGACATTGAAGATCTGTTCGATAGCCTGCTTGATCTGCACCTTGTTCGCGTTCGGGGCCACCACGAAGGTGTACTGGCCACGATCGGAGGCGGCGTAGCTCTTCTCGGACACGACGGGCTTGATGATGATGTCGTGAGCCGGCTTGTGAATAGCGACCATGGAAATCAGGCCTCCTTCTTGGTCTTCGCCGCCACGAAGGCCTCGAGGGCCTCCTTGGTGAAGACGACGTACTGCGCGGTCACCACGTCGTACGTGTTGAGCTGATCGACGAAGATCGGGTGGACATACGGAAGGTTGCGCACGGAGAGCCACTCGTTGACCTGGTCACGGGTCAGCGCGATGGTGGCGAACTTCTCACCGATGACCGGGTTCAGGGCGGCGATGGCGGCCTTGGTGGACGGCTTCTCGGAGACGCCGAAGTCGACGACGGCCACGCGACCGGCGTTGGCGCGGTCGGAGAGCACGTACTTGAGGGCGGCGGCCTTCATCTTCTTGGGGGTGCGCTGGGAGTAGTCACGCGGCTGCGGGCCGAACACGACGCCGCCGTGGTACCACTGCGGGGCGCGGATGGAGCCCTGGCGGGCACGACCGGTGCCCTTCTGCTTCCACGGCTTCTTGCCGCCGCCGGAGACGTTGGCGCGGGTCTTGGTCGCGTGGGTGCCGGCACGACGGGCGGCGAGCTGCGCGATGACGACCTGGTGAATCAGCGGGATGCGGGACTGGACCTCTTCGGCGGAGAAGCCGAAGAGGTCGGCCGGGGCCTCGACGGTGCCGGCGGCCTGGCCCTGCGGGTCGGTGACGTTCAGAGTAACGTTAGCCATGGCTTATCAGGCTCCCTTCACGGCGGAGCGAACGAGAACGATGCCGCCCTTCGGGCCCGGGATGGCGCCCTTGATGGCGAGGATGCCGTTCTCGACATCCGCGGAGACGACGGTCAGGTTCTGCACGGTGGAGGTCACATGACCCATGCGGCCAGCCATGCGCTTGCCCTTGAGAATGCGGCTCGGAGTCGCGCACGCGCCGACGGAACCGGGGCGACGCTCGTTCTTGTGGGAGCCGTGGGTACGGCGGTAGGACTTGAAGCCCCAACGCTTGATGGTGCCGGCGAAGCCCTTGCCCTTGGTGGTGCCGGTCACGTCGACCTCAGCGCCCTCGGCGAAGACGTCGGCGTTGAGCTCCTGGCCCACCTCGTACTCGGTGGCGTTGTCCTCGCGCACCTCGACGAGGTGACGGCGCGGGGTCACACCGGCCTTGGCGAAGTGGCCGGCGAGCGGCTTGGTGACCTTCGTCGGGTCGATCTGGCCGTAGCCGAGCTGGACGGCGGTGTAGCCGTCGGTCTCCGGGGTCTTGATGGCGGTGACGACGTTGGTGGAGACGTCCACCAGCGTGACGGGCACGAAGAAGCCGTTCTCGTCCCACACCTGCGACATGCCGAGCTTCTTGCCCAGCAGCGCCTTGCGATCCTTATGTTGCGACATAGCGGTTCCCTCCTCCCTTACAGCTTGATCTCGATGTTGACGTCCGCAGGCAGATCGATGTGCATCAGGGAATCCACGGCCTTCGGGGTCGGGTCCACGATGTCGATGAGGCGCTTGTGCGTGCGCATCTCGAAGTGCTCGCGAGAATCCTTGTACTTATGAGGAGAACGGATAACACAGAAAACGTTCTTCTCGGTCGGCAGCGGAACGGGGCCAACAACAGTTGCGCCCGCGTTCGTCACCGTTTCGACGATCTTCTTCGCCGATTGGTCGATGACCTCGTGGTCATAGGACTTAAGCCTGATGCGGATTTTCTGTCCCGCCATTGCCGTCCGCCCTTTCTAGCGATTCGTGTACTGGTTTCCAGCCTGCTTCTTCAGGGCACCGGCGCGCATGGCCTCCCTTGGACATACGTCCTCTGGCGGTCATCCGACATCAGTGCACGGCACCACGAATCGCACTGCGATCCGCCGGCCCGTGCTCGCTTTGTTATTTCCAATGTGCGAGCCCAAATCAGGCAACTTGAGTATCTAATCACCGGCCTTGGACGAGCGCGCCCCCGCGACACGCCGTCACCGTATAAGGCAGGCTCATGCCGTCGTCACCGCCAGCACGGCGACGAAGACCAGCAGGGTGGAGACCATCTCGACCATGCCGGCGACGACCGGCTTCACCCGTCGGCGCGAACCGATCCACGGCAGCGTGACCGCGCGCGCCAGCAGCCAGACCGCGGCGAGCTGCGCCCACAGGAACCGCGCGCGCATCCACGCGCCGGGTCCGAGTCCTGCCGCCGCGGACCACACCCACCAGGTCACGCCCGCGAACAGTGCCGCATGCCATGCGATCGATGCGACGAGGTACGCGCGGCTCCCCCGCTCGCGGATCATCGTCTTGACGAACAGCACCGAACCGAACTGCGTCACCGCGAACACGGCCGACATCATCACCGCCGTGGACGGCATCATCGCATGCAACGGATTATGCGCCCCATACGAGGCGACGACCGTGGCCATCAGCGACGAGGCGAGCACGGCCACCGCGTTGCCCCACAGGCTGCGTTCGCGCCTGAACCATGCGGCGAGGAACGAGAGCGCGGCCAGCACCATATATAAGGGAGCCCAGCGCAGTATGCCCGGATTGACGATGATGAATGGAATCCCGAACACGGCCAGCGCCGCCCCATACCCCGCCACGGGCATCCGGTACCGCCGCGCGAACTGGGATTTGAGCCACCGCGCCGCGACGAACTGCACGCAGTAGCACAGCGCCCACAGCACCACCAGCCACACGGAATCCCGGGTCGGACCTCCTGCGACAAGCCCGGCCGCCGCGGGCGCAAGCGCCATCACCCACGCTCCCGGCTGGTCGGGAATCCAGTCCCGCACGCCCGTGGCGCGGGACTTTGCGGGAGAGCCGACGGGAGATTTCACAGGGGCCTTCACCGGCTTGGGCACATCACTCATACGCCCAGTCTAACGGCGCTAACGGCGCTACCGGCGCAGGCGGCGCATCGCGCGGGCGGCGGCCTCGTGGGCGGAGCCCGCGCCGTTGCCGCGCACGCCGAAGGCGACGAGCAACACCATGACGAAGCACAGCGTGGCGGAGATGCGCAGCGCCCACTGGATGCCGGCGATGTTCGCGAGCGTCGCGGACATGCCGCCCGCATGGTACATGGCGGTGAACGTCTCCATCAGGATCACGAGGATCGGCGCGCCCATCGCGCCCGCCACCTGACGGGCCGTGTTCGTCACGGCCGAGCCGGCGGAGATACCGGAGGGCTCGAGGCAGTTGAGCGACCACGTGGTGATCGGCATCAGCAGCGACCCCATGCCGATCTGACGCACGAACTGGCAGATCGACACCCACCAGATCCACGTGTCGGACGAGATGAGGCTCATGCCGATCGTGCCGACGGTGAGCATGATCGCGCCGAACAGGGCGACGGGCCGCGCGCCGAAGCGGTCGAGCGCCTTGCCGCCGAACAGCTGGGAGATGCACTGGCCGATCGCGCCGGGCAGCATGATGAGGCCGCTCATCGTCGCGGAGTAGCCACGGTCGTTCTGGATGTAGAGCGGCATGATCACCAGAATCGAACTGAACGCGAAGAACGCGAGCGACGCGGTGATCGTGCCTACGGTGAACGAGTGGTTCCTCAGCACGCCCAGGTCGAGCAGCGCCGGCTCGGGCCTCTCCCCGCGCACGACGCCCTCACGGTAACGGCGCGAACGGCGCACCTGACGCGCGACGAACCAGATGATGCCGACCACGCCGACGAGCATCGACGCCCACACCATCGGATGCGTGAACGGATAGTTCTCGATGTTCGTGAATCCGAACATCAGTCCACCGAAACCGAACACGGACAGGGCGACGGAGAAGAAGTCGGCCCGCGCGGTCGCGTCGTTCTCGCCGAAATCATGCAGCCACAGCACGGCGGCGACGAGCGAGAGCGCACCGATCACCGTGAGCGTGAGGAAGATGGAACGCCATCCGTTCGCGTCGGTCTGCAGGCCGCCGAGCGTCGGGCCGATGGCGGGGGCGACGCTCATCGCGATGCCCACGGTGCCCATCGCGGCGCCGCGGCGCGACAGCGGGAATATCGAGAACACGGTGATCTGCAGGACCGGCCACATCACGCCGGTGCCGACGGCCTGCAGCACGCGGCCGGCGAGCAGGACGAGGAACGTGGGCGCGAGCCACGCGCACACGGAACCGAGCGTGAACACGATCATCGACGTGATGACGATCTGGCGCGTGGAGAAGCGGCGCGTGAGGAACGCGGTGAGCGGCACCATCACGCCCATCACAAGCTGGAACACGGACGTGAGCCACTGTCCGGTGGTCACATTGATGCGGAATTCGTCGACGATCGACGGCAACGCGGCGGACAGCTGGAGCTGCGTGAAGTTGCCGACGAACGTGATGAACGTGAGGATGGCGAGCGAGACGAACGCCGTGTGCGTCAGATGCCCGTCAACGTATGATTCCTCACGCGTGAGCGTGCGCTTCGATCCCAGCTTCGTCACCATATGCCGCATACTTCTTCCCGTGCGATTCCCGAGGGGATTCGGCCGCCGTCGACCACGATGCGGCTCCCCGAAAGCACGCGAATACGCTATACCCAGCCGTGCCCAATCCACACGCAATCACGCTGTGAGCGAGGTCACGGCGGCGGATGCGGGAATCCGCGACATCTTCCTTGCCTCGCCGGAGGCGGTCATTTATATTACGGAATCGTGAGCGAACTGAAGGGCAAATCGATCGAACCGATCCACGATCACCGCGCGAACGTGCTCTACCAGCACGGCACGCTCGCATTGCTCGTGCCAGGGCTGCTGGAAGGCACCACGACGATGGGCGAACTGCTCACCCACGGCGACACGGGCATCGGCACCGGCGAAGGGCTCGACGGCGAGATCATCGTGCTCGACGGGCGCGCGTGGAAGGTGGGCCGCACCGGCGAGGTGGAGGCCGTGCCCGACGATCTGACGCTGCCGTTCGCGAACATGCACCGGGCCGCGTTCCAGTACCAGTGCGAACGCAGCGACATCGGCCTGGAGGAGCTCAACCGGCGCATCGTCGAGGCGAACGGACGCGCGAACACGTTCTTCGCCGTCATCGTGCGCGGCACGTTCAGCTTCATCAAGACGCGCGCCGTCATCAAACAGCAGGCACCGTACCCGACGCTCGAGGAGGTCGCGGACCGGCAGGCGATCTTCCTCGGCCACGACGTGCGCGGCACGATGCTCGGCTACTTCTCCCCCGTCATGTTCCACGGCGCGGCCGTCGCCGGATTCCACGAGCATTTCCTCGCCGACGACCATTCGATCGGAGGCCACGTGCTCGACGCGGTGCTCGAACGCGGCGAAATCCTGAGCCAGGTGTTCGACACGATGGTCACGCACCTGCCCGTCGACAATCCTGACTACCGCAATCACGACTTCACCCGCGACAACATCGCCGAGGCGATCACCAACGCGGAAGGCGACGTGAAGGCGGACTGAACCAGACCGGCCGGCGCGTGCGCGCCCGCGGCGTCGCGGCACGCGCGCCGGCGGAACGTCGCGCCGGAACCGGCGTCCCGCTCGTGACCGGCCTAGCGTATACTGTCTGCGATTCGACCGCAACCGCGAGACAGAGGACGAGAGAGATGAGCGACAACGAAGCCGGAACGACGGCGGAAGCGCGCGCCGACGCCATGACGGCGACGGCGACCGACGCACCGGCCACCACCCCGCCGGACGACCCGACCACCGGCACCGAGAAGCATACGAGGCACGCACTGCACACGAACCTCAAGCGCGGCATGGAGGCGCGGCATCTGCAGATGATCTCGCTGGGCGGCGTGATCGGCACCGGTCTGTTCCTGAGCTCCGGCTACACGATCCAGCAGGCGGGACCGATCGGCACGATTCTCGCCTACGCGATCGGCGCGGTCATCGTGTACCTGGTGATGCTCACGCTCGGCGAACTGTCCGTAGCGATGCCGGTGACCGGCTCGTTCCACGTGTACGCGGAGAAGTTCATCGGACCGGGCACCGGCTTCGTGATCGCCATCCAGTACTGGCTCACGTGGACGGTGGCGCTCGGCTCCGAGTTCACGGCGGCCGGCCTGCTCATGCAGCGGTGGTTCCCGCACACGCCCACATGGATATGGTCGGCGGCGTGCATCGCGCTGATCTTCACGCTGAACGCCCTATCCGTGCGGTTCTTCGCCGAGGCGGAGTTCTGGTTCGCCTCGATCAAGGTGTTCGCGATCTGCGCGTTCATCCTGATCGGCACGCTCACGATCTTCGGCATCATCCCGATGAAGGGGTACACGCACGCGCCGATGTTCGACAACCTGTTCAAGGACGGCGTCTTCCCGAACGGCTTCATGCCCGTGTTCGCGACGATCCTCACCGTGAACTTCGCGTTCTCCGGCACCGAGCTGATCGGCGTGACCGCCGGCGAGACGCGCGACCCGGAGAAGGCGGTGCCGAAGGCGATCCACACGACGCTGTGGCGCCTGGTCCTGTTCTTCATCGGCTCGATCGTGGTGATGAGCGCGCTGATTCCGTGGCGTCAGGCGGGCGTGGGCGAAAGCCCGTTCGTGCTCGTGCTCAACTCGGTGGGCATCCCGTACGCGGCGGACATCATGAACTTCGTCGTGCTCACGGCCGTGCTCTCCGCCTCGAACTCCGGCCTGTACGCCTCGACGCGCATGGTGTGGTCGATGGGCCACGAGGGCATGATCCCGCGCTGGTTCGCGAAGACGAACCGCCGCGGCGTGCCGATGCTGGCCCTGTGCGCGGCGATGGCCGGCGGCCTGCTCGCACTGCTCTCCTCGGTGGTGGCGGCCTCCACCGTGTACCTCGTGCTCGTGGCCCTGTCCGGCCTGTCGGCCGTGGTGGTGTGGATCGCGATCGCGTACTGCCAGATCGTGTTCCGCCGCCGCTGGGTCGCCTCCGGACATACGGCCGCGGAGCTCAAGTACGCGACGCCCGGATACCCGTGGACCTCGTGGGGCGCGTTCATCCTGTGCACCGCCTCGTTCCTGCTCGTGTTCTTCGACAAGGAGCAGCGGTTCGCGCTCGTGGCCGAGCTGCTGTTCATCGTCGTGTGCTATGCCGCGTACTTCGTGCAGAAGTGGTGGCGCGACAAGCATCCGGCGGCCGAGGTGCAGCTGCCGTAAAGCCGTGGATAACCGCGGATAACCGCGGATAACGGGCCGCGGCCCTGGAAGCCGTCGCGATTGCGACGGCTTCTGCGTTGGAAGGGGTACATTCCGGTTCCGTGGGACGCGTATCTGGCTTGTGAGGGGTACCTTTCCACGGATATTCCGGGTATGGGCCGCGCCATTGCATGCCGGCAACCGGGAATATCGCGTTGCAGGCACCCCTCGCAACGCAGATAAGTGTCGGCTCAGGAGAGGCGGTACCCCTCCAAAGCGATATGACCCTCCGTTTGCCGTACAGGGGCCGTATAGTGAAAGCGTGAACGGCTCTGCGAAGGTTCCAGGTGCTCCGGCGACCGCGACGGCGGCCGCCCCGGTGAAAAGCGGGCGGATCGCCGCCTGCGCGTTCGGCGTGGCCATGCTGCGCGTGTTCTGGTGGACGACGCTGGTCGCCGGCATCGCGTTGGCGGCGTCTCTTGTGACGATGTTGACGGCCTCATGGCCGGCCCCTTGGGTTCCCGACGGCTGGACGACGTGGCTCGCCGCGTTGGGCGGCGTCGTGGTGGTCGAATCGGTGGTCTTCTGGATCGGCATCGTCACCGTGTATCTCACGTCGGTGCAACTGGGGTTGAAGATCCGCGTGATCGGCGTCCTGTGCGGCTGGATCCCGATCGCGAATCTCATCGCGTTGCACCATATCATCCGCACCGTGGCGGAGGAGGTGCGCTTCGAATCGGCGAAGGAGCGGCTGGACCGGGCGCGCGCCGACGCACGCGTGTGCGCGACCCGCTACCCGGTCCTGTTCGTGCACGGCGTCTTCTTCCGCGATACGAAGGCGCTCAACTATTGGGGTCGTGTGCCGGCGGAGCTGGAGCGCAACGGCGCGGTCGTGTACTACGGCGAGCACCAGTCGGCGGCGTCCGTGGCGGACAGCGCGCGCGAACTGACCGAACGCATCCGGAGGATCGTCGAAACGACCGGATGCGGGAAGGCGAACGTGATCGCCCATTCGAAGGGCGGATTGGACATGCGCTACGCGATCGCGCGGTGCGGCGCCGGTCGGTGGGTGGCGTCGCTGACGACGATCAACACGCCGCATCGCGGCTGCGGGTTCGCGGACTACCTGCTGACGAACATCCCGATGGCGGTGCAGCGGCGCGTCGAGGCGGCGTACAACGCGGCCGCCTCGCATCTGGGCGACAAGCGGCCCGACTTCATGGCTGCGGTGCACGACCTCACGCAGGCGGGGTGCGCGCGGCTCAACGCGGAGATCGGCGATGCGGCGTTGCTGGAGGAGGGAGCACGTGCGGCGGCGGGTGGTGCGGCCGGCACGGTAACGGTGCCGATGCCTGGCAGTACGGCTGGTCTCGCGGTGCCGGCCGCGGCGGGACGCACGGCGGGTATGCCGGGGCTCGGTCCGTTCGCGGGCATCCTGTGCCGCAGCGTCGGATCGCGGCTCGCGCATGCGACGACCGGCAAGTTCCCGTTGAACTTCACGTACCCGCTGGTGAAATGGTTCGACGGGCCGAACGACGGGCTGGTCGCACGGCCGTCGTTCCCGTGGGGCGAGAGCTTCACCTGGCTGGAGCCGAACGGCGTGCGCGGTATCTCCCATGCGGACATGATCGACCTGAACCGCGAGAACATCCCCGGCTTCGACGTACGCGAGTTCTACGTGGGATTGGTCGCCGATCTGAAGCGCCGCGGGCTATGAGAGGCGACGCGAATACGCAAAAGGCCACCGCTTGTGGCGGTGGCCTTGGTGGTGGGCGATGTAGGAATCGAACCTACGACCCCTTCGGTGTGAACGAAGTGCGCTAGCCGCTGCGCCAATCGCCCATATCGCGCGTCGATGCCGCTCGTCCGAGCGAAACCGGCGTTTCGACGAAAAAACCGGCGGACGCCGGTTCCTTCTTCGAGTGGAGCTAAGGGGATTCGAACCCCTGACCCTCTCCATGCCATGGAGATGCGCTACCAGCTGCGCCATAGCCCCGTGTTTTGTTATGCACGCGTCTGCCGAAGCAGACACGTTCGTGGGCGATACAAGATTCGAACTTGTGACCCCTTCCGTGTCAGGGAAGTGCGCTACCTCTGCGCCAACCGCCCGGGTCATCTTCAGACCGAATCGCTTCGGCCTTCCGAGAGCGGACAACGGGACTCGAACCCGCGGTCTCAACCTTGGCAAGGTTGCGCTTTACCAACTAAGCTATGTCCGCAGTTGTTTGCTGCTCCGTGAAGCAACGAGTGAATAACTTACGCGAGTTTCCACCATCATGCAAATCGAGACGCCCCATCGGCGTGTCGCGCGCGATTCCTGGAGCTTCGCAGCACGTCTCCGTCATCGCGAAAACCGCACGAAATCGCCGATAATGACGCATGAGCGCCGTCTGAAGCGCGACTAGACTGAGTGACTGAACGCGATGGGACGCAACCGGGTGCAACCGGAGACCGCCGAACGACCGGGCGGGCGCGAGCGGCGGCATCGCGACATCGCGACATCGCACGGGAATCGCGCCACACACGCACGGAAGGAGACGCCCATGGGCAACGTGTTCGACTATGTGACCGGCGAACGACGCCCGCTCACCGATCCGGACGCGCCGTTCAACGAGGTCGACGCGCTCGTGTTCGCCTCGCTCTCCTACGAGGATGTGGCGCGGCTCTCCCCCACGCTCGCGCTCGACGAGACCAAAGGCAAGAGCAACGGCGGCCGCGGCGGCTCGTTCGCGGCCCGGCTGCGCGCGTTCGAGCCGCGCCACCCGTGGCTGTGGGTCAAGGGGCTGGTGCGCGAGCCGTTCGAATCGGTCACGCTCGCCGAGGCGGAACAGGCGCTGCATCGCGAGCTCACGGGCGCGGTCAGCGGTGACACCGACGACTCCGGCAGCACCGGCGGCGACGGCGACAGGAACGGCGACGACGCAGGCGATACGGGCGAGGCAGGCAATACAGGCAATACGGCCGGCGCGGCCGACACAGGCAAGCCGGACGTGCAGATGGTCGGTCTGACCGACCCGAACGAGACGCACGACTTCTTCGCCGCCGTGGCCGCCTCGCCGCGGTTCGCGGCGACGCGGCTCGGCGCGGTGGCCGAACACGTGAATCCAGGCGAGCAGACGCAGTTCGCGGCGATGACGTTCATGCTGCCCGACGGCAGGGATTGGCGCGGCCGCCCGCGCGTCAAGGAACCGACGCGCGGCGGCACGCTGGTCATCGCCTTCCGCGGCACCGACGATTCGCTCATCGGCTGGAAGGAGGACTTCAACATGGCCTTCCAGTACCCGGTGCCGGCGCAGCGGGCGGCGAGCGCCTACCTCGACATGGTGGCGCGGCTGTGGCGCGGGGACATCGTACTCACCGGACATTCGAAGGGCGGCAATCTGGCGGTGTACGCGGCGATGAACGCGGACGAGGAGGTGCGCCGGCGCATCCGTCACGTGTATTCGTTGGATGGTCCGGGATTCCCGCCGAACGTGGTCACGTCGCGGCAGTATCTGGACATCCAGCCGAAAGTGACGAAGATCGTACCGAGTTCGTCGATCGTGGGGCAGATTTTTGAGACGCCGGAGCCATGCCGCGTGGTCACGTCGGATTCGGACGGGATCATGCAGCATTTCTCGTTCTCCTGGCAGGTGGAGGGCGACCGGTTCGTGACGGAGCCGGATCTTGCGTCGAGTTCGCAGCTGTTCAACCAGTCGTTGAACGCGTGGATGGCCGGGTTGACGGTGGAGCAGCGCGAGCGCGCGGTGGATGCGCTGTTCGCGGTGCTGCATGCGAACGGCGCGACGACGTTCTCCGAGGTGATGGCCGGGTTCCCGGGGTCGATTCCGGCGATGATCGCGTCGATGCTGGGCCTGCCGGCGCAGGACCGGCGTCATCTGCTGGAGGCGGTGGCGATCCTGGTGCGCGCGACGATGGCGCGGCAGTCCGGCGGACAGTCCGCGCGGCAGTCCGGGAACCAGCCCAAGGAACAGCCCACGGAACAGCCCGCATAGCGCAGCGCTCGCCCCATGTCCTCTTATTGGTTATACTGTCTAGACAGATTGTCTAGATTGTTGACGGGAGGGACCATGTCACGACCACGCAGGGACTCGAGCATCCCACCGGCCAAGGAGCGCATGGAGAACGCGTTCTGGGGGCTGCTCGCCGACCGCGAGTACCGCCGCATCACCGTCACCGACATCGTGCATCGCGCGCAGGTGAACCGCAACTCGTTCTACTATCATTTCTCCGGACTGTCGGAACTCGCCGACGCCGCGATCCTCGCCGAGGTGCAGACCTCGCCGCTCATCCAGGAGGCGCCCGATCCGGACGCCGACCCGCAGGAGCAGTGGCGCAAACGCGTCACCCATTTCATGCATTCGCCGCGCGAACAGCAGCGTCTCGACCGCCTCGCCCTGCTCGCCGGGCCGCACAGCTCCCCCGAACTCGTCGAATCGCTGCATGATTTCGCGCGATTGTCGCTGATGCAGACGCTCGACCTCGACGCGGACCATCTGGACCTCAAGACCGATCTGCTGCTCGATTTCACGGCCGGCGGCCTGCTGTCGATCCTCAAACGCTGGCCGGAGCTGCGCCAGAGCGTCTCGATGGACGACCTGCTCAACGAGGACGTGGCCGTGCTCGCGATGGGCATCTACCTGTCCATGTCCAAGGAGAACATGCTCGCCTACTGGAACCGCATCTACAACAAGTAGGAGGGCGACGGCACCCCCTCAGACGGGCTTCGCCCGCCAGCTCCCCCTGAAGGGGGCGCAAGAGGTTGGACATGCGCCAGCCGGTTCCGCGCCCCCTGAAGGGGGAGCTGGACGCCGTAGGCGGACTGAGGGGGTGTGCGGTTTCTCACAGAGGGGAATCATCGCGTCATCATGGCGTTTCCCGCGTCGAGGCGACATCATGGAGACATGACGAACGAGACGAACGCAATGAACGCGACTGGCGACGGCACGATGCGGACGGACGGCGGACCGGCGCCGGCACCGGCGCCGGTCCGCATCGAACACGACTGCATCGGCGAACTGGCCGTACCGGCGAACGTGTATTGGGGCATCCACACGCAACGCGCGATCGGCAACTTCCCGGTCTCCGGCATCACCGATTCGGCGCACCCCGAACTCATCCGCGCCTACGCGACGGTCAAGCGGGCCTGTGCGGGCGCGAACGAGGAGCTGGGGCTCATCGACGCGGACAAGGCGCGGTTCATCCGCGAGGCGTGCGTCGAGATCGAGGGCGGCAAGCTCGCCGACCAGTTCCCGGTGGACGTGATGCAGGGCGGCGCGGGCACGTCGTCGAACATGAACATGAACGAGGTGATCGCCAACCGCGCGTTGGAGCTCGCCGGGCACAGGCGCGGCGACTACGCGTACATCCACCCGAACGACGACGTGAACGAGTCGCAGTCGACGAACGACACGTATCCGGCGGCGTGCAAACTGGCGCTGATCGACGCGATCCATCCGCTCGCCGAGGCGACGAAGCGTCTCGCGAAGGCGTTCCACGATCTGGCGGACAAGCACATCAACGACGTGACGCTCGGCCGCACGCAGCTGCAGGACGCCGTGCCGATGACCTACGGGCAGGAGTTCCACGCGTTCGCGACGCTGCTCAAATCCGATCTCGCCGGTTTCGAACGGCTCGTGCCGCAGCTCGCGCAGCTGAACCTCGGCGCGACGGCCATCGGCACCGGCATCTGCGCGGATCTGCGGTTCCGGCGCGCGGCGACCGAGCATCTGGCGCGCATCACCGGCCTGCCGATCACGGCGGCGCCGGACCCGGTGGCGGCGATGACCGACATGGGCGCGTACGTGTCGACCTCCGCGGCGCTGAAGAACCTCGCCGTGCACCTGAAGAAGGCGGCCGACGACCTGCGTCTGCTCAACTCGGGCCCGCGCGCCGGATTCAACGATCTGGACGTGCCGGCGCGTCAGGCGGGTTCGAGCATCATGCCGGCGAAAGTGAACCCGGTGATCCCGGAATGCGTGAACCAGTGCTGCTTCATGGTGTTCGGCATGGACGTGACGGTGAACTGGGCGGTGGCCGAGGGCCAGCTGCAGCTCAACGCGTTCGACCCGGTGATGGTGCACGAGCTGCTGACCGGCATGTCGCTGCTCACGAACGCGATGGACGTGTTCCGCGTCAACTGCATCGAGGGCATCGTCGTGCACACCGAGGTGGGGCGCGCACACGCCGAATCGACGCCGTCGATCGCGGCCGCGCTCAACCACTACATCGGCTACGAGCGGGGTTCGGCGATCGCCGCCGAAGCGGTGCGTTCGGGCCGCACGGTACGCGAGGTGGCCGGCGAGATGACCGATCTGCCGGCGGAGAAGCTTGACGAGATCCTCGATCCGATACGTCTGGCGCGTGGATTGGGTCAGACCTGCCGCGAGCACCGGGAGTAGGGAGATTCGGGAGTAGGGACCGGAACGACACCCCCTCAGTCCGGCAGGCACCCCCTCAGTCCGGCCTACGGCCGGCCAGCTCCCCCTGAAGGGGGCGCAGACTGAATTCGCGCCCCCTTCAGGGGGAGCTGGCGCGCGGAACGCGACTGAGGGGGTGCCCGCCGCGCGCGACACGCCGACGTGCGGTTTTGCGGATATTCTCCGGTGGATATGCACCGGCTTCCAGCCCCCGCGTTTATCGTGGTGCGCATGGAAAACTTCGATGACATGATTGCGGCCTGGTTCCGTGCGAACGCGGGCAAACTGCTGTGGCTGTTCGTGGTGGTCGCCGCCGCGTGGGTGGCGGACCGCGTGCTGCGACGGCTGCTACGCAAGGTGCTGGATAATTCGCAAATCCCCAGCGCCTCCATCTTCATCAACCTGATGCGCGTGGTGGTCTGGTGCGCGGCCGCCACGATGGTGCTGCAACCGGTGTTCGGCATCAATCCGACGACGTTGGTCACCGCCCTCGGCGTCGGCGGCGTCGCGTTGTCCCTCGGTCTGAAGGACACGATCGCGAACGTGATCGGCGGGTTCGGGCTGATGCTCGGCCGCGTGATCCAGCCAGGCGATCTGGTGTCGATCCAGGGCGTGACCGGCACGGTGAAGGACATCACGTGGCGTCATTCGATGATCGAGACGCGCTCCGGCGACCAGATGGTCATCCCGAACTCGATCCTCAACACCGCCTCGCTGACGCAGCTCACGACGGTCACCGAAGGCATGGCCACGGTGCCGTTCACGGTGAAGGGCAGTGCCGACCCGGACGAGGTGAGCCGTGACATGCTGCGGCGCGTGGAGGCAGGCGCGAGCGCGGTGCTACGGCCGGAGAACCCGCCGCTGGTGAAGTTCACCGGGTTCTCCCCGTACGGCGCGGAGGGCGAGATCCTGCTGTTCGTGCGCGACGGCGTGCTGCTGTCCACGGCGAAGGACCGCGCGGCGCGCGCCATCGCCACCGCCGACTACCTGGTCAAGGACGGCGGCGCCTCCGAGTAGAAACGGCATCGCGCAGCGATGACCAACCTGCCCCTGCCTCCCTCTGACGAGGGAGGTGGCATCGCGCAGCGATGACGGAGGGAGAGACCGCGGTCAGAAGAGCGTAATCAATCCCATCTGCCACAGTCCGAGCACGACGGTGAGCAGGATGTAGACCGCCATGCCGGGATTGAGGAACGCGAGGCGCGCGCCGTACCACTTCGGCAGCTGTTCGGGCGGGTCGTAGAATTCGATGCGCTTCACGTTCACGCAGATCAGCGCCACTCCGGCGATGACGAGCAGGACCATAAGCACCCCGTACAGGCCGAGCAGCATGACGCCCATCATGGCGACCGGATCGTGCTCGGCCACGCGCATCATCTCGGCCTCGCCCGCCGAACCGCCCATCATCTTGGCGACGTCGCCGCCGCCGGCGCTGATGAGCTTCAGGATGCCGGGCGCCACGAGCGAACCGGACGCGTTGATCACCATGTGCATGATCACCGGGTAGCGCAGCCGGCTGGTGCGCATGTACGCGTAGCCGAACACGAGACCGAGTCCGAACGCGTAGAAGAACTGGTACAGGTTCATGTGGAACAGCGCGAACGCGAACGCGGACAGCACGATGGCCGTGCGTTCGCCGTAGCGGCGCGTGCGGTCGATGATCTGCTTGCGGAACAGCCATTCCTCGAAGAACGGCGCGAGCAACACGACGAACAGCACGTCCACCCACGGGTCCACGTGCAGGATCATCTCGGAAACGCGGTTCGTGGCCGTGCCTCCCGAGATCACGCCGGACAGCCACGTGCCGATGATGTTGCCCGCCATCATGATCGGGAAGCACGCGATCATCAGCGTCCAGAACCGTTTCGCGCCGAGCTTGAACTCGCGCGCCTTCAATGCCGGCACATGGGAGAACACGCTGAGCCCCAACGGCATCGCGACCGCATACAGCGGCCCCGACGAGATGAGCATGGAGAGCCACATGGGAGCGCCGCCCGGGCCGGGGAACAGCGGCCGCAGCAATCCGGACAAGACGATGTTCAATCCCACCCAGAACGCGATCATCACGCACAGGCCGACGCCGATCAGCGTGAACCGCCGGTGCGCCTCCATGAAGAACGGCCGGTACGGGTCTCCCGACTGAGACGTCTGGGACGGTGTCATCTGCGACGGTGTCATCTGCGGCTGTTCATCACTCATACGTCCCAGCTTACGGCACTCGATGCCAGCGCAAAACTATGGGCGTGACTAGTCACGACTATAATAGTCACGCCCATAGTAAAGGCCGCATCAAATCAGGACACAGCCACGCGTTCACCGTAGGTTCTCGCCCAGCAGCCATGCGGCGTACAGGGGGATGCTCCTCAGGTCGCCGTCCACGCCGAAGTTGCGCGCGCTCAACCGCACGGCGTACCGTGGCCGGTATTTCGCCCGATAGGCGACGAGGCTGCGCGCCGTCACGTTCGTTCCGGATTTGACCTCGATGGGGATGACGTCGCCGTTGCCGTCACGGGCGATGAACTCCACCTCGCCGCGGTTCAGCGTCCCCCAGTAGTGCGGGGAGACGTCCGCGGCGGTGAGCTGTTGGAGCACATAGTTCTCGTACAGGCCGCCGCGGAACACCGAGGCCTTGTCGTCCGACGGTTCCAGGTCGGCCGGGAGCGCGTCGTATTCGCATGACAGCAACCCGGTGTCGGCCATGTAGATCTTGAACGCGGAGACGTCCTCGAACGCGCGCAGCGGCGCGACCGGCTCGCTCACCTGGGTGAGACGCGTGATGATGCCGGCGGACACCAGCCACGACAACGCCCCCTGATACATGTTCGACCGTCCGCCCGAACGAATCGCCTTGTACTGGAACTTGTGGTTCTCCTTGGCGAGCTGCTTCGGCACGCTGTTCCACGCTTCGAGGATGCGCTGCGTCTCGCGGGGCGACGCGTATTTCGCCATGTCGGCCGTATACGCGGTGACGATGTCGCGTTGGACCGCGCGCGCGTCGTCGAGACGCCCGGACTGCGCATAGACGCCGACCGCTTCGGGCATGCCGCCGACGAGCACGTATTCGCGCACCAGCTCCATCGCCCTGTCATGGAATCCGAACGCCCGCTCCGGCGTGCGGTACGCCTCGCGGATGTCCGACGCGAGCCGCTCCTCCCCCTTCGCCCATAGGAACTCCTCGAAGTCCATCGGATGCAGGGTGAGCATGTCCACCTTGCCCACGGGGAACGAGTACCGACTGCGGTTCACCTTGACGCCGAGCAGGCTGCCGGCGGCGATCACATGGTATTGGGGCGCGTCATCGCAGAAGTATTTGAGGCTCGTCAACGCGCGTTCGCACAATTGGACCTCGTCAAGCACGATCAGCGTCCGCTGCGGGTCGATGCGCATCCGCAGCAGCGTCTCCAACCCATGCACGATGTCCGCCGGCGCGATGGAATCCCCGAACACCGCGGCGGCGCGTTGTTCACGGGAGAAATCCACGTAAGCCATGGAGTCGAAGGCGCGCCGCGCGAAATGCGTGATGGCGTAGGTCTTGCCGACCTGACGCGCCCCGAACAGAATCAACGGCTTGCGCCGTGCGGAACGTTTCCACTGTTCCAGCCTGTCGTCGATGATTCGCCGCATCATCGCCTCCTATCCAATCGGTTGTTGTCAAAAGTGTATCAACTCAACACTTTTAACATGTTAAAAGTGTGTTGACTGCACACTTTTGACAACAACCGCCGTGGGAGGCCGTGCGGGACGGCGCAAGGCGACGCGGAACGGCATGCCACCGGCACACCGCCGGCACGCCACACAAGGCGATTCAGCAGGCGAGCGCGGCGACGGGGCGCGGCGTGACGATCACCTCGTCACCGACGGCGAGACCGGCGGGCAGCTCGTTCGCGGGCAGCTGCACGGTGACCTTGAGATGTTCGCCCTTGTTCCAATGCCGGTATTCGCCGCTGGAGATCTCACAGTCGACGCGGGCCACGGCGCCGAGGAAGTGGATCACTTCGACGCGGGCGCGCTCGCCGGCCGCGGACGTGGCCTCGCCGGCGCGCACGAGCGCGATGTTCTCCGGGCGCACGAGCACGGCCACCGGATCGCCCTTCCTGGAACCGGGCAGCAGCGGCACGCGCTGGCCGAACACGACCGCCTCCTCGCCGTCGGAGGCGCCGGGCAGACGGTTCGTCAGACCGATGAACGTGGCCACGTATTCGGTGGCGGGACGCTGGTAGAGGTCCTGCGGCGCGGCGATCTGCTCGATGCGGCCGTGGTTCATCACACCGATGCGGTCGGCGACGGCGAGCGCCTCCTCCTGATCGTGCGTGACGAACACGGTGGTGGTGCCGGTGTCGAGCTGGATGCGGCGGATCTCGTCGCGCAGCTGGACACGCACCTTCGCGTCGAGCGCGGAGAGCGGCTCGTCGAGCAGGAGCACGCGCGGCTTGATGGCGAGCGCGCGGGCGAGCGCCACGCGCTGCTGCTGGCCGCCGGACATCTGCTGGGTGAACTTGTTCGCCTGATCGGCGAGGCCGACGAGTTCGAGATGCTCCATGGCGACGCGGCGACGTTCCTCACGCCCGACGCCGCGCACTTCGAGACCGAATTCGACGTTCTCGACGGCGGTCATGTGCGGGAACAGCGAATACGCCTGGAACACCATCGACATGCCGCGCTTGTTGACGGGCACGCCGGTGACGTCCTGTCCGCCGACGAGGATGCGGCCGCCCTGGATGTCCTCGAGGCCGGCGAGGGAGCGCAACGCGGTGGATTTGCCGCAGCCGGAGCCGCCGAGCAGCACGACCATCTCGCCGGGCTTGATGTCGAGGTTGAAGTCGTCGAGCGCGTGCACGGTGGAGCCGGGGTAGATCTTGACAACGTCCTGCATTCGGATGCCGCCGCCGCGGGTGGCGGAATCCTTGAGCAGGGCCTTGGCGGCCTTGGTCACGTCCTTGCCGCGCACGCCTTCGAGCGTGGCGGTCGGGTCGTTCTTGAACTCGTGTTCGGCCTGCTTGTGTTCGGCCTGCTTGGCGCCGCCGGCCGTGACGTTGTTCTGTTGCGCGAGAGACATAATCGGTTACTTGCCTTCCTTGGTTTCGCCCGTGCGCGTCCTGCCGATATGTTCGGAGATGAGGTCGAGCGCGATGAGCAGCACCACGCCGAACAGCAACGCGAGCAGCGACATGGCGGTGGAGATCTGGGAGTTGGATTGGCCGAGCTGGTAGAGCGCGACCTGCAGGTTCATGCGGCCGAGCAGCGAGGCGACGGTATATTCGCCCAGCACCACGGCGATGGAGATGAAGCTGGCGGACAGGATCGACTGCCACAGGTTCGGGATGATGACGCGGAAGAAGACCTTCGGCCAGGAGGCACCGAGCGAGCGGGACGCTTCGACGAGGGTCTTCACGTCGATGGAGTTGAGTCCGACGGCGATGGCGCGGAAGGCGAACGGCATGACGAGCACGACGTAGGCGAAGCACAGCCAGATCGGGTTGGTGTCGAGCACGGCGGAGCTCAGCCAGCGGTAGATGGGGCCGAGTCCGACGACGAGCACGATGGCGGGGATGGTCAGCGGCAGCGTGGCAACCCATTCGATGGCGCGTTCGAGCGCCTTGGAGCGGATGTGCACAATCACCATGGTGGGGATCATGAGCAGCAGCATGAGCACGACGGTCACGACGCACAGGCCGAGCGAGGCGCCGAGCCCCTGCCACAGGACGGTCAGGTCGGCGCCGAGCGATTCGCCGTTGCCGGTGAAGATCGCGATCCACGGGGCCGCGGACCAGCGTCCGGACAGCGGGTGGCGCAGCGTGAAGACGAGCATGGAGATGAGCGGCACGAACAGGAACGCCAAGGTGACGAACAGGATGACGAACTTGATGACGCTCTGCCTGCGCACGCGGGCGGCGCGCAGTTGCGGCGGGCGGTTCGACGCCGCGACGGTTTCGGTGGTGGTGTTCACTGCCAACGTCCGGCCCTCTTTTCCACGGCGTGGCTCAGCAGCATGACGATGGCCACGACGATAATCATTGCGAATGCCAGCACTTGGGCGAATCCCTGCTGGTTGGGGTCCATCTCGTTGCGCATCGCGCCCTGGATCATCAGCGGCACGAGGATCGAACGCTGCGAGAACAGGGCCGCGGCGGTCGCGTACGCGGAGAACGCGGAGGCGAACAGCAGCAGGAACGCGGAGATGAAACGGGGGGTGAGGATCGGCAGGGCGATGCGCGTCCAGTACTGGAACGTGTTGCCGCCGAGCGACTCGCACGCCTCGCGCCACTGCGGTCGGATCGAATCGACGGCGGGCAGGAAGATGATGATCATCAGCGGAATCTGGAAGTAGCAGTACACGGTCACGAGGCCCGGCAGGGAGCTCAGCCAGTTCGGGTTGACGGTCAGTCCGGTCACCTGTTTGATGAGCATCGTGCCGATGCCGTTGATGCCGATCGTCGCGATGAACGCGAAGGCGAGCATCACGCCGCCGAACTGGGCGAGCACGGAGGAGATCGCGGAGACCAGGCGCCGCAGCAGGCCGTTCGGCTTCGAGCCGATGACGAGCGCGTAGGAGGCGAGGCCGCCGACCACCGCGCCGATCACGGAGGACGCGACGGACACGAGGATGGAGGTGACGAACGCGGAGACGGTGTTCGGTTCGAACAGTTTGCTGAAGTTGTCGAGCGTGAAGCCGCCGTCACGGGTCTGGAACGCGCCGACGACCACGATGACGGTCGGGGCGAGCAGGAAGCACGCGGTGTACGCGAAGAACGGAATCGTCACCGCGAAGGTGCCGAGCTCCTTGCGATGCCTCGCGAGCGCGGAGGAGGATGTAGCGGACGGGCCCGCGGCCTTGCCGGCGACGGACCCGTTCTGTGCGATTGACGCAGTCATGGGATCGGTTCCCTTGGTCTGACGTTCGAACCGGCTCAGTTGCCGATCGTCTTGTCCCAGTTGTTCTGGAGCCACTCGGTGATGCGGGTGGCGTCGTCGTTGGTGTAGCTGACCGGCTTGCCTTCGATGGTGATGGCGTCCTTGAGGGTCGCCTGGTCGACGGTGCCGTCCTGCTTCATCGAGTCGAGCAGCACCGGGTTGGCACCGCCCTTGAACCACAGATTCTGGGCTTCGGCGGTGTACAGGTACTCCTCCCACAGGCGGGCGGCGGCCGGGTGCGGCGCGTCCTTGTTGATGGCCTGGTTGTAGTAGCTGACGACCTGCGCCTTCGGGAAGGTCTTGTACTCCCAGTTGACGCCCTTGCTCTTCAGCTCCTTCTTGTAGGAGGCCTGGTTGTAGGTCCAGTCCATGACGACGCCGGTCTGGCCGGAGTCGATGGTGCCGTTGGTCACGTCGACGGTGGTGAGGTTGCCGGCGTCCTTGAGCTTCTTGAAGAAGTCGAGGCCGGGCTGGACGTTCTTGATGTCGCCGCCGGCCAGCTGGTTGACCATCAGGTAGCCGTTGAAGGCGGCGCCGGCCTCGGCGGGCTTGCCGTTGAGGGCGACGGTGCCGGCGAACTTCGGGTCGAGCAGGTCGTTGAGGGACTTGATCTCGCCGTACTTGTCCTTGTTCCAGCCGATGGACATGATGCCGGTGTAGTCGGCGTAGTAGGCGCCGTTCGCGTCCTTGTCCTCGTCCGGGATCTTGTCCCAGGCCTGCACCTTGTACGGGGCGAAGGAGTCGGTGGAGGTGGCGGCGATCTGCTGGCCGAGGTCGAAGACGTCCGGCGCGGCGTCGGTGCCCTTGTTGGTCTTGGCGGCGTCGAGCTCCTCCTTGGAGGAGGCGTTCGGGTTGAGCTCGGTGATCTTGATCTTCGGGTACTTCTTCTTGAAGGCGGAGATGACCTCGCCGTAGTTGGACCAGTCGTGCGGCAGGGCGATGACGTTCAGCGCGCCCTCCTTCTCGGCGGCCTTGACGAGGTCGTCCATCGTGCCGAAATCGGCGAGGGAGGTGGCCTTGGCGGACTTCTGGTCGACGGTGACGGACTTGCCGGTGGAGCCGGAGCCGTTGCTGGAGGAGGCGTTCGACGAACCGCAGGCGGCCATCGAGAACGCGAGCACGGTGGCGATGGCGCCAGCCGCGATCTTACGCAGGTTCTTCATGGGTGTTCCTTACTCAACTTGCCTCTAGGGAGTTGCCTCTAGGGAATCGGGGGGCCTTCATCCGCGCCGTGGGCGCGCGGCCCGTAATCCAATTGAGAAAGGTACGTCCGTTATCCGTCCCGACACCGACGCCCCGGTGAACGCCGCGCGACCTTGCGCGACGGATTGATGAACACTCGGAATCCGTAGATGAACTGCGACGATTACGTTGTCCGCATCGACATTCGGACGGCGGAAACACGCGGGGAGGGTCCCGACATAGCGACGGAACCCTCCCCGACACAATCAACCAATCGACCAATCGACCGGCACCCCCCACCGGCCCTCACCGGCACACAGGCGCCTAGCGCAACACGCCGTCGATCAGGCGGGTGATGAGCGCGGTGTAGCTCACGCCGGTGGCGTCCCACGCCTTCGGGTACATGGAGATCGGCGTGAAGCCGGGCATCGTGTTGATCTCGTTGACCATCACGGTGCCGTCCGCCGTGACGAACGTGTCCACGCGGCTCAGGCCGGCGCCGTCGACCGCGACGAACGCGCGACGGGCCACGTCGCGCACGTCCTCGAGCACGCTGACCGGCAGGTCGGCGGGCACTTCGACGTGGCTGGCGGACGCGTCCATGTACTTGGAGTCGAAATCGTAGAACTGGTCGTCGTCCTGATGGTCGAGCACGATCTCGCCCGGCCAGCTGGCCTCCGGCTCGTCGCCGGGGGCGGCGGCGAGCACCGCGCATTCGATCTCGCGGCCGTCGATGCCCTGTTCGATGAGCACCTTCCAATCATGCTTGCCGGCCTCGGCGATGGCCGCGCCGAGCTGGGAGGCCTGCGCCTCGGGCGAATCGGATTCCTCAACCTTCGTCACGCCGAAGCTGGAGCCGGCGCGCGACGGCTTGACGAACAGCGGGTACGTGAGGCCCGCCTCGGCGACGCGCTGAAGCGCCTCCTCGGGGCGGACGGAACGCGCGTCGACCATCACGCCGGGCGCGGTGGGGATGCCTGCCGCGTTGAGCACGACCTTCGTGTAGTGCTTGTCCATGCACGCGGCGGACGCGAACACGCCGCAGCCGACGTACGGCACGTCCATCATCTCGAGCAGACCCTGCACGGTGCCGTCCTCGCCGTACGGGCCGTGCAGCACGGGGAACACGGCATCGACGTGGCCGAACGGCTCGAGCGTGCCGTCCGCGTTGCGCGCGAAGAAGCCGTCCTGGCCGAGCGCCACGTCGAGCACGACGTCGCGCGCGCCGGCGGTGCGTTCGACGGTCGGCAGCGCGCCGCCGTCGAGGTTCCAGCCGCGCGGGTCCTCGCCGTCGACGATCCACTTGCCGTCCTTGGTGATGCCGACCGGCACCGCCTCGAAGCGGTCGGTGTCGAGCGCGTTGAGCACGCCGGCGGTCGAAATGCAGGAGATCGAGTGCTCGTCGGCCCTGCCGCCGTACAACACCACGATGCGCTTCTTGGTCATAGTCGTTTTCTCGTCCGTTTCTTTATCGTTCTTTGCCGAATTACCGAATCGTTCCGGGTACCGTATCCTACTCCGCGGCGGCTCCGCGTCCACCGCGGCGGTTCCGCGACTATTCCGCGACTATTCCGCGGTGATCTCGCGGCCGAACAGCAGGGACAGCATCTCGGCGCAGGAGATGCCCTCGTCGAGCACGCGGCTCATCGCGTAGGCGAGCGGCGTGGGCACGCCGAGTTCGTCGCCGAGCGCGACGACGGCGTCGGTGGTGGGCACGCCTTCGGCGACGCCGTTGCTCACCTTCGTCGCCTCCTCCTTGCTCAGCCCCTTGCCGAGGTTCGCGCCGAACGTGTAGTTGCGGCTCAGCGGGGAGCCGCACGTGGCGATCAGGTCGCCCACGCCGGCGAGTCCGGCGAACGTCTTCGGGTCGGCGCCGGCGGCCTTGCCGAGCGCGGTGAGTTCGGCGAGTCCGCGCGTCTCGATCATCGCGGCCGTGTTCTCGCCGTAGCCGGCGCCGCGCGCCATGCCGACGGCGAGCGCGACGACGTTCTTCAGCGAGCCGCACATCTCCAGTCCGATGACGTCGGTGGTGACGAACGCCTTGAAGTATTCGGTGGTGCACGCCTTGGCGACCTTGGTCGCGTTGTCGAGGTTCTCGCAGCCGACGACGGTCGCGGCGGGCTGGCGCAGCGCGATCTCCTTGCTCAGGTTCGGGCCGGAGACGGCGGCGAAGCGCTCGGCCGGCAGGTCGAGGGATTCGCGCACGACCTCGTCCATGCGCTTGTTCGTGTTGCGTTCGATGCCCTTCATGAGGCTCACGACGATCGCGTCGTCGGGGATGAGGCCCTTGAATTCGGCGAGCGCGACGCGCGCGAACTGCGCGGCGATCGCGACGACGACGATCTCGGCGTTCCTGACCGATTCGGCGCGGTCGCCGGTGGCGGTCATGTTGTCCGGCAGATGCTCGATGAACGGGAGCCTCACGTGGTTGCAGTGGTTGTCGCGGATGCCTTCGACGATTTCGGGCTCCATCGCCCACATCGTCACGTCGTTGCCCGCGTCGGCCAGCACCTGGCCGAACGCGGTGCCCCATGCGCCGGCGCCGAGAACAGTGATCTTCATGCTATGTGATTCCTTACTTTCGGTTCGTGACTGTTTCGTGACCTTCGTGCCATGCTACTCGCCGCTCACGCCGAGGCGATCGGGGTGCGGCTCATCGTGCGGTAGTCCCAGTAGCCTTCCTTCGGGAACTTCTCGCCGCGGATCTCCTCGAGCAGTTCGTTGAGGCGGATGAACATGCGCCATTTGAGCGCTTCGACGGCTTCGGCCGGCGGCTCGTCGCCCCAGTCCTCCATACCTTCGAGCAGGTCCGAGTAGTCGAGCTGGTGGTCGTAGCACATGACGACGTTCTTGCGCGGCCACGGCCACCAGTGGTTGATGGAGGCGGCGCCCCAGGTGGCGGCGCAGAACAGCGGCACCTGCTTGCCGAGTCGGCGGGAGGCTTCGAGCGCGATGTAGGCGGCGCCCTCCTTGATGCTCATCACCCATTTCTGCGGGTCGCGGGTGACGGTGCCTTCGGGCCAGACAGTGAGCGGGCGGCCGGAGATGAGGATGTCGATGGACGTCTCCTCGATCTCCTTGGCCTTGCCGGAGTGGCGTTGGACCGGCTGCATGCCGACGATCTGGAACCATTTGCCGATGATCGGCCACTTCGCCATCTCGGCCTTGGCCATGTAGCGCGGGCGGCGGCCCATGTGGAACAGGCTGGCCATCGGCACGAACACGTCGAACATGGTCACGTGCGATGCGGCGGTGATGAACGGGCCGCTTTCGGGGATGTTGTCAAGTCCCCACGCGTAGGTCCGGCAGCTCGCGTTGAAGACGACGTCGACGCCTTTGAGCAGACGCCTCGTGCCTTTCGGGTTCTGCGCGTCGATCTCATGCTGGTTGACGCTGCGGTCGGTGCCGGTGGGCAGGTCGCGCATCGGGTCGACGAGATGGTGCTTCTTCGCGAGTTCGGCGACGCGCTCGTCCGAGAGGGGCTTGACCGCGGAGCGCGGCGACGGTTTTCCTTTGGATGCCATGCGCCTTATTGTACGTTCGCCCCCTACCGCGGTCCATGCGCCGAGCCGGGCGGATGCTCCGGCTACGGCCCCCTCAGTCCGGTCTCATGGCCGGCCAGCTCCCCCTGAAGGGGGCGCAGAACAGCCCCACGTACAGGCCCCCTCTGACGAGGGGGCTGTCCGCGTAAGCGGACTGGGGGAGAGATACCGGGAACCGTTACGTTCCAGCTATCTCTCCCCCAGTCTCACTCCGTTCGACAGCCCCCTCGTCAGAGGGGGCCTGGATGCGTTGTCCGTCAGTCGATGTCGGCGCCGAGCTGGTGGAGCTTGCCGCGGAAGTCGGCGTAGCCGCGGTCGATCAGGCTGATGCCCTGCACGTTGGACGGGCCCTTCGCGGCGAGCGCCGCGATGAGGTGGCTGAAGCCGCCGCGCAGATCCGGCACGTCGATGTCGCGGCCGGTCAGCGGGGTCGGTCCGAAAATCACCGCGGAATGCTTGTAGTTGCGCTGCTGGAAGCGGCACGGCAGGGAGCCCAGGCACTCGCGGTACAGCTGGATCGTCGCGCCCATCTGCACCAGGGGCTTGGTGAAGCCGAAACGGTTCTCGTACACGGTCTCGTGCACGATCGACAGGCCGTTCGCCTGCGTGAGGGCCACGACCAGCGGCTGCTGCCAGTCGGTCATGAAGCCGGGGTGTACGTCCGTCTCAATCGCGACCGGCTTGAGATCGCCGCCCGGATGCCAGAAGCGGATGCCCTTGTCGGTCACGTCGAATTCGCCGCCGACCTTACGGAACACGTTGAGGAACGTCATCATCTCCGGCTGGGTCGCGCCCTTGACGAAGATGTCGCCGCGCGTGGCCAGCGCCGCCGACGCCCAGCTCGCCGCCTCGATGCGGTCGGTGAGCGACGTGTGCGTGTAGCCCTTGAGCTCCTTGACGCCTTCGATGCGGAACGTGCGGTCCACGTCCACGGAGATGATCGCGCCCATCTTCTGCAGCACGGCCACGAGATCCATGATCTCCGGCTCGATCGCGGCGCCGGACAGCTCGGTCTTGCCCTCGGCGAGCACGGCGGCGAGCAGCGTCTGCTCGGTCGCGCCCACGGACGGGTACGGCAGGTGGATCTTCGCGCCGTGCAGTCCGTTCGGCGCGGTGATGTGGATGCCGTCCTTATGCTCCTTGTCGACGTTCGCGCCCAGCTTGCGCAGGGTCTCCAGGTGGAAGTCGATCGGACGGCCGCCGATGTTGCAGCCGCCCAGCGCGGGGATGAACGCCTCGCCCAGACGGTGCACCAGCGGACCGGAGAACAGGATCGGGATGCGCGACGAACCGGACAGCGTGTCCACGTCCGCCACGTCGGCGAGCTGGACGTGCGTCGCGTCGATCGTGACGACGCCGTGATCGCCGTCCACGTCGACGTCCACGCCGTGCAGACGCAGCAGATCGGACACGACGTGCACGTCGCGGATCTCCGGAACGTTCTTCAGCACCGACTTGCCCGGCGCGAGCAGCGCGGCGACCATCGCCTTGCTGACGAAGTTCTTCGCGCCACGCACCTTGATCGTGCCGTTCAGCGGCTTGCCGCCCTCGACGTGCAGCACGTCGTTCTCGTTTTCGCCCACGATTACCTCTTTCGATTCAACAGGACCGCGAAACACTATCAAACAGTGTGCCATAAGGCATGTGCGAACACCGTGAAACCCGTGGCGATGCGGCTGGCGGCGTAATCGCCGCGCCGCCGGCCGCACGCCGCCGCGACCGCCACGCCGATTGTGACGCGCGTCACAATCGTCGGCGATCGCCGCGCGCCCGACGGACCCGCCGCCGTCGCTTTGCTATGGTGGGCAACAGAGGTGAACGTTCACGGATGGCAGGCGATCGAAGACTGCCGGAACGCACCACCCGCACCACTACGCAAAGGAGCATAATCCATGACCACCGTCGCCATCGTCGGATGCACGCACGCCGGCACCTTCGCCGCCACGTCGATCCTCGCCGAGCATCCCGATTGGACCGTCCACGTGTTCGAACGCAACGGCACGCTGTCGTTCCTCTCGTGCGGCATCGCGCTGTGGGTCGGCGACCACGTGTCCGACCCGAAGAAGATGTTCTACTCGTCGCCCGAGGCGCTGGCCGAGGCGGGCGCGACCATGCACATGCGCACCGACGTGACGTCCATCGACGTCGCCGCCAAGACGCTCACCTACCGTCCGGTCGACGCGATCGGCGTGGGCGTGGGCGACGCGGCCGGCGAGGAGCAGACGCTCCACTTCGACAAGCTCGTCGTCACCACCGGCTCGCGCCCGGTCGTGCCGCCGATTCCCGGCATCGACAGCCCGCACGTGCTGCTGTGCAAGAACTGGGACCACGCCATCGCCATCAAGGAGAAGGCGAAGGAGGCGAAGTCGGCGGTCGTGATCGGCTCCGGCTACATCGGCGCGGAGATCGCCGAGCAGTTCTCGCTCACCGGCGTGAAGACCACGCTCGTCGACGGACTCGACCGCCCGCTCGCCAACAACTTCGACAAGAAGATCACCGACCAGGTGGCCGCCGCGTTCGAGGAGCACGGCGTCACGCTCGCGCTCGGACAGAAGGTGACCGCCTTCCGCGACAACGACGACGACACCGTCACCGTCGTCACCGAGAAGGGCGAGTACACGGCCGAGATGGCGATCCTCGCGGTCGGCTTCCTGCCGAACACAGACCTTCTCAAGGGACAGGTCGACATGCTGCCGAACGGCGCGATTATCGTCGACGACTATATGCGCGCCTCCGTGCCCGACGTGTACGCGTGCGGCGACTCGGCGACCGTCTTCTACAACCCGACCGGCAAGCACGACTACATCCCGCTCGCCACGAACGCGGTGCGCCAGGGCCTGCTCGTCGGCCGCAACATCGCGGAGCCGACCGTCAAGTACCTCGGCACGCAGGCGACGAGCGCCGTGCAGCTGTACGACCTGTCGCTCGCCGCGTCCGGCCTGACCGCAACCGGCGCGGAACGCCGCGGGCTCACCGTGCGCGAAACCGAACTGACCGAGGACTACCGCCCCGACTTCATGCTCACCACCACGCCCGTCACGTCGATTCTCACGTGGGATCCGGAGACGCGTGAGGTCAAGGGCGGCCAGTTCTGCTCGAAGGCGGACATCTCCGGTGCCGCGAACGTGATCTCGATGGCGATTCAGGCGAAGTTCACCATCGACCAGCTCGCGAACGTGGACTTCCTGTTCCAGCCGAACTTCGACAAGCCTGTCTACTACGTCGGCGCCGTCGCCATGAAGGCCGCCGCCGAAGCCTGACGGACGCAACCCATCGTCTCCCTCCGACGAAGGAGGCCGCGTCACCGAAGCCTGACGGACTCCCCATTGCCTCCCTCTGACGAGGGAGGTGGCCACCGAAGGCGGTCGGAGGGAGAGATAGCCGGAACATCACGTTCGCGGTATCTCTCCCCCACCCGGCTCCGCCGGGAACCCCCTCGTCAGAGGGTCCGATCCTCTCAAGCCGACCTACAGGGTCGCCTTGATCTTGTGGGCGAGGTCGGCGTCCCACATCGCGCCGGTGGCGGACATCACGCTGTCCGCGCCGGCGCGCTTGTACGCGGCGAAATCATCCGGCGTCACGACGCCGCCGACGCCGTTGATCGCGAAATCGAGACCGCTCTTCTCGCGGATCGCGGCGAGGCGCGCGACCATGTCGAGGCCCGCGCCGCGGATCGCGTGGCCGCACACGCCGGAACGGTCGCGGCCCTTGCCCGGCAGGGCCTGACGTCCCTCCGCGTCGACGAGACGCGCGGAGATCGTGTTGATCGTGCTGAATCCCTGCACGGTGCCGCGGCCCACGGTCGATCGCACCATGAGCTCGAGCGCCGCGTCGTCGGGGATGTAGGCGAGCTTCACCATGAGCGGCGTGTCGCCGATCTCGTTCTTCACCGCCTCGGCGATGCGGCCGACGAGCAGCGGATTATGGCACAGGAGCACGTTGTGGCCCTCGTTCGGGCAGCTCGTGTTCATCACCATGACCTTCGCCCCGGTCTCCTTGACGAGGCGGGCGGTGGTCGCATGGTCGGCGATGTACTCCTCCTCGGTCATGCCCTCCACGCGGGAGCCCTGGAATCCGGGGACGAGCAGCTGGCCGGGGCCGGCCGCCGCGATCGCGCGGAACATGTCCGGCTGCCACAGGTCCGGGTCCTGCGAGGGCACGCCGAAGCTGTTGGAGATGGAGATCGGGCGCTCATAGTTCGTGTCGGCGAGCACGCCCTCGTCGAGTTCCGGGCTGCCGGGGGTGAGGCTGCCGTCCGCCGACTTCGGGTGTACGGCGAGCACGTTCGGGAACGGGTTGCAGCCCCACGCGCGCGAACGCACGGTCTTGTAGGTGGCCAGGTCGAAGCCCATGCGGAACGCGGCCGTCGTGAAGCGGCTGTTGAGCAGCGGGCCGGCGGGGATGCCGAACGCGAGGTTCACCGGCACGCCGAGGAACGAGTCGGCAGGGGCGGAGCCGGCCTCAGTGATGGCCGTCTCCCCCTCAGTCGGCTTCGCCGACAGCTCCCCCACATGCGTGGGGGAGCAAACGCCATTGACTTGCTCCCCCTCCAAGGGGGAGCTGGCCGCGGAGCGGTCTGAGGGGGTCTCGCCGGCCTCGGCATCCCGATGCAACGCCTCGGCGAACGCGCCGAACGGGCCCTGCTCGTAGTTGTCCTCATAGGTACGGTTCACGTCGTAGAACGGTTCGGACTGCTGGAGGCCCTGGCTCATGGTGTTCTCGATTCTCCTCGACTATGTGCGGATGCTGTGCGCAGATGACGATGTGCGCATATGCGCGACGTTGAGCGGAAATCGCCGAAAACCGGCGGATGTGCTCGCCTATCTGTCCATTATCCAGCATAGGCATCGTCATACACAAACGACGCGCCTTCAAGGGCGCGTCGCTCGTCGTGCAATCCTCATCGGTCACGGATCGATCCCCGCTTATCACGGATCGCGCCACGATCGTCACGGATCACTCCACGGTTCTCCACGGAAAACCGACGCGAATCACGGAGCGAACCGTGCATGCCCGGGAGCGAACCGCGCGAAAACCGGAGCGAACCGGACCACCCACGGAACGGACCGCACGCGACGGAGCGGAACGTAAGCCGCGCGCCGGCGCGGCGCCGTTCCGCTCAACCGACCATCGCCGAGACGAACGAGACGATGGCGAACAGCGCGTTCAGCGACACGAACACGATGAACGCCCACGACGTCCACCCGGCATACGTGTCCTGGCCGCTGCGATTGGCGCGCACGAACCAGCCGAGCCGCCGACCGTACAGCGCGAACACGAGGATCGTGCCGATCACGCCGGCCAGCGCCAACGCGAGCGTGAAGATGCCATACCCCATGTCGCCGAGGAAATGGCTGGCGAGACCGTCGATCACGCCGGACAGGATCGCGTTGTTGAAGATGTGCAACGCGATCGCCCAGACCAGCGAATACTCCATCGCGACATAGCCGAGCACCAGACCGAACAGGAACGCGAAGAAGCCCTGCACCACGTCGTCATGGAACAGGCCGAACGCGAGCGCCGACGTGAGGATCGCGAAGTTCCGGCCGAGCGGCTTCAGCTCCTTCATCAGCACGCCGCGGAACATCATCTCCTCGCAGATCGGGCCGACCAGGCCGATGTACAGCCACATGCTCACGGTGATGGCCGATTCGTTGATGCTGTCCGACGTGGGCGAGGCCAGATCGGCGCCGAGCATCGAGAACGCGAGCTGGATGAGGACGATCACGCCCTGCACGCCCAGAGCGACCACGATGATCGCGAGGCACGCGAGCGGGGTCATGCGCCGGCCGCCGTACTGGCTGACCGTGCCGAGCTGGTTCGTCTCGCCGTAGGTCTCGCGATGCGGGCCGCCGAGCCAGAATTCGCGGGTGAAGATGTCGCGGCAGCGCATGAACATCAGGAATCCGACCGCGGCGAACACGGCGATGAGACTCAGGACGCCGGTCCATCGGTTGAGCGCGCTGTCGTAGGCCGACGAGCCGCCGCTTCGGTTCGTCGCGGCGAAGATAGCGCCGAAGACGATGCCGGCGACGATGCTCACGCCCGTCATCACGCCCTGATAGGCCAAGGTCAGACCCATCGCGCGGTTGACGACCTTGCGTCGCCAGGTGCGCCACCATGCGCGCGGGTCGATGGCCGCGAACGTCGGCACCGCCATCGGCACCGGTTGCGCGTAGTAGGTGGGCCACATCGGCTGGGGCTGGAACTGGGGTTGCGGGTAGGACTGGGGTTGAGGTTGAGGCGGGTACGGAGCCGATTGCGGCGGGTACTGTGCAGACTGCGACGCGTAGTGATCGTGGCGCGGCGCATATTGGTATTGGGCGGCCTGCGATGGATATTGGGCGACAGGCGCCGCCTGCTGGGAATATGGCACGGACTGGGCTGGCTGAGCATACGGAACAGTCTGCGGGGCCGACGCGGCCTGAGGAGCAGCCACGGGCTGTGAAACCGCCGCAGGCTGGGGAGTCGGAGTGGCGTATTGCGGATACTGCGCGTACTGCGGCATGGGCTGTGCCTGAGACTGGGCCGGCTGCCACACCGGCGGCTGCGGGTAGGCCGAAGACTGGGGAACGGCCTGCGGATAGGCTCCAACCTGCATGGTTTCGGCACCAACCTGCATGGTTTCCGGCGCAATGTGCGGAGTTTCGCCGGCAACGTGCAGGCTTCCCATCGCAACCTGTGCAGTCCCCTGCTGAAGACCGGCGCTCCGCGTCATCACCGGGTTTTCGGGAACCGCGGTATTCCGCGGATTCCCCGAGCTGGCAAACGGCTCGGCGGGAGCTTCTACTCGGCCACCCCGTACAGGTTGGCCCGCAGCACCTACACGTTCGGCCCCCAAACCTACAGGTTGGCCCTCGGACCCTACACGTCCATCCGAAAACCCTACAGGTTCGCCCCCAGACCATGCAGGTTCGCCCGGAGCCCCTACGAATTCGCCCCTGTCACCCGCTGATGCCGACGGCCGCACCGGCTCACCCGATGACACCGGCCCGCCCGGCCACCCCGAATTCCCCGGCTGTACCGACTCACCCGCCTGCGCCTGGCTCCCATACTGCGACTGCTGCGTCGCGTCCCATTGTTCCCGTTGTTTTTGCTCGGATTGCCGCATCTGCGGATTCGCATCCCCCTGCGGATGTTCTTCATTCGTATTCATGCCGCCCAACCTATGCCCCGTTCCTGAACGTAACATGACCACGTCCACAGATGTCCACAGAAGTCCGCCGTATCGATTCCGCGCAACGCCTGACCGCGTTATGATGACGGCCATGGAATCTCAGGGGATGCCGCAGGTACTGGTCGCGGCGGTGGACAACGACCGCATGGCATTGCTCGCGCTGCGGGGCATCCTGCCGCAGCTGCTGCCTGAATCGCGATGGCTGTGGGGCGTCGGTTCCGCCGACGAAGCGGTGCGCCTCGCGCTCGACCCCGAGACCCGCCCCCGGTTGCTGCTCGTGGACATGTCGCTGGGTGATGCGACCGGCATCAGCGTATGCCGCAGGATCCGCCAACGGGATGCCCGCGTGGCGCTGCTGGGCATCACCGCCTTCTCGACCGCCGACTATGCCGCACGTGCGGCCGAGGCCGGCGCGCAGGGCATCGTCTCCAAGGCGGATGTCCCGCAATTGGCCCGCGCGTTGCGCGTCGTCGCATCGGGCGGTACGTTCACCCCACCTGACCGCAGGCCCCGGGCCGGCGCGACCACGCCGGACGTCCCCGTGTTCCGCACCGTCGACGAGGCCCATCGGTTGCTGACCGGCACACCCCCGAACGGCACACACCCGGATTCCCCGTCATCCGACGCCCCGAGACTCGGCCCCAAGGAATCCGAGACGCTGCGCCTGCTGTCATGCGGCCTGAGTTACGACCAGATCGCCGCACGATGGGGCGTCGCCGCGTCGACGGTGCGCACGCACGCCCATCGTGCGGTCGACAAGCTGCACGCCAATTCATTGGCGCACGCCATCGCCCTGTTCCTCGCGCGCTGATCCGGTTTCCGCGGGAACCGGCCGCAGCGGGATCTCCGCGCCGATCGTCCACGCGCCGTCCTGCGCGCTCGCGGCGAGCGTGCCGCCCAGCGCCTCGACCGCCGCGCGGTGCATCGCCAGTCCGCCGCCGTGCCTGCGTCCGTGCATCAGCGTCGACGCGTCGCCGGCGAGCGCGTTGACCTCGCTGATGCGGATGCCGGAATCGTCGATGCCGATGAACAGGCTGTACGCGGGCGTCGTCGCGTCATCCGGTATCGCGCAATGCCGCACGATGTTCGCGTAGATCTCCTCGACGAGTTCCATCACGACACGCTGCACCGGTTTCGGCACGCGCGCGCCGCCGCCTGCGTCCCCTGCCGCGGCGTCCCCGCCGCCCGTCACATCGATCCGACTGGTTCCGACGAATCCCAGCATCGTCATCGTGCGGTCCTGGTCTTCGAGGTATTTCTCCAGTTCGACGTCGAACGGCGGTGTACCGCCCGTCACCCCGCCGCCCTCCGCGCTCTCGGCCGCGACTTCCGATTCGAGGCCGGCGAGGTCGCGTTTGCCGTTGAGCACGTCGATGACGTCGTGCACGCGGGCGAGCGCGTGGTGCGAGCGCGCGTAGATCGCGTCGAGCATGGCCGCATCGTCGTCCGTCGCTTTGGCGCGCCATGCGAGCATCGCGATGGTGGACATGTCGTTGGCGACGGCGTCGTGGATCATGTGCGCGAGCGCCTGTTCTCGCGTGACGCGGCCGAGCAGCCGTTCGACGCGCGCCGCCCGCTCACCGGCGACGGACGCGTGGCGGAACGCGGCACCGAACATGATGAGGAATCCGAAGCCCATGATGTCGAACACGCCGGTCGCGACGCCCGCGATCGCCGTGTATCCCGGCACCGATGCGGCCGGAACGTCGGAGGCCATCACGCCGAAGCCGACGTCGCCGAACCCGGCGATCATGCCTGCGACCACGCCACTGCCCATCGACCGCGTGCCGAACAGCGCGAAGCAGACGGCGTCCACCGCCGCGTAGCCGACCAGCACGGCGAGCATCATCCGGTTAGGCAGCGCGTAGCCGATGGCAAGGAACAGGGTGACGACGGCGAATCCGCCGCTCGCCCACCAGCCATCAGGCAGAAATCCCATCGTCAGCAGCAGCACGGGCGCGACCAGGCACACTTCGCGCGGCCGGAACGGCAGCAGGGCGATGACGGCTATCCAGCCCAGCGTCAGCAGCATCCGCCCGGGCGATGACGGAGGCGCGACGATCAGCCCGGCCACCATCACGGCGAGGCCGATTCCCGCATCCTTCTCCAAGAAATGCGGTTCACACCACCAGCCGCGCACCTGTTCCAACGCGGCGCGGGTCTCGGAGAGACCGAATCGACCGTCGTTCATCGTGCGGTCTCCGCGCGAACCGCACGGACCATACCGGCCGCAGCCATGCCATCCGGCTTGTCGAACCGCATGCCGCGCGGATCGCTCGGCAGCACCATGAGAATCACCCATGCCAGCGATCCCATCGTGTAGCAGGCGAAGGCAAGCAACATTCCCACAATGGTCGCCGGTGCCGCGGCGCTGTTCCCCATGCCGTCGTAGCCGTACACGACGGCGAGCACGAAGACCGGCAGCAGCGAGCCGAGCTGCAGCAGGATCGGCAGAAGCAGCCACCGACCGCTCCGGTTCGCGTCGTGCAGCCGTCGGACGGACAGTGTGATGATTGGGATGAACAGCAGCAGCTGGACGACGGTCGCCGCGTTGTCCGCGACGGCGTCCAGCGGTGATTCACCGTCGGTTCCGCCCGCCACGTCGCTGACGCCGGCCGCGGTGCCGATCCCCATCGCCGCGACGACCACGATGGCGGCCACAATCGTGCAGAACAGCACGGCCCACCAGTATTCGCTGCGCGAGGCTCGGCCGTCGAGTACCTTCATCTTGCGGAAGAACCGTCCGACCGCACGCCTGAATCCGATGCCGTACCACGGCGCCCACAACGGAGGCTCCTCCCACAGCGGAGGCTCCTCCCGCAACGGCGGCTCCGGCACCGGCCTGTCCTCATCCACGCTCATCATGGTCTCCTTTCATTCACTGCCCTCCACTCAACCGCATTCCGCGCCGGCCGTCCACCCGCGCAGGGCGACGGTCAACATGCGTCCACAGGAGATCGGCTCATAATCGGCATACATGCCTCGATTCGATACAGTGGGACACATGAACGGATTTGGGGAAGGTGACGACGGCAACACGGGAAACGGCAACAACGGCAACGGCGACGCCACCGATGCCGCGTGGCGGCCGCTGCCGGAGCGGGTGCGGACGGTGTGGCTCATCAACGAGGCGATCCAATGCGCGGTCTGGTTGGCGGCGTGCGGCGTGTTCACAGCGGTCTGCATATCCCACGATTGGTGGGGGTTCTGGACGCAGCTGGCCGCCGCGCTCGCCGCGGTCTACGCGGTCGGCGACCTCGCGACCCAGCCGTTGCAGACGAAATACCGGTACGCGTTCACGCGTTTCCGCATCGGCGAGCGCGACCTCGCCACGCGCACGGGCTGGCTGTGGCGCAGATCCACGACCACCCCGTACAACCGCGTGCAGCATGTGGATACGAAGCAGAATCCGGTGCAGCGCCGGTTCGGACTGACCACGGTGGTCGTGCACACGGCGGCCGACACGACCGAGATCGCCGCGTTGGACACCGCGGAGGCCGAGCGCATGGCCGCGACGATCGCGGCCCGCGTGGCCGACGCGCGGGAGGACCTGTGATGCGGCCCGTGACGTGGCCCGTGACGTGGCGTCGTCTCCACCCGGCGGCGCTGATCGTGCGCGTGGCGTCGAACGCGAAGGGCACGGTCTCGCTGCTGCTCTCGTTCATCGTGATCGTCCGCATCTCGCTGATGCGCCACGAATGGTGGCTGTGGCTGGCGGCCGCGGCGATCGTCGCCTATGTGGCGGTCGGCCCGGTCTGCGCATGGATGTCGACCAGATACCGGCTGTCCGCCACGATGCTCGAATACCGTTCCGGCGTGCTGTTCCACAAGCGCCGCGCCATCGCCTATGGCTCGATTCATGCGATCAACAGCGCGAGCCCGTGGTATCTGCGCCCGTTCGGCGTGATCCGTCTGACGGTCTCCCCGGTCGGCGACGATGCCGACATCGATCTGAGCGCGGTTCCGTCGGCGTTGCGAAGCGAGTTGGAACGCCGACGCGCCGAAGCGGCCGGCGCGGCACGATCCGGCACCTCGACACCACAGGCCGCCTCCGATTCCTCGTCCGGAGTCACCACGGATGGGGTCGCCATAACCGCCGCCGATGCTGCAACCGGCACCGCCACCGACCCCACCGCCCCGCGCGCCGGCATCGTCACCTCCTGCCCCTCCCCCATCCCTGTATTCCGTGCGTCGACGCGCGACATCCTCCTGTTCGCCGTCACCGATCCGCGCATCGTCGCGGCCGCGTTCGTCGTATTCGGGTTCATCCAAAACGTGCAGGACGTGCTGCCCCACACGCTCACGCGCACTGCGGAACGGTCGATCGGCGACTACGCCTCGCAGGGTGCCGCGGCGATCACGCTGCTCATCCTGGCGTGCGTCATTCTGCTGATGCTCGTCAGTATCGCGATCTCCCTGCTGCATTTCCACGGGTTCGAGGTGTGGCGGCGCGGGGACGATCTGATCGTCGAACGCGGCCTGTTCACGCGCCATGCGACGACGATTCCGGCGTCCCGCGTGCAGACGATCGTCATATCGCAGTCGTTGCCGCGCCGCGTGTTCGGGCTGTGCTCGACACGACTCGGCCTGTCCGCGGCGGCGAGCGGCGACGACGTCGCATCAGCCGCGGTCGTGCTGCCGGTCATCGGTGCACGCTGCGTGGCCGCGACGTTGCGGGCGATGCTGCCCGAATGGGATGTTCCAGACGCATTCGCCGCGACGGCACCAACCCATCGCACGGGCCGCGGCCTCGCACGGTATTACGTGACGATGCCGCTCGCCGCGACCGCCGCCGCCACGCTGCTCGTCGGCATGGGCGGCCCGGCGACCCACTCGTGGCCATGGTGGGTGATGGTCGCGCCGCTTGCGGCGGGATCGTGGTGGACGGTCTGCCGATGGCTGCAGGCGAGGGCTGAAGGGTATGCGATGCTTCCGGACGACGGGAACGCCCTGCCGCATCGGATTCTGGTGACGGGAGCGACGCACTGGGGATTGTTCGCGATGATGACGCGACGGGCGCGCGTGCAGTCGGTGACGCGCACGACCACGCCGTGGCGCGACGCACGCGGCGTGGAGAGTCTGCGCATGCGCCTGTTCGTGATGAACGGCATGTCCGAAATCCGGTTCCGTTTCCTGCGGCGTGCTGACGCGGACGCGCTCGAAGCATGGTTCACGGGGCGGTGATGCGCCGCGGGATTCCTTATGGGAGGGGTTTCTCGGCTGCGAGGGGTACATGTCTGAGATAGCGGTCACCCATCTTCGTTACGAGGGGTACCACAGGATCGTTGTACGGCCGTCTGCCGCCGTTTTACGGCGCTCATGGGGGCGATTATCGCCGGTCAGGCACCCCTCGTAAGCCGGTTACACCGTCGGACCGGCCATGAAGTACCCCTTGTAACCAAGAAACATCAATTCGCTTCGGTGAAACGCATAGTGGCCTCCTTCCCGGGAAGGGAAGGAGGCCACTATGGGGCCGATTCGTCGGCGGCATCAACCGCCGATCGCCGTCAGCCGTGGTCGCGGAATCGAATCGTTCTCACGATTCCCCGCGGGAACCTGTCACTTCTTGCGCTTGGTGAGGAAGAACAGGGCGACGGCGGCGATGACCAGCAGCACGATCACAATCACGATGATCGCGATGTTGGAGCCGGTGGTCGTCAGCGTGTTGGCGCCCGTGTTCGCGTTCTGGCTCGCGGACGGCTTCAGCGTGCCGGGAACGACGGTCACGGTGGCGGTCACCTCGTAATCGGTGCCGTTCACCGTGGCGACGCCCTTCACCTGGAACGTGCCGGTCTTTGCGTACTTGGCAGCGGGCACGTCGCCCCAGACCACGGCGGCATCGGTCGTGGAACCGTCGGACCAGTGGGCCTTCACCGTCTTCGGCAGGGCGGGCGCCGTGCCTTCGGTGGTGGAGACCTTCACGTCACGCTCGACGGAGGTGACGGTCACCTTCTCCGCTTCCTTCACGGTGATGGTCGCCTTGATCGTGTAGTCCTTGCCGCCGGCGGTAACGGTGCCTTCGATCTCGAACGAGCCGGCCTGGTCGAGCTTGTCCGCGGGAATCTCCGGCCACGTGATGGCGACGTTCTCGACATCGCCGTTGGACCAGGTGACGGTGGTGGTCTTCGGCAGGTCGGGCTGCACGCCGACCTTGGTGCCGATGGTCACGGCCGTGGTGTCGACGGACTTCACGGTGGCCGGGTTCACCTTCACGGTGACGGTCACGTCAAGTCCGGCGGCCTTGCCCTTGACGACGAAGGTGTTGCCTTCACGCTTCGAGTAGTCGGCCTTCGTGTAGGACGTGGTGTCCCACGTGACCGCGGCGTCTTCCGTCACACCGTCCGTGTAGGTGACCTTGACGGTCTTCGGCAGCGCGGATGCGGGGTCCGTGCCGGAGTCGACGGTCACGTCGGCGAGCTTGTCGGCGGATTCGGCCTTGGCGGTGACCTTGACCGTGACGCTCACCTTGGTGGTCTTGCCGGTGGTGTCGGACACGGTGCCGTTCACGGTGAACTCGCCGCGCTTCGCGTACTTGGACGCGTCGATGGCATCCCACGTGATCGGCGTGTCGACGCCGGTCTCGCCGTTGCTCCAGTCGGTCTTGACGTTGGCCGGCAGCTGCGGCGCGACCTTCGCCTCGGTGGTCACGGCGGGGATGTCGGCGACCTTGGTGATGGTGGCCGGCGTGACCGTGACCGTGACGGAGACGGACAACGTGGCGGCTTCCACGGCCTTCGCGACGATGACCTTGGAGGAGTCGGCCGCGGCGGCGGATTCGACGGTCGAATCGACGGTGCCGCTCACGGTGAAGGTGTTGCCTTCACGCTTCGAGTAGTCGCCCTTCGTGTAGGTCTTTTTCCACGTGATCAGGCTCGTGGTCGTATCGTCGTTGGACCAGGTGACGGTCGCGGTCTTCGGCAGCTTGCTGGTCGGGTCGGTGCCGGACGGCACGGTGATCGTGGTGGTGCCGTCGGTCGGCGTGGCGCTCTGCGCGACGGCCGGGTTGACCTTGTAGGTGGCGGTCACCTTGTAGTCCTTGCCGGCGATGGTGACCTTGCCGTTGACGATGAACGTGCCGCCCTTACGGTTCGTGTAGTCGGCCTTGTCCGGTTCGTCCCACGTCACCGGTTCCTGCGTCATGGTGTCGTTCGACCACGTGACGGTGGCCTTCGCGTTCGAGAGGTCGGGCTTGGTGCCGGATTCGACGGTCACGACCGGGTCGGCGGACGGACCGGTGACGGATTCGACGGTGGCGGCGACCACGGCGACGTTGACAGTGAACTCGTAGGCCGTGCCGTCAACGGTCACGGAACCCTTGACCGGAACGGTGGCGCCTTCCGTCTTGAACTGGTCGGCGGTGGTCTTCTCCCACGTGATGTCCTTGGTCTCGGTATCGCCGTTGGAGTAGGTGACAGTCGCCTTGATGCCGCTCAGGTCGGGCGTTTCGCCGACGACGGTCTGTGCGGTGTCGGCGGTCGCCTTGACATCGGTCACGGTGGCGGGCTTGACGGCCACCTTGAAGGAGACGCCATCGGCGTATCCGTCGACGGTGCCCTTCACGGTGAACTCGCCGCCGGTGCGCTTGCCGTACTGGTCCTTGGTGAGCTTCGTCCACGTGACGTTCGCGGTGCCGGTTTCGCCGTCGTTGTACGTGACGGCGACGGCGTCCGGGTATGTGGGTTCGGTGCCGGATTCGACGGTCTGGTCGTCCGGCGCGGTGACGGAGGTGATGGTGCGCGCGGTGACGATCACCTTCACGGTGACGGTGAAGGTTTGGCCGTTCACGCTGACCGTGCCGTTCACGTCGAAGCCGTCGGCGTTCTCGGTGGCGTACTTGCTCTGGTCGATGGGATCCCACATGACGTCGGCCTGCTGCGTGGTGCCGTCGGAGTAGGTGACGGTCGCCTGCTGCGGCAGGGACGGCGCGTGCGTGGCGATCGTGGAGACGGTGGCGGGCGTGACGGCGGCGCTCTGCGGCACGGCGGCGATCACGTTCACCGTGACCTCGGCCTTGATACCGGTGCCGTTGACGGTGCCGTTCACGGTGAAGCTGTTACCCGCCGTGGCGTAGTCGCTCTTGCTGATGGGGTTCCACGTGACGTCGACCTGCTTGGAGGAACCGTCGCTGTAGTGGGCGGTCACCTGCTTGGGCAGGGTCGGAGCCACACCCGCAGGCGTGGAGACGGCCCCGGCCGGGTCGAGCGAGGTGATGGTGACTGCATCCCACTTCGCGTACAGGGTGATGTTGCCGGTGACGGGCGTGGAGAAGTCGTACGGCTTCGTGAGCTGCGCGTCGGAGTACCAGCCGCCGAACGTGTACCCGGCCTTGGTCGGTGCGGTCGGCGCGGTCGCGGTCTCACCGGATTCCACGGTCTGCGTGGCAGCAGCAGAGCCACCGTTCGTGTTGAACGTGACGGTGTACTTCTTGCCCAGCTCGTTCACCTTGGCGACATAGGCGTTAAAGTCGCTGGCGTAGGAGTCAACATCTTCGCTATACCCCCTGTAACCCCAGCTTGACGGCACATACTGCTGCACGACCGTCTTGTTGCCGTAGCTGCCGTACGGAGCCGGAGCCGTGGAGTTGACGCCCAGACCAGTGATATCCAATTCGAGGTAGGTCGGCGCGCCGCTATAAGCGTACTTGTTGGTCAGTGAAATGTAATGCCCAGTATTGCTTGACCAAGCAGGATTTTTGTCGTAGTTCGCTTTCTCGCTATACCACAGTACCGCGGCACCGGAATTGCCATTTTCATCGAATAGTTTGGTCGGCCAAGCGGCATTCTCCATATAGCTGGTCAGATATTTGGCTCCGGGAAACTCCTGCCCATTATTGCCGGCATGATCAACCTTGGTCGAAGAGAAATTCGCATTGGCTTGAGCCGTCGCCATGAAAGTGTCCGAGACCTTGTACGGGGTCAGCTTCTTATTCGCGTCATCGCAGACACGTCCCTTGCCGGAGGCCAAATCCGTGCGGCACGGCTCATTGACCAGAGTCAGACGATATTTATTGATGTTCTTGATTTGATCAAGAGCATTCTGCATGTTTTCAAGGCTGGTCGCATCGCCATTGCCACCGATGTTCTTCGTGGTCGGCAACGCGGAGTTCCTCAGGATGTTAGCCGCATCCGCAGCGGTGGCCTTCTCATTGGCATCCGTTGCGTTCTCGGACTTCCAGACGAAGTAGCCGTAGGACGACTTCTTCTCCGTGGTGGACAGCGCACTCCAGCCGGTGGCCGCCTGGGCGGGCAGGACGCAGAAGAGCATCGCCGCACTGGCAAGTACGCCGACGACTCCCATCCCCACTCGCGTCATGATGTTCTTCGACATCTTCCTTCTCCATACTTTCATTCGCGAAGTGCCCGACCAAACGACGTCATGAGCACCCCTTCGTATACGGGGCCAAGTATAGGACGCCGTCCCGATAGGCGGAACAGATGCTCCGGCGAGGGACTGCGAGTGCGTCGCGGAATAGACAACGAAGAACCATGGGGTGCCGCAACGAACCCCCTCAGTCCGGCCTCCGGCCGGCCAGCTCCCCCTGAAGGGGGCGCCATACTGCCACCTCTTTGGCCCCCTCTGACGAGGGGGCTGTCGGCCGTAGGCCGACTGGGGGAGAGATAGCAGAAAATCAAAGCAGGCTGGAAAGCAACCGCCGCACCAACCTTTCCTTGCGCCCCCTTTCAGGGGGAGCTGGCGCGCGAAGCGCGACTGAGGGGGTAAACGCAAGCGGCCACAGGCTGCGGAAAGGAACACACATCGGCTTGACGCCGATTCCGTTCCTCCCGCGGCCTGCGGCCGCTGTGGTCTCTCCCTCCGACCGCCTCCGGCGGCCACCTCCCTCATCAGAGGGAGGCAAAAGGGAATATCAGATGATGCCGCGATCGGCCAACGGGCCTGGTCCGGCGATTACGGACTCGCCTACGGCGAGACTTGATATCAGCCTCACCGCTGCCGCGGCTCGGCGCAGGCCCTGCCGGGAGCCCACCGGGCTCCCGACCGAGCGATCGCGGCTAAATGATGCCGCGATCGGCCAACGGGCCTGCCCATTGATACTCAGGCTCGCGGGCGGAGGCGACGGGCTCTTCGGGGAGGTGCTTGGCGGGGAGGGTCTTCGGCTTGAACGGGAACTTCTCGGCGCGCATCTTCTCGTAGGCGGCGATGTCGTCCTCGTGCTGGAGCGTCAGGTCGATGTCGTCGTAGCCGTTCATCAGACGCCAACGCGTGTAGTCGTTCACCTCGAACGGCAGGGTCACGTCGCCGCAGGTCACGGTGCGGTCCTCGAGCGAGACGGTCATCGGACGGCCCGGCTCCTCTTCGAGGAGCTTCCACAGCAGTTCGACGCTCTCCTGCGGCATGATCGCCGCGAGCACGCCGTTCTTCGCCGTGTTGCCGTAGAAGATATCGGCGAAGCTCGGCGCGATGACGACGCGGAAGCCGTAATCGTGCAGCGCCCACACCGCATGCTCGCGGGAGGATCCGATGCCGAACTCCGGTCCGGCGACGAGGATCTGGCCCTTCGCGTATTCGGGCTTGTTGAGCACGAACTCGGGGTCGCGGCGCCACGCGTAGAAGAGCGCGTCATCGAAGCCGGTCTTGGTGACGCGCTTCAGGAACACGGCGGGGATGATCTGGTCGGTGTCGACGTTGGAGCGGCGCAGCGGCACGCCCACGCCGGTCAACGTGGTGAGTTTTTCCATGATGAAAGTCCTTTGTGATGTGTTGTGCGTCCCCACTTATGGGGGAGCTGGCGGCCGTAGGCCGACTGAGGGGGAATCACCCGACGCCCCCTCAGCCCGCGGCGCGGGCAGCTCCCCCTGAAGGGGGAGCATATGAATAATCGTCCGTGCGCCCGCGGCGCGCGGTCCGTTTACAAATCGGCGGGGCTGGAGATCGTGCCGCGGATGGCGGTGGCGGCGGCGACGGCGGGCGACGCGAGGTGCGTGCGCGAGCCCTTGCCCTGACGGCCTTCGAAGTTGCGGTTCGACGTGGAGATCGAGCGTTCGCCCGGCACCATCTTGTCCGGGTTCATGCCGAGGCACATCGAGCAGCCGGCGTTGCGCCATTCCGCGCCGAAGTCCTCGAACACCTTGTCAAGTCCTTCCTTCTCCGCCTGCAGGCGCACGCGCGAGGAGGCGGGCACGACGAGCACGCGGTGGATGTTCTTCGCCTTGTGGTGGCCCTTCATAATCGCGGCGGCCTGGCGCAGGTCGTCGATGCGGCCGTTCGTGCAGGAGCCGATGAACACGGTGTCGACGGCGATGTCCTTGATCGGCATGCCCGGCTTCAGGCCCATGTACGTGATGGCGCGCTCGGCGGCGGAACGCTTGGTCGCGTCGGCGATGTCCGCCGGGACCGGCACGTTCGCGGTGATCGGCAGGCCCTGGCCCGGGTTGGTGCCCCACGTCACGTAGGGTCCGAGCGTGGACGCGTCGATGTCCACCTCCTTGTCGAAGACGGCGTCGTCATCGGTCTTCAGCGTCTTCCAGTACGCGACGGCCTTGTCCCACATCTCGCCTTCCGGCGCGTGCGGGCGGCCCTTCAGGTATTCGAACGTGGTCTCGTCCGGCGCGATCATGCCGGCGCGCGCGCCCGCCTCGATGGACATGTTGCACACGGTCATGCGCTCGTCCATCGTGAGGTTGCGGATCGCCTCGCCGCGGTATTCGATGACGTGGCCCTGGCCGCCGCCGGTGCCGATCTTCGCGATGATCGCGAGGATGATGTCCTTCGCGGTGGCGTCCGCCGGCAGCTTGCCGTTCACGTTGACCGCCATCGTCTTGAACGGCTTCAGGGACAGGGTCTGCGTGGCCATCACGTGTTCGACCTCGGAGGTGCCGATGCCGAACGCGAGCGCGCCGAACGCGCCGTGCGTGGAGGTGTGCGAGTCGCCGCACACGATGGTCATGCCCGGCTGGGTGAGGCCGAGGATCGGGGCGAACGCGTGCACGATGCCCTGGTCGGCGTCGCCGAGCGCATGCAGGCGCACGCCGAACTCCTTGCAGTTCTTCTCCAACGTGCTCAGCTGGAGGGCGCTCGTCTTGTCCGGGTTCGGACGGTCGATGTCCACCGTGGGCGTGTTGTGGTCCTCGGTGGCGATGAGCTGATCGACGTGGCGGGGCTTGCGGCCGGCCAGTCGCAGGCCCTCGAACGCCTGGGGGCTCGTGACTTCATGCATGAGCATCAGGTCGATGTACAGCAGGTCGGGCGCTCCGTCGCTGCCCTTCCGTACCAGATGATCGGCCCAGACCTTCTCGGCCAGTGTCGTTCCCATGGGGATTCCTCCTAAATTTCTCGGCGCTAGGTCTTGTGTTTGCGCCGTGTTCGTGGTAATAGAGTATGCGGTCAACATGGGGGCGACCATATCCCGGCCGGATTATGAGATGTGCCATCGGAAGCCCGGTTTTCCGCCGGATTATGGCTGGAATTCCGCCGAAATCGTCACCTTTCCCCCGACTTTCCGAGCGCATCGCGATGACGTCGGTTGACCTCGCATGCCGCCCGTGGACGATGTGAGCGCACACAGATTCCATTACTCGGTCATTCGCCGACATGCGGCGTTCGTCACGTGGTACACTGCCTCGATTTGGCATTTCACTATGTGAGATGGTATAAACGGAAACCATGACTTCCATGCACTCAGATACCGCTGTGGCCGAAGAGCCGGTCGCCGAGCAGGACACCACCGACGACAAGGCCTCCACCGCCGCCACTGCGCAGGCCGCCGAGCAGAACGACGGCGAGGTTCATTCCGGCGTCGGCGTGCTCGACAAGACCGTGAAGATTCTCGACGCCCTTGAGACCGGCCCCTCCACGCTCGGCCAGCTCGTGGCCGCCACCGGTCTGGCCCGACCGACCGCCCACCGACTCGCGATCGCGCTCGAACGCCATCGCTTCGTGCTGCGCGACCAGCACGGCCGTTTCGTGCTCGGCTCCCGTTTCGCCGAGCTCGCCGCCGCCGCCGGCGAGGACCGACTCCTCACCGCCGCCGGCCCGATCCTCCAGACGCTGCTCGACCGCACCGGCGAATCCGCGCAGATCTACCGCCGTCAGGGCGACCAGCGCGTGTGCATCGCCGCCGTGGAGCGCGCCTCCGGTCTGCGTGATTCGATTCCCGTGGGCGCGATGCTCTCGATGGAAGCCGGCTCCGCCGCGCAGATCCTGCTTGCCTGGGAGGATTCCGAGCGCATGCATCAGGGTCTGCGCCACGCGAAGTTCAACGCGACCAAGCTGGCCGCCGTCCGCAAGCGCGGCTGGTCCGAGTCGGTGAACGAGCGCGAGGAGGGCGTGTGCTCGATCTCCGCGCCGATCCGCAACGCCTCCGGCCAGGTGATCGCCGCGATCTCGATCTCCGGCCCGTCCGGCCGTATGGGCAACGCCCCCGGCCGCCGTTACGCGCCGCTCGTCATGGCCGCCGGCAAGTACCTGACCGAAGCCCTTATCAAGGCCTCCTCCGGCCGCTGAGCCGGCAACAGACCCTACTCGGCCCCCTCTGGCGAGGGGGCCAATGCATACTCACGCGAACAGGCCTTTGAGCTGCTCCCATATCGTGGGCTTGCGCAGCAGATCGTCGCCTTCGCCGTCCTGCGGGGGCTTCGCGTTCAACGCGTACGTGTACGCCTTCTTCGAACTGGGCTTGCCGACGAGCTCTCCGAACTCCAGCAGCTGCGTGCGCGGCTCATACGGATGCCGGATGTCGAATTCGATGAGTCTGGTCGCGCGCTTCGCCGGCGCGGGCCCATACGAGCCGAATCCGCAGGTCGGCGTCGCCGCCATCATCACGCCGTCCAGTTCGCCGACGAACCAATTGCGATGATCATGGCCGGTCGCCACCCCTATATAAGGAAACACCTCGGCACGGGAATCATCCGAACCGGCTTCCCCGATCACACCGGAATCATCCGCATCCGCATCATCCATCACCGCACGCACCGTCGCGTCATCGCCGCGCAATACCGCGAACTCACGCGACGTATCCGGGCAACTGATGCCCTCACCCAGATAGCCGCCGGGACGCACCTTTTCCTCATCCAGCGCGTAATAGCGCGCGGCGTGGTCGCGGTAGCCCTGCATCGCATACGGCGTGGTCGCGGTGACGGGCGTGAGCAGGTCATAGTATTCCGGCAACGGCATGTGCTGGAACAGGACGGACCGCGCGCCAATCGCCGACGGCACGCGCGCGAGGAACGAGAGCGCGTCGGCGGACGGCGCGGCGAACCCGCCGCCGTGCGCATAGTCGCCCGAATCGAGGACGACGAGACCGAGCACCGTGCGTTTGTGCGCCTCGTCGGCGACGGGCAGCGCGAACGTACCCGCCGCATGCGGGTAGACGACCTGGTCGGGCAGCAACGTGCGCTCCGACAGCACGTCCGCCTCCACGCCGGGCGTCGGATTCACGCAACCGGGGAACTCGCGGTAGATGGCGTCGAGTTCGTCGTTCGACAGGCCGCACTGGAAATCGTGATTGCCGTACGTGACGGCGAACGGCACCTTGCGCTCGATCAGTGGCGCGAGGAACTGGGCGATTGCGCCACGCACCAGTTCGCGCGTACGCTCGTGCGCCTCGGCGGCGGCGTTGGCGGCTTCGGCGTCGGACGTGTCGATATCGGCGTCGATATCGCTGCTGGCGGGGGCGCTCCAGCGGCGTTTGCGGAACGTTTCGGCGAACGCGGGATCATAGCCGGCGATCTGGTTGCCGGTGAAGACGACCAGATCGGGGCGGACCGCGTCGAGACTCGCCTCGATGAGCCGAATCGTGTCCTTCGCGACCTTCGGACCGTCCTGGATGTCGGCGACCTGCAGCACACGGAACTTGCCGGAATGGTGGAACTGGAGACGCCCCAAGCGGGCGGACACGGACAGGGGACGGGTGTCCCCCGCCTCCGCCGGCTTGATCCTCGGCCTTGAAGACATGCCCTCGGGCGCACGTGTGTTTTCCGTCATGACTCCTACTGTAATGCGCCGATGCGCAGCTCATATGGACGCCACGCGACGCCACGGCGGGGCTATAGGAACCAAACGTGGTGTTTATGACCGGGGTTTGGCCTTGTGACAGTAGGCGTGTCGGGTTGGTTTTAACACGATGTCGCGTTAAAGACCGCCG
>NZ_JBKEVG010000011.1:0-111989 GCF_056356955.1 Bifidobacterium sp. LH_419
ATCGAGCTTCGGCCTGGATGCAAAAGGAAAGGAAGACAACGGAAATCCTGCGACAGCATCCACACCACGCCCGGGATTTCTAAAACACCACGTTTGGTTCCTATAACCCCCACGGCGCGGTCGTTCCCATGGTGCGGTAACACATATCCTTCACAACCGCGGAATACCGCCGTTTCTTGACACCGCACCATGAGTGGTTTACCGCACCATGGGATGAATGGGAAGGAAAAACAAGAAAACCCTCGCTTGCGCGAGGGTTTTCATTGGCTGGGGTGCCTGGACTCGAACCAAGAATGGCTGAACCAGAATCAGCTGTGTTGCCAATTACACCACACCCCAATTTGGCTGGCGTGTAACTCCGAAGAGTTCCGCGTCGTACCCCCAACCGGATTTGAACCGGTGTTGGCGCCGTGAGAGGGCGTAGTCCTAGACCGCTAGACGATGGGGGCTTATTCTGTTATCCGACATTTCTGCCGTGTTGTTTGGTTCTTTGTGAACCGCGCAACGAGTGATTAATATACGCGCATGCCGGTACGTGCGCAACTTACGGCGTGTCGCCAGTATTTCCAACGGTTTTGCACATCGCGCACAGCGTCCGATACCGCCCGCCGCCTTGCGATTGCGGCGTCTTTTTCATGAAAGAAGGCGGATTGGGCCCCCGGACTGTGGCACCTAGGAGAGGATGACGGACGACATGTCGGCCTCCATGCACTCCCCCGCCTTTCCGGACGCGGCCATCGCACATTCACGATGGAAGGAACGAACGAAACGGACAGGACGAACCAGACGGCATCGTTGCGAACATACCGAGAAGAGAATGGGGATACAGGCAAGCATCACGAACGGCCGCCAGACGGTTCGATGAACAGCAGCCCGAGAGATGCGGGTGCATACGCGAAGGACCCCGACTCGATGAGCCGGGGTCCTTCCTGTCCGTACCCCCAACCGGATTTGAACCGGTGTTGGCGCCGTGAGAGGGCGTAGTCCTAGACCGCTAGACGATGGGGGCGTATTCATTTTTCGGTGTTTTCACCCGCTGCGGCGAACCGCAACGAGTGATTAATATACGTGAGCCGTCCGACTTCGTCAACATCGGCGTGTCACATTGTGACTCCTTGGTTGACAACTCTTTTGTAACCGCTTTCTACCATCCGCCTTGGCGGCATCCTCAGGCGAACACCTCAGGCGAACGACGAATCGCCCCGCTCTTCATCGAAGAGCGGGGCGATTTCGATTCCCACGAGCCGTGGCGTCACGACCTCACACCGTCACCGAACCTATATACAAGGCCCACACGGAACGCGTCACAGACGCATCACAGATGCGCGCGCAGGCCCTTGAGACGGGCAAGCGTCAGGTCGCGGCCGACGATCTCCATGGACTCGAAGAGCGGCGGGGAGACGCGGCGGCCGGACATGGCGACGCGCACCGGGCCGAAGGCGAGGCGCGGCTTGTAGCCGCCCTCCTCGACGAGCGCCTTGTTCAGCGTCTCGTGCAGGTTGTCGGTCTTCCAATCGCCCTCGGAGACGCCTTCCAACGCGGCGATCGCCAGGTCGAGCACGGCCGGCGCGGAATCCTTGAGCTGCTTCTTGGCGCCGTCGTCCGGCTCGATGTACTCGTCGGTCGACAGCAGGGAGCCGACCATGCCGGCGACTTCGCCGAGCAGACGCACGCGCGTCTGGACGAGCGGCGCTGCGGCGGTCAGGATCTCCTGCTCGCGGGCGGTCAGCGCATCCCACGAATCCGCGGAGACCACGCCGTCGCGCTTGAGGTACGGCACGGAGCGACGCAGGAAGTCCTCGGGCTCGAGCATGCGCACGTGCTCGGCGTTGATGGAGATGGCCTTGTCGAGGTCGAAGCGAGCCGGGTTGGCCTTCACGTCGCGCACGTCGAACTTGGCAATCATCTCGTCCATCGAGAACACGTCGCGGTCGGGCGCGATGGACCAGCCGAGCAGCGCGAGGTAGTTGAGCAGGCCCTCGCGGATGAAGCCGGCGTCGCGGTGGTTGAACAGGTTGGATTCCGGATCGCGCTTGGAGAGCTTCTTGTTGCCCTGGCCCATCACGTACGGCATGTGGCCGAACAGCGGGGTCTGCTTGGCGATGCCCAGCTCGATCAGGTAGCGGTAGAGCACGATCTGGCGCGGGGTGGAGCTCAGCAGGTCCTCGCCGCGCAGCACGACGTTGATGTCCATCATCGCGTCGTCGACCGGGTTGGTGAGCGTGTACAGCGGATCGCCGTTCGGGCGGACGATCACGTAGTCCGGCACGGAGCCGGCCTTGAATTCGATGGTGCCGCGGATGAGGTCGTCAAAGGCGATGTCCTCGTCGGGCATGCGGATGCGCAGCGCGGGCTTGCGGCCTTCGGCGCGGAAGGCGGCCTTCTGCTCCTCGGTCAGGTCACGGTCGTAGCCGTCGTAGCCGAAGGCCTTCGGGCGGCCGGCGGCCACGTTGCGGGCCTCGATCTCCTCGGGCGTGGAGAAGGATTCATAGGCGTAGCCCGCGGCCAGCAGCTTGGCGGCGACGTCCTTGTAGATGTCGGTGCGCTCGGACTGGCGGTACGGGCCGTGGGGGCCGCCCACGTCGATGCCCTCGTCCCAGTCGATGCCCAGCCAGCGCAGGGATTCGAGAATCTGGTTGTAGCTTTCCTCGCTGTCGCGCTGGGCGTCGGTGTCTTCGATGCGGAAGACGAGCTTGCCGCCGGTGGCGCGCGCCTCGGCCCAGTTGAACAGGGCGGTGCGGATCATGCCGACGTGTGGGGTGCCGGTCGGGGACGGGCAGAATCGGACGCGCACGTCCTTCGGCAGTTCGGGCTTGTGGTTTTTCGCGGATTCGTTCGCGTGTTCGGCTTCAGTCATAGTCCCCTATTGTGCCGCGCGTGCCGGACGCGTGGGATGCGCCGACCTCCCGCTCCGCACCAAGCCGTCCCCCACTCCGTAATCGTCAACCGTGCCATCCACACTTCCCCACCGCATCCTCACCATCGTGGACTTTCCCCGCCGGCGGACCTACCATCGGCAGCCACCCGCAATGCCCGTCACCGCCCGACGGGCACAACCCGAACAAACGCGCGCCAAAACATACGAGCCGATGCAGGAGACGATGACGATGACGCATGATGACCGACATGACGGCCGCGACAGCGCCGGTCGAGTGTATGACAATCGTCATACACTCGATTACAATGAACAACAACCACCGCGAATCGAGATTCATCCGCATGCGTTGCATGCACACCACATCGATCGAAGCCAGATCGAATCCGCCTTCATCACACGAATCGGTCCGGCGCGCATCCGCAGCCGGGACCGGGACGCCGACCCACCCCGATGGGCGGCCATAGGATTCGACCAGCAGCAGCGTCTCATCGAACTGGTGTACGTGAAGACGGCCGACCCGGAACCACTGATCATCCATGCGAACTATCTCACCAAGGGGTTCTTCAAGGAATGGAGCAGAGCATGACGCAATACATCGCCGAAGACGGAACACCCATCACCGACGACATGGTCGAACGGTGGGCGCAGGAGGCCGAAAAGGGCTTTGCGGATGCCTCGCTCGACCGGGAAGCCGATCCGTTTCCACCCAGCAAGTCCGACATGAGGGCGCATACCATTCGTATCCCCGATGCGCTATGGCGTCTGGTGGAAACCGCCGCGCAGGCCCGACAGGTGACGCCGAGCGAGTACACGCGGCAAGCGCTCAGCGACAGCCTCGCACAATCCGGACTCACCCGCGAGGAGAAGATCCTCATCTACGCCCAAGCGCATCATCTCACCCGGGAAGAGGCCATCGACGAGCTGCTCGACAAGGCTCTGGCCTGACCCGGGCGCGTGACCGTCGGTCCCACGCGTCCGGCGTCACGCGTCCGATGCCGCGTGATATCACGCGACGTCACGTGGCATCGCGTGATATCACGCCGCCTCACGCCTCGGCTTGCGCGGTGCGCGCGAAGCCGAGGGAAGTGAGGAAGTCCGCCGCGTCGCCGCTTGCGGCGAAGACGGCGGTCCCGGCGAGGATGCGACGGCACGTCGCGCCGAGTTCGTCGCGCGCCGCCTCGACCGTTCCGGCCGCGGCACCGGCGACGCCCGCGACGCCTGCCGCGCCAGCCGCGTCGCCGAGCACGCCCAGTTCGTCGGCGAGACGTCCGGGCACCACGAACAGTCCCTGCATGCCGGCCAGTCCGATCTCATCCGTTCCGATGATCGCCTGCGCCGACTCCCCCGCCGCCACGTCGCCGTCCGTTCCGGACGCGGCGTCGCGCAGGATGAGGTTCATCTCGTAGCCGCGATCGGTCGCGATGAGGCTCGCCGACACCGACGCCCCGTCACGGACGACTCCCTCACCGGCACCGGCACCAGCACCAGCGGAAACGCCCTCGCCCTCGACCCACGCGGCGCGGATGCGCTCGGACGCGGAGACGGCCGTACCGGCCGACTGCGCGACGACGCGCACCGCGGTGCCCGGCCAGTCGAGGAGCTCCACGACCGCGTCGGACGAACCGGGCACGGCGAACGTGGCCGCCGCCTCGGCGCGATGCAGCGGCAGGAGCTCGGCGCCGCCCTCGTAGTGCTCGTGCACGGCGGCCGTGCCGCCACGGAGCGCCGACGCGGCGTCGCAGCCGATGAAGTGGCCGGGGAACCGGTCGACGAAATCGATGAGGCGCGCGAACATGTCGGCGTCGGCGATCAGCGGCGTATGCTCCATGCTCGCGCACACGCCATGCTGGCGGACGATGCCGTAGCGCTTGAACCGCCAGAACCAATCGTCGCCGCCGAGCGTGAGCGGCACGGTCCTGAGTGTGCGACGGCCGCGCGGCGCATAGCCTTCGTTCTCATGGCACGCCCCGCACGCGGGGTAGCGTCCGGACACGTCGCCGGAGGCGGGATCCTCCTGCGCGAACTCGGGCTTGGCGAGGTCGATGACGAAGGCGAGACCGTGCGAATCGAATCGGGGGTTCGCGTCGAGCTCGCTCTTCTTCACGGAATCGTTGCCCACGCAGTAGTCGTACAGCCAGCGCATCGCGTCCTCGCCGCCGTCGTCGCGCTCCTCGTCGAGGAAGCGCCGGGCCACGGTCGAGGGGCGTGCGGAGAGCAGGCCCATCACGCCGTCCGCCGCGATCGGCGCCTCGTCGCGCGTGCAGATGCCGGCGACGACGATGGCATCGCGGAACCGGCCGAGCAGCCGGTCGGGGGTCAGCGGTTCACGGGAGGTCGCGCCGGTGCCGCGGTACGTGTCGAGACCGAGCATTTCGAGTATCTCGTTGCGCTTCCAGTCCACGTCGAGCGGGTCGAGTTCGAGCCGCCTCGTCGCGTAGTCGATGAGCGCGTCGATGCTGCCGTACACGTTGGCGAGCGCGTCGGCCTGCGCCGCCGCCTCGCCGTCGATCTCGATGGGGTCTCGATCGGTGAATGCCATGGATGTTCCTCCGCCGTTTGCCGAATGATGCGGGCGTTCCGGGCCGACTTCGTCGCCGGCTACGTCGCGCCATGATGACCCCATCGTAGTCGTCGCGCGGCGTTCCGACAACCGTCGCCGCGACGATACACCGTCGTGATGCACCGTCGCGGCGGCACGACGGACGTGACCGTGCAATCACGCGACCACGTACCCGCAATACGTACCCGCGATCACGCGGTCACAGTTCCACGGTCTCCTTGTTGTCGTTCTTGACGTGCGCGAATTTGGCGGCGAGCGCGGCCTTGTTGCGCTTCTCGTCCTCCTCCTTCGCCTTCTTCTTCGCCTCGGCGGGGTCCCACAGCACGTCCTCGCGGTGCTTCGTCCATTCGGCGGCGGCGAGCGGCGCGACGAACGCTGCGGTCGCGTCGAGCAGGGCGGCGTCCCCCACGCCGGTCGTCGCGCCTTCCGCGGCCGCCGTCGCGGCGTCGGCGAGCGCGGCGGCGCGGGCGGCGAGCAGGTCGCGGATCTGCACGTCGGTCAGGCAGATGCGCGGCACGGAGATCTGTTCGCGCAGCTCGTTGACGACGAGCAGCAGCGGCAGCACGGCGCGCACGGCGGCATCGTCGACCGGTGTATCGGCGGTGACCAGCGCGGCTGGCCCGGTGGCGGAGTCGTCCTCGACAGCGGCGAGCAGCGCGTCGCACACGGTGAGCGCGGCCGCGAACCGGTGCGCCATCGCGTCGACGAGCGCGGGCGACGGCTCATACGCATCGTCGTCGACCGGCACGGCGGCACCGGCGGTGTCCGCGGCTTCGGCCGCGCCGCCGGTCTCGCCGCCATCGCCGCCATCGCCGCCATCGCCGGTACCGTCGCTGGCGACCGCGTACTCCCCCGCGTCGAACGTACCGTCGTTCACGGCGGCTTCGACGGCGTCCAGCGTCGCGTGCACGCGCACGGACGCGGCGTCGTCCCACGTGACGCCGAGGTCGGCGGCGACGTCGTCGACGAGCGTCGCGTCGCCGGTGTCGGAGAAGTCGGCGAGCGCGTCGTAGGCGTCGTTGGCGGCGAGCAGCGCGTCGACGATCGTCTGCGGACGTCCGGGGATCGCGTCCGCGCCCTCGTACACGAATTCGGCGTCCGGCACGGTCACGTCCTCGCCGGTGAGGATGCGGGCGAAGGCGCGCGTCACGCGCACCTGCAGGTTCTCGCCGTATTTCGCGTCGTTGTCCATGCGCATCGCGTCGGTGAGCGGCCACAGCGCGATCAGGCGCGCCGCCTCGCGCGCCGCCTCGCGCACGGCGGGCGCGGCGGCCACGCGCGCGATTCCGGCGGTGTTCAGTTCAGTCATCATGCTCCTTTGCGTTTCGTTTCGGACGGCGTGCGATGCCTTCCGTCGTGCGCGACGCACGGCACCCCACCCGTCCGGCTTCGCCGGCCACCCTCCCCTCTCGCGGGGAGGGAAGCGACCACACGTATCGGCTTTGATTCTAGTGTGCGTCTATTGGATTCCGGCGGCGGGGTCGACATACGTGATGGACATCACACGGCCGGTCTCGCAGTCGAACGTGATGGACGTGATCGAGGCGAGCGCGGTGTGGCGCAGGAACATCCAGTGTTCGGCGTGACCGGTTTCGAGCAGATGACGGAACGACCAGATCGGCGATTCGTGGCTGACGACGATGATCTGCTCGCCGGGGTGCTGTCGGACCTTCTCGCGCGCGAAGTCGCCGACGCGTGCGGCGATGTGCGCGTACGACTCGCCCCAGCTGGGTTTCCACAGGTTCGCGACGAGCCTCCAGTTGCCGTTCCTCCACAGCGCGCCCTCGCCGTGGCCGATGCGCTTGCCCCGGAACTCGTTGCCGGCCTCGATGACGCGTTCGTCGGTCGTGAGCGTCAGCGGTTCCTGCCCGCGCGCCTCGCGCACCGGGTTCAGCGCGTCGAGGATCGCGCCGGCGGTCTCGCGCGTGCGGTCGAGCGGCGACGAGTAGACGGCGGAGACGGTGTTCATCTGCGGGCTCGCGGCGATGTACGCGCCGGTCGCCTCGGCCATGCGACGGCCCACATCGGACAGGTGGAAGTCGGGCAGGCGCTCGTAGAGCAGATGATCGGGGTTGTACACCTTGCCGTGACGGACGAAATGGATGGTGGTGGCGGTCATCGCCGGCCTCCTTCGGGAATCGGTGAACGGTTCGCGATACGGTTCGCACTATGTATTCCAATCTACCGCGGCACGGCCGCGTGTCGCGGCGCACGCGCGCGTAGAGTGGCCGCGACGCAAACGTGCGATATGCGGGAGGAGCCCGCGGACGCACTCCTTTGCGCGACCAACAGGACAAGCACACATCATTCGATGAGGGCTTCGCCGGCCAATGCCACGGCCGTCGGGGGACATCCAATCGGTAGCGGAAAGGAGCGGGTGCGGTATGTCCAATACAGTGATCACCGGAATCAGGGATGTCGCCGGCAAGGTGTTCGGCGGGTATGCGGAGCTGCTGCGCATCCCGCATACGGCACGGTATTCGATCGGCGGCGTCATCGCGTGCATGCCGTTCCCGATGATCGGCATGACGATCACGATCTCCGTGCAGCATTACTACGGCAACTATTCGCTCGCCGGCCTGCTGACCGCGCTCCAGGCGATTGCGCTGGCCGTCGCGACGCCGCTGCTCGGCAAGCTCACCGACAAGTTCGGCCAGCGGCAGGTGTCGATCCCGACGATCATCGTGTGGATCGTCGCGGCGATCGCGCTGACCACGTCGATCACGAACCGTGCGCCGGAATGGGTGCTGTACTGTCTGACGCCGTTCCTCGCCGCGATCCCGCCATGGGGCGCGATGAGCCGCGCGCGCTGGACGCGCCTGCTCAAGGGCGACCGCGAGCGCACCGACCGCGCGCTGTCGCTGTGTGGCGTGCTCGACGAGTGCATGTGGGTGGTCGGCAACCCGCTCGCCTCGACTTTGGCCGTGATCTCGGGCCTGCTCGCGTTCTCGTTCACCGGCGTGTGCGTGATCGTCGGCGCATTGATGTTCCTCACGGAACTCACGACCGAACCGCCGTCGCAATCGGACCTCGCGAGGGCGGAAGGCATCTCGCGCAAGGAGTACCGCGCGCGCGAGGCGGCGAAGGCGGAGGCGCTGCGCGCCGAGACCGCCGCCGAGGAGACGCGACGCCGGCTGCGCGCGCAGGGCGTGACCGACGAGTCAATCGTTTCACGTGAAACAATGCGCGCGATCGAGGAGGCGAAAAGCGGGCGGAAGGCGTCGATCTGGGGGCCGGGACTCATCGCCGTATGCGTGACGTGGTTCGGCCTGGGCGCGTTCCAGTCGGCCGCCGGCATCTCGATCATCGCGTTCGCGACCGAGTCGAATATGAAGCAGTACACGGGATTCGTGTTCGCCTGCTTCTCGATCAGCTCGCTGTGCGGAGCACTCGTGTACGGCGCGAAGAACTGGACGATCCCGCTGTGGAAGCGGTTCTACTTCTGCCTCGCGGTGGTGAACCTCGGCATCGGGTCGTTCATGTTCGCGAAGCACCTGTGGGTCATCATGATCATCTACCTGCTGATCGGCGTATGCCAGGCGCCCACGTGGATCAACGGCAACCAGCTGATGCTGCACCTCGTGCCGCCGTCGCGGCTCACCGAGGGCATGGCGTGGATGGGCGCGATGAACTCGATCGGCTCCTCCGCCGGATCGGCGATCGCCGGCCAGTTCATCGACCGTATGGGCTCGCACGGCGGCTTCATGGTCGTCACCGCCCTGGCGATCGGCTCCTTGGCGATCGCGCTCGTGGGGTTGAAGCAGATCAAGACCTCCACCGAGCAGCCGACCCTCACCGAAGTGTCAGTGTGAGAACATACCTTGGCCCCCTCTGACGAGGGGGCTGTCGAACGCAGTGAGACTGGGGGAGAGATAGCTGGAACGAAACGTTCATGGTCTCTCCCCCAGTCCGCTTACGCGGACAGCCCCCTCGTCAGAGGGGGCCAAGGATGGACGGACTGCCTACGGCCCCACACCAGAGAGGGCCAAGAGTCCTAAAACAAAGGCCTGCGTGATGGATGTCCATCACGCAGGCCTCCTCGTATGCACGTCGCCCTTTACTTCGGCCAGCCCTTTGGGGTGTGTTCCAGGGACCAGACGCCGAGCTTGTGGGAGAAGCTGTTCTGCCACTTCGCTTCGAGTTCCTCGGCGCTGAGGCGGTTCTCGGCGGACTTGAGACGGTTCATCGCGTTCGTGTGCGTGTCGTCGAGCAGCCACTTGCGGATGAGGAAGTTCCACACCATCACGACGGCGGTGGCGATCAGCTTGCCGACGTTCGTGCGCAGCAGGTACTCCGCGTGCTGCGTGACGTAGGCGTCGTGGTTCATGCCGTAGGTGGAGATCCAGATGATCGCGTCGTTCATGAACAGGCCGATCACCGCGCCCACGACGAAGATGACGATCTCCATCCAGCGGGCCATGTCGTCACGATGCTTGAACACGAACTTCATGCTCGCCAGATAGTTGAAGATCAGCGAGATGATGAACGAGATGGTGGCGGCGATCACGTTGTGCATGTGGAACACGCCGACCAGGATGTTGAGGATGCCCCAGTCGATGATGAAGGCGATCACGCCGACGATGCCGAATTTCATAAGCTGTGCGATCAGTTTTCTCACAAGGGGCCATTCAACACCATCCATCTGACCGGAAGGCCGCTCCTCCGCCAGTCAGCCAACAATCTCCCCATTCGGGAGCCGATTGCCGACGCGCCTATCATGGCTATGACACCGGCTATGACGCATGGGTGTCATGCGAAAGCGAACGACGAAAGGCGGAGGACGGCATGGACCACATCAGGATGTATATCGATGGACGGTGGATCGATTCCCCGTCCGGAAGGACGGCGCAGATCATCAACCCCGCCGACGGCCGCCCGGCGGCGACGATGACGCTCGGTACCGCCGGGGATGCGGACAGGGCCGTCGCCGCCGCCGAACGGGCGTTCAGGCCCGGCTCGTCATGGCGGGAACTCGCCACGGACGAACGCGCGGAACTGATGCTCAAGGCCGCCGACCTGATCGAGGAGCGTGCGGACGAACTGGCCACGGCCGAGACCAACAGCGTGGGACGCGTATACCGGGAGACCAGATACGACGACGTGTATGCGGCCAGCGGCGCGTTCCGCTATTACGCCGGACTCGTCCACGAACTGCAGGGCAGGTCCTCCATCGCGAACGGCGACATGATGACCGTGACCGTCCGCGAGCCGCTGGGCGTGTGCGCAGTGCTGGCGCCATGGAACTATTCGATGGGCACCACGGCCGCCGGGATGGCCCCCGCGCTGGCGGCCGGCAATACGGTGGTGGTCAAACCGTCGTCGCTCTCCCCCGTCGCCACGGCGATGATGGTCCAGGCCATGGCCGATGCCGGATTCCCCGCAGGCAGCGTCAACCTGGTGCTCGGCTCCGGCTCCGAGGTCGGCACCGCCATCGCCCGTAACGAGCACGTGGCCAAGATCACCTTCACCGGCGGCACCGAGACCGGCAGGGACATCATCGCGAAGTCCGCGACCAGCGTCAAACGCTATGCGATGGAGCTGGGAGGCAAATCGCCGTTCATCATCTTCGACGACGCGGATCTGGACGTCGCCGTCGACCGGCTCATGTTCGGCGTCTTCCTCAGCCAGGGGCAGGTGTGCGTCGCGGGTTCGAGACTGCTGGTCCAGGACACCGCCTACCGACGGGTGATGGACCTGCTTGAGGAACACGTTCCCGCAATCCGCATCGGCATGCCGATGGATCCGGACACCGAGTTCGGTCCGATGGTCTCCAAGCGGCACATGGAACGGGTGCTGGACTACATCCGCATCGGCCGGGAGGAAGGCGCCAAGGTACTCATCGGCGGCCACCGGATCACCGAGGGCGAGTTCGCGCAGGGATATTTCGTCGAACCGACCGTGTTCGTGGACTGCACTCCGGACATGCGCATCGTGCAGGAGGAGATCTTCGGCCCGGTGCTCACCGTGCAGACCTTCACGGATGAGGCCGAAGCCATCCGACTCGCCAACGACACCCGCTACGGTCTCGCCGGCGGCGTGTTCACCTCGGACATGGGCCGGGCGCTGCGCGTGTGCACCGGCGTGGACACGGGCATCATGTGGGTCAACACGTATATGGACGACACCCAAGGCATGTCGGTCAGCCCCCACGGGCAGAGCGGCACGACCGTGGACGGCGGTCTCGACGGGTTGAAGGAGTACACCGTGCTCAAGCAGATCAATCTGAAGTTCACCCCGTCCAAGGCGGGCTGGTTCGGCGGCGTATCCGGGAACTAGACTGGGGCCGTACATCGTACCATATTCCGTCAAGGAGGAATCATGCCCGTCATCCATACCCATGTGTCCGTGAAGACCACGAAGGAGCAGCGCGAGGCGCTGAAGGCCGCGTACGGCAAGGCGATCACCGCCGTGCCGGGCAAATCCGAAGGCTGGCTCATGTGCCCGTTCGAGGATGATATGCCGATCTACTTCGGCGGCTCCGACGACCAGCCGGCCGCCTACGTGGAGGTCAACGTGTTCGGCCGCGGCGCCATCCCCGGCTCCGCGTGGGAGAAGCTCACGAAGAGCATCATGGCCGCGCTGAACGGCGAGCTCGGCATCCCCGAGGACCGCACGTACATCCGCTACACCGCCACCTCCGACTGGGGCTGGAACGGCGGCAACTTCTGAGCCGCTAGCGACAGAAGACGGAAAACCCCGCCATTGTGGCGGGGTTTCGTTATTGTCCTGCGACGCTCGCGACGCTATCGCTGCTCGCTGCTACGAACAGTCCACCGGACTGTTCGTCAGACGATCTTCGGCATCGGGGTGGTGAGCGACGTGGTGAGGTTCACGTGGACCAGGCCGGCGCCGGCGTGCACTTCGACCTTCTTCAGGGTCACGGTGCGCTCGTCCTCCGGGGCGCGGTCGTTGTCGGTCATCGTCGCCGGGGACTTGACCGCGACCAGCGCGAGGTCGGCGAGGGAGAAGCCGGCGGACTCGCACAGCTTCACGGCCTCGTCGCGGGAGGCGAGGAAGCCGTCCTTGAACTTGACGCGGTCGGCCGGAACGCCGTACGCGTGCTCGGCGACCCACTTCACGTTCTCGATGACGGACATGCCCTTGTGGCTGTGCGGACGGGCCGGCATCGAGCCGTTGGTGAGCACGTCGACGAACGCGTCGAGCTGCGGGGCGAGCGCCTCGCCGCCGTCGCGGTACAGGTTGCCGATGATCGGATCGCGGAACTCGAGCTTGGCGGCGGTCTCCTTCAGGGCCGGAATCTGGTCGTCCTCGCCGTCCCACAGGTTGACGAGCGGGAACGTCGGGATGTCGAGGCCTTCGAGACGGTTCACGTGGAACGGGTAGCGCCAGGAGAGCTCCGGATCGTCGCGCCACGTGGACGCGCGGGTCACGACGATCGCGGCGGACGGCCACTGCGCGTCGAACTCGCGGCAGGCGATGTCGAGCCACTTCTGCGCGCCCGCGTCGGTGCCGTAGCCGGCTTCGACGATGACGACGTCGTGCAGCGCGCACGCCATCTCGACGGAAACGAGCGTCGGGATGCCGATGGACACGTTGGCGAACGGGCCGCCGTGCACGTAGACCGGGGAGCCGTTGACGGTCTCCGTCTTCGCGGGCTTGACCGCGTCGGCGAGGATGCCGGTGATGCGCCACAGGTCGACGAACTCGCCGAACGTGACGGCCTTGCCATCCTTCGTGCCGGCGATCATCTTCGCGACGCGCTGGCCGATCTCGTCCATCGAACGGGACAGCACGACGATCTGCATGAGCTCGCAGGTCGGGGTGAGCACGACCTTCTCCTTGACGTCGCCCTTGCCGTAGTCGACGGCGATGGAACGCAGGGAGCGGGACGGCACTTCGGAGACGCGCGGCACGAGGATCGTGTCGAGCTTGCCCTCGTCGACGGCCTTCTCGGCGAAGGAGACGAGCAGGTTCTGGGCCGCCTCGATGGCGCCCATCTCGCCGCACAGACCCCAGTCGATGAGCTCCGGGTGGGTCAGGGAGGCCTTGCCGCCGCCGGACGCGCCGCCCTTGGAACCGGCGGCGGTGATGCCCATGCTCGGCTGGCGCAGCACGGCGGCCGCGTCGATGCCGCGCTCGTTGAGCGCGTCGATCAGGGCGATGGTCGTCGTGGTCTTGCCCTCACCGCGCGACGCCTTGAGCGGGGTGTCCGCCGTGACGAGCACGACCTTGCCGTGCTTGCGCGGGGCGTCGGGGTTCTTCTTCAGGTAGTCGAGGTAGCCGAACGCGTCGATCTTCTCGACCAGGCCATACTGGCTGGTGAAGTCTTCGATGGTGGTCATTGTTCTCCTATGTCTCCTACTCGCATCCGAAGATGCCGGAATCAACGCGCACAATGATGCCACACCCATTGGCACGTATTGTTTCATAGCCTACAACCCGTGATTCCCGAGACTCGATTCCGCGGGCGAAGCGCCTACCTTACCCGAGACCGTATGTCTCGTGACGCCGCCCACATGGCCAAGCCAGCATCCGAGCGGGATGGTGAGCACGCCGCCGATGATGAAGATGAGCCGCACGTCGATCATGTCGGACAGCGGCCCGAAGACCATCATGCCCAGCGGGGTACCGAAGGTGGAGAACGCGTTCAACAGTCCGAACACGCGGCCCTGCATGTCCTCCGACGATTCCTGTTGGAGCATCGTGAACGCCGGCGATGCGGCCAGCGGCGTGGCCAGTCCGGTCAGGAAGTCGATGATCAGGAACACGAGCAGCGTCGGCGCGAGGCCCAATCCGGCCGTGGTGATGCCGATCAGCACGAATCCCACGGCCACCGCGCGCAGGCAGTCATGGATGCGTTTGGCGCCGATGGACGACATCAGCAGCCCGCCGAGGATCATGCCGATGCTCCACGCCAGCTCGTTGGCAGCCAGTTTGTCCGACGTGCTGGAGAGCACGGCGAACCCGAGGTTCAGGTCATCGTGTCGGTATTCGCGGTTGATCAGCAGCAGCGTGAGGTTCATCGGTGCCACGTTGATGAAGCAGACCAGCGCGTTGCCGAGGATGACGCTTCTGATGCGCCGGGACCGCCACGCGTACGCGAAGCCCTCCCGCAGGTCTCGGATGACGCGCGCGGCGGCGCCAGGTACCGCAACGGTTTCGCCGGTTGTCTCGCCGCCGGTCTCCTGCACGCCGGCCGATTCGGGGACGCGTATGCACGCCGTGAATCCGATGCCGATGACGGCCGTGGTCACGTCGACGAACAGGATCGCCCACAACGGCAGGACATTGACCAATACGGCGGCCAGCGCGGGCGCGGCGATCTGATTGGCGGACTGCAGGGTCCCGTTGACGGAGTTGACCCGCATCAGCTTGGATTCCGGTGTGATCTGCGGAATGAACGACTGCACGGCCGGAGTCTGCACGCCACCTCCCGCCGACCGTAGGGCGAGCACCAGCATGATCAGCGGAAGCCCCGCCCAGCCGGTCGCGAACGCCGCGGCCAACAGGACGGTGAGACCCGCGATCACGGCATCGGGCAGGATGATGAGCAGTTTACGGTTCCACCGGTCGGCCCAGACGCCGCCGAACATGGACACCACGGCCTGCGGCAGGCAAGTGACGATCATCGCCGCAGCCATGACCGAACCGGAATCCGACCGCATGACCAGATGCCAGAAGATAGCGTATTGCACCACCGACGAGCCCAACAGCGAGAGCGTCTGCCCGGTCAGCAGCCGCGCGACATGTCGTTTCCAGGCCGTGCCGCGCGATGGGGCCGCCGGCTGGCGGTCGGTTGGGCTGAGGGAGCCCGATGATGGCGTATTGGATGACGTATGAAGTGAAGTATTGTCCGAGGTATTGGTTGACATGACGATCCTTGGGTATCCGTCTCCCGCATGCCGATGAACGGGAGGTCCGATGATGACGACGGACGGCGCACGGATACAGCTCGAACATGGTCGCCGAAAACCGCTGGATCAAGGCATGCCGACGACCACGCGTCAGCGTGGGAAGGGCATACGAAGGGCCATAGGGAAAAGGCCATAGGGGCCGCAACAGCGGTGAAACGGGAGACGACGAGCCGCGTTACGCGCGCCCGCCGGTCACGCGCGGGCGGAACTGGATCCTCGCCATCACGCATGACATGATCATCATGCAACATCTCATGCGCGTCACGATACCAATCCGCCGAACCGCTCGCGCACGGCATCCGGAATCTGGACGGACCCCAGAAGTCTCCCCCACCCCCATACACCAGCGGCCGGAAGAGGAGCGTCGCCTCTTCCGGCCGCTGTCCGGCGTATCGGGCATCTCACGCGCAGCACCTGATCACGCAGGCGGCTGCGCCGGGCGTATCCGGACGAACCTAGAAGTCGGACATGTGGAAGCCGTTCTTCATGGCCATGGAACGCGTGTACAGCACGGAGTCGAGCAGCTTGTCGGTCTCGACGCGCAGCTGGTCCGCCATGGTCTGGTTGGCGGCGGCCAGGATTCCGCGCACCTCGCCGTTGCGCACGGCGTCGATGATCGCGTCCGGCTCGAGCGGCTGCACGTCGCCATCCACGTTGTCCGCCTCGAACTCCTCTTCGGCGGCGGATTCCGCGGCGGCCTCCGCGTCCGTGAGACCCAGCCGCGCGACCTGCTCGTCGGTGGCGGCGACGAGACGGTGCCCGGCGGCGAGCGTCTTCTGCTGGTAGCGTTCGACGGCGTTCGCGGTGTCGGCGAACGCGCCGTCGCACAGGGCGGCGATCACTCGGTTCGCCCAGTAGAAGTTCTCGGTGGTGACGCGCGTCGTCGTGTCGGCGAGGTAGGCGGGGGTCGCGTCCACGTTCGGGTAGAACGGGACGAGCGTGTTGAACGGGTTGGAGCCGTACGCCATCCACTGGATCGCGCGGTTCGCCTGCGGACGGTACGGGCGGATCTGCATGACGGCGAGCTGGCTCTGGCGGTTGATGCCGATCGGACGGTACATGTGGCGCGTGTGCTCGTCGCCGCGCTTGCCGTACGGATCGTACGGGGTGCCCTGGTAGTGACCGGACAGCACGTACTTGACGTCCTCGATCGTGATCTTGCGTTCGGGCTGGCGGGCCCACGGGATGTCGTTGTTCTCCGGGCCGTGGTCGGCGTCCGCGCCGTCCCACACCTCGTCGTACGGGTTGAGGAAGCGCTGCATCCACCAAGCACGTGGCGTGTTGTACACGTGGTCGGAGTCGGAGTGGGAGCCGAACGCGTCGCGTGGGTTGAACGGCGTCGTGTTCTCGACGGCGAGGTCGAGGTGGTTCTCCTCGATGAACTCGGCGAGGTCGGCGGAGCACATGTGGTCCTCCTGGTCACCGAGCGCGTCGTCGAGGTCGAACTCGTCGATGCCGAGCTGGTTCGGCATCGTCACGTACGCCTCGTCCGGCACGCGCTTGGCGATCCAATGATGGCCGCCGACGGTCTCCATCCACCAGATCTCGTTAGCGTCGGAGAACGCGGTGCCGTTCATCTCGTACGTGCCGTACTCCTCGAGCAGCGCGCCGAGGCGGGCGACGCCCTCGCGCGCGGTCCTGACGTACGGCAGGACGATGGTGAGGAAGTCCTCCTCGCCGATGCCGCCGGGGATCTCCGGCTCGTAGTCGGCGTCGCCGGGCGTGCCGTGCGCCGGGACGCGCTCGACAAACGGGTCGGCGCCGAGCACGCGCTCGTTCGTGGTGAGCGTTTCGGTGGCGCTCATCGCGACGTTCGCCTCGTTGACGCCCGCCTCGCCCCAGATGCCTTCCTTGCGGTCCGCGTTCGGCACGGACGTGTATTGCAGCGGATCGTCCGGCAGGTCGATTTCGACGTGGGAGATGACGGACTTGTAGCGGCGCGGCTGGTCCTCGGGCTTGATGACGAGGAACTGCTTCGGATTGAACTCGCCGTTCGCGGAATCCTCGTTGCGGGCGATGATGGTCGAGCCGTCGTAGCTCGCGTCCTTGCCGACCAGAATCGTGGTGCAGGCCATAAGTGTGTGTTGTCCTTTCTGTAGTGCGTTTTTCCGTAGACGTTCCGTAGGTGCGGTGTCGCCTCCCTCTGACGAGGGAGGTGTCATGCGAAGCATGACGGAGGGAGAGACGGGAGCGGCCCGCGGGCCGCGGGAAACGGCATCGCGCAACGCGCGATTCATGCCGTTGCGGACCGGCGTCCGTGGTCTCTCCCCCACCCGGCTTCGCCGGGAGCCCCCTCGTCAGAGGGGGCCGAGGAAAGCGCCATGCGCCGTGGGGCGCGTGTCCGAGGCGGTCCGGGGCGATCAGGCCCGGCCGGTGAGGAAGATGCCGGCCTGGTCGGGGGTCTCGCCGGCCTCGCGCAGCTTGTGGAGCAGCTCGTTCATCCAGAAGCCCTGGTTGAGACCGGGCAGCGGGTTCTTCGTGGCGTAGACGTGCAGGTAGTAGTCGTGGTCCTTGTCCGGCGGCTGCGGGCCGTTGTACCGCATGGTGACGGCCGGGTCGTTCTCGCGGCCCACGAACTTGGAGGCGGACGAGTTGCGGCCCTGCACGGCCTCGGGAATCATCGAGGCCATCTGGCGGGAGAAGTCCGGCGGGATGGCGAGCGCGTGCGCGTCGTTGAAGTCGAACATCAGCGCGTCGATGGGCAGGTTCGCGACGGTCCAGTGGATCCATTCGAATCCGCACACGGGAATCGAGTCGGGGTCGGTGAACGTCCAGTGCAGATACTGGGCGTCCGGCGAGACCTCGTCGATGTAGAAGGGGAAGGAGATGACGGGCACGCCGCCCGTGCGGTACTCGGGCGCCGCCGCCTTGGCGAAATCGTCCGGAACCACGGTGAAATCAGCTGAGATCTTCATGTCTCCCAGTGTATCGCGCGGAAACGCGGCGAACGCGACGGGAGACGCGCGCGGATGGCGGAACGACGGAACGACGGAACGACGACGCGCCCGTCCGCCGCGAACGTGCGGACGGGCGGGCGCGGGAACGCCGGATACGGTGGGGAAGACCGCCGTCGGACGGTCCTCCCCACCATGACGTGATATCACAAACAATGTCACGTGATGTCGGTCACGTCACGTCGGTCACGTCACGTCACGTCGCGCGTGACGGTGACGACGTGACGCGCCGCCGTTCACCGCCTCGCGCGATCGACCATGAAGGCGGCGCCGCCGGCAATCAGGCACAGCAGCATGAGCGCGATCGGCACGACGATCGAGGTGCCGGTGTTCGCCGTCGTCCCGGCGGACTTCGCCGCGCCGTCGGCCTTGGCGGCCGGCTTCTTCGCGGAGCCGTCGGACGGCTTCTCCGACGGTCCCGCCGGCTGGTCCGGTTCGGACGGGTTGCCCGGTTCGGACGGTTCCGTCGTCGCCTTCTTCAGCGTGCCGGAGAGCGCCGTGATGGCGTTCTCGATGGACTGGGCGTCGGAGGCCCTGGCGTCGTACTTGAGGTAGGCGGCGTCCGCGAGGTTCGCGGCGAGCGTCTTGGCGTCCGCGATGGCCTTCTCGAACGCCTTGCGGCTGGCTTCGGTGTAGGTCGTCTCGTAGCTGTCGGCCTTGGTCGTCGCCTCGGCGTCAGCAATCTTCCCGTTGAGGTCCGGCAGCTTCGACAGGTCGACGTCGTCGCCCAGCTGACGCACCTTCTCATCGGTGGTGACGCCGATGAACTTGCCGAACTTGGCGGTGTTGTCGTTGCCGTCCGCGTCGGTGTTCGTCAGGCCGGGATCGTTGCCGTAGACGGCGGTGCCGTAGGTGGCACCGGTCGTGCTGTCGGGATCCGGGGTGCCGTTGCCCTGGTAACGCAGGAGGAACTTGCGCGACCAGCTCGTGATGTTCGGACCGCTGCCCACCGGCGCGCCCACACCGTTGATGATGGTGTTGAACGTGCGGACGGCCTTGGCGTTGTCGTCCGCGTTCTTCAGATCGGCGAACGACTGGGTGGCGACGTTCTCGATGATCACGCCCTTGGAGTTCGGCACTTCGACGGCGTTGTCCATCTCCATGGCCGTGGTGCCGGCGCCGGTGTGCTGGTCGGGATCGGTGGGATCGCCGTCATCCTGGGTGCCGGCGTCCTTCGCCTTCTCGGGACCGGTGTAGATGAACACGTTGTAGATGCCGAGGCCCACGGCGTAGTGCTTCTTCACGGTGTTGGCGACCTTGTAGGCGGCGTAGCCCTTCACGGTGCCGTTGTGGCTCATCCAGCCGGCCTGATCGACCGGGTCGTAGCACTTCTCGTTCTGGTAGAAGAACGTCTTGCCGTTCTCGCCGTTCCAGAGCGTATCGTACTCCTCGTGGTGCTCGTTGAACAGGGCGTACGCCGTCACGTCGTCGCCGTTCACGACGAGGCCGTTCTTGGAGTAGTTCCACTGCTTGCCCCAGCCGACGCCGGCGCCGTGGTCGGCGCGCCAGATCCAGAAGTGGTCGGCGATCGTGTTGCCGGTGTTGATCTCGATGCCGGTGTCGGCCGAGGTCGTGCCGTCGGTGGTGCCGCCGATGCGGAAGAAGATGTCCTGCAACTCGATCGGGTTCTTGGCGTCGCCGGCGGTCTTCGTGGTGCCCACCTGCAGCAGGTACTTGGAGTGCTTGCCGGCGTCGAGGATGAGCCCGGCGAGGCGGACGCCCTTCTGGGCCTTGTCGGAGACGCGGATGGCCGTATCCTCGTTGTCCGAGATGATGGTCGCCATGCCGGTGCCGAGGACGACGACGCCGCTGCGGTCGATGTCGATCGGGGTCTCGGCATGGTAGATGCCGGGCGTGAGGTAGATGTTCTTGCCGACAGCGATCTGCTTGTTGATCTCGGCGGCGGTGTCGGTCGGCTTGGCGATGTAGAACTCGGAGAGCGGGATGCTCGTGCCCTTGCCCATGCCGTCGTTCGCCTTGCCCTTGCCCCAGCTGACGCCCTTGGCGTTCTCGCGGTAGCCGGGCACGAACACCTGGTATTCGCCGTTGTCGTCAAGGTAGAGGAACGGCTTCTCGGCGATTTTCTCGGTGGAGTCGATGGCGGTCGTGACCTGCTGGTTGTTCCCGTCGCCGGCGATGCCCCAGTTGCTGGCGCCCTTGGTGCCGACGAGTTCGGTGCCGGTCTTGCCGTCGGAGCCGGGCACATTGCTCGCGGTCACGCCCTGCAGGAAGTTGTTGAGCGTGGTGCCGTACGCCGCGCCCTTGAGCTCGGAGTTGCGGGTGTAGAACTGCTGGCCGGATGCGGTGCCGGCGGTGTTGCCGCCGTCATCGCCCTCGAGCTTGGAGTCGGCGGTGTAGCCGCCGGACGCCCAGCCGTAGTTCCAGTCGTAGGCGACGGCGCGGTCGGTCCACACGCGGCGCATCGGCGCGGCCTGGGCGACGCCCCAGTTCATGTAGTCGGGGCGCCAGGACTGGTTCAGCTCGGCGGGTCGCGAATCGCCCGGCGCAAACGTGGCGTTGCCGGACTTGCCGTTCTCGGTGTGGGTGTTCTTCACGCCGAGGTTCTCGATGGAACGCCAGAAGTTGCAGGTGGCGTTGCCCTGCTGGGCCGAGGCGCCGGCGTTCGCGGCGAGGTAGGAGGACGTGGAGACGTTGTTGAGCATCGTGTCGGTCGGGATCTTGCCGAGGCCATTCAACGAGGTGTAGAAGCCCACGTTGATGTTGGAGATCACGTTGCCGTCCTTGACGTAGCTGCCGGGCTTGAAGTAGACCTGCCAGTGGTCGCTCCTGAACTGGGCGTCGGCGGCGATGTCGTTCTGCTTGGTGAACAGGTCGGCGAGGACCTTGTCGACCTTGACCATGTCATCGGTGGGGGCGAACACGAGCGTGTGGTCGCCGAAGAGCTCACGGTCGAGGGAGGCGGCGGTCTCGGGCAGGTCGGAGGCGTCGCCGTCCTCGTTCACGGTGACGACCTTGTAGTAGTTGGCGTATTTGCCGCCCTCGTTGAGCTTCTCGTCGGTGTAGGTGGTGCCGGTCACGGGCTTGTCGCCGGTGACGCTCACGAAGTCCTCGTCCGCGGCGTAGGCGGACTTGGCGCGCAGCACCTTGTAGCCCTTGGCGCCCTCGACCTTGTCCCAGGTGAGCGTGATGGCCTTGCCGTTCTTGGCTTCCGCGGCTTTCACGTTCGTCGGCGCGGCCAGACGCACGCCCTTGGCGGTCGTCAGCGCGACGGCGTCGGTCGCGGCGGAGGCCGCGGCCGTGCCGTTGAGGCTCTTGACGGTGACGTCGTACGAGGTGCCGGCGGCGAGGTCGCCGAGCGTCGCCTGGGTGGCGGTCGTCTTGAGCGTGACGGTCTGCTTGCCGGCGTCGGTCGGCGTGGCGTCGATCTCGTAGTCCGTGACGAAGGAGTCTCTGGCGGCGGTGAAGCTCACGTCGGCCGTGGCGTTGGTGACGTTGGACACGGTCACGCCGGTCGGCGCGGCGGGCGTCTTGTCCGTGTGGACGATGAAGTGCCCCGCGGCGGCGTCCACGGTGTCGGTGGAGTCGGTCACGACCAGATTCGTGCCGTCGGACTTGAAGAGCTCGTTGGTGTCGGTGTCCTGGAAGGCGACGGTGCCGTCGCCGGCGGGCACGAGTTTGATGGATTCCCAGCCGCCGTAGCCGCCGTCATCCTTCACGCAGACCTTGCCGTTGTTCTCCGCGGCGATGCTGGTCCAATCGGTGTTGTTGCGGACGTGGCCGCCCTTGAGGCGGGCGTTGCTCTTCTTGCCTTTGACCGTGACCGTGCGGGCGCCGTTCTGGTCGCCCCAGCCGACGATGCTCCACAGCGTGGAGTCGTCGGACGCGGCGGTGAACGTGACGGGCGAGTTCACCGTTCCGGGATCGGTGACGTACTCGCCTGAACCGACGTAGGCGTCGCCGTCCTTCTTCGCGAGCTCGATCCTGATGTCGTTGCCGAGACCGGCGTCGGCGGTGGTGTCCGCCGTGGTATCGGCGGTGGCATCGGCGGCCTGGGCCGTGGAGGCGGCCGTCAGACCGCACAGCAGCGTGGCGCACGCGACGAGCGCGCCGACCGCGGCGCGCCATCGGGTCGAAGCCCCTCCTTCATTGGAGTTCCCCATGAGATTCCTTTCTTCCATCCTCACCCGTCCTCCGTGGCCAGGTGCATGAGTACATGAATGCATGCAGTGCATAAGGCGCATAACGCGCATAAGCGCGTGAACGACATCGCGCGTGAACGACATGAAGAAGGCCCGCCGCATGACTCGGCGGGCCTTCAGGAGCCTTCCCGCGGATGTTGCGACCGCGAGAACGCGCGGCGATCGGACTACAGCTTCTCGCCGTTGCTGGCGATCACGTCGCGGTACCAGTAGAACGACTTCTTGCGGCTGCGCTGGTAGCTGCCGTTGCCGTTGTCGTCCGCGTCGACGTAGATCATGCCGTAGCGCTTCTTCATCTCGCCGGTACCGAAGGAGATGACGTCGATGCATCCCCACACGGTGTAGCCGATAACGGGAACGCCGTCGTAGTCGATGGCTTTCCTCACCTGCTCGATGTGCGAGCGCAGGTAGTCGATGCGCGCGTCGTCGGCGATGTAGCCGTCCGAATCGGGCGTCTCGTACATGCCGATGCCGTTCTCCACGATGAAGATCGGCTTGCCGTAGCGTTCGAACAGCGAGCACAGCACGTAGCGCAGGCCCACCGGGTCGATCTGCCAGCCCCAATCGGTGGCCTTGATGTACGGGTTCTTCACCTGGCCGGGCAGGCCATGGCCGTCGAACTCGGGCACCTTCTCGGCGGAGACGGCCGCGCTCATGTAGTAGCTGATCGAGATGAAGTCCACGGTGCCGGCCGCGATGATGTCGGTGTCGCCCGGCTCCATCTCGATGTCGAAGCCCTCGCGGTCCCAGCGGTTGAGCAGGTAGCACGGGTATTCGCCGTTCACGTATACGTCGCCGAACAGGTAGCGGTCGCGCATGAGCACTTCCGCGAGCATGACGTCCTCGGGCTTGCAGGTGGCCGGGTAGATCGGCACCATGGCGAGCATGCAGCCGATCTGGAAGTCCGGGTTGATCTGGTGGCCGCGCTGCACGACGAGCGCCGAGGCGACGAACTCGTTGTGGATGGCCTGCCAGATCTTCTGCTCCACCTCATGCGGGGTGTCGTTCGGATTCGGAATGATGCCCGAATTCGTGTACGGGAAGATCTCGGTGTGCATCTCCATCTGGTTGTTGACCTCGTTGAAGGTCAGCCAGTACTTGACCAGATCCTTGTAGCGCTCCATCACCGTGGAGGCGAACTTGAAGTAGTAGTCGACGACCTCGCGGTTGGCGAAGCCGCCCATCTTCGCCAGATGCAGCGGCATCTCGAAGTGCGAGAGCGTGACGACCGGCTCCATGCCCTTGGCGCGATAGTCCTCGAAGAGCCTCTCGTAGAACTTCAGGCCCTCCTCGTTCGGCTCCTCCTCGTCGCCGTTGGGGAAGATGCGCGACCAGGAGATCGATGTGCGGAAGCACTTGAAGCCCATCTCCTGGAAGAGCGCGTCGTCCTCGCGGAACGTGTGGTAGTAGTCGATGCCGCGCTGGTTCGGATAGTTCTCGCCCGGGACCACGCCGTCGGTGATCCTGCGCGCCACGCCGTGGGCGCCGCCGGTGAGCACGTCGCAGATGCTCGGTCCGCGGCCGTCCTCGTTCCAGGCGCCTTCGAGCTGGTGCGCGGCGACCGCGCCGCCCCAGAGGAAGTTGTCGGGGAATCCCATCTTCGGTCCTTCGCTCACTCGGCGGTCTTGCCGTCGAGGCGCTTGTACAGGTCGATGATCTCGACGACCATCGCGCGGAACACCTCGGCGGCCATCATCTGGTCCTCGACGTGGGTGAGCAGCAGGCCCATCTTCACCGGGTTGCCGGCGGCCTCGCGCTGCACGAGGCCCGCATGCACGGCGTGGCCCTCGCGGTAGCTTGCGTCGCCTTCGTCGATGGACGCCTTGGCGCCTTCGAAGTCGCCTTCCTTGGCCTTGCTGAGGGCCTCCATGTAGTCGGACTTGGCGGTGCCGGCCGCGGTGATCAGCTGGAAGCAGGTGGTCTCCAGATCGAATTCTTCGTCTGCCATGTTGGTACGCTTTCTCGTTTTGTCGCTGTTTTGTCGCTGTATGTGTGTGGTTCGGATGGGCGGCGATCACTTGCCGGCGAGCTTGAAGGCGAAGTCGAGGACCTTGTCGCCACGGGCCATGCCGTAGTCCTGCGGGGCGATGACCTCGACCGGCTTGGTCTCGAACTCCTTCTTGACGTCCTTGAGCATGTAGCGCACCTGCGGGCCGAGCAGGATCACGTCGGCGTCCTGCGCGTTGGTTTCGAGGGTGGAGACCGGCATGGCGGAGACGTCGACGTCCTCGAGGCCACGCTTGGCGGCCGCGGCCTGCATCTTCTTGACCAGGATGCTGGTGGACATGCCATCGCTGCAGCACAGTACGATCTTCATGATGTTTCTCCTTTGAATGGTGAATGGTTGAAGTTGGATGTGAAGTTGGATGTGAAGAGAGTGAGGCCGGCCTCACCGCGGGATGTGAGGAGGTTCGCGCGGGCCGGCCTGGATTGAGAGGTTGTTGTTCGTGGTAAGTGTCGGTGTCAGGCCGTCCGGCCGGTCTCACGGCCGGACGGCCTGCGGTCCGCCGATCACTCGGCTTCGGCCGCGCCCTGCTCTTCCTTGAGGAAGACCTTGTCCTGCATCTTCACGAACGGGGTGTAGATGAGAACGGAGATCACGCCGATGATGACCTGCAGCAGCGCGCACTTCCAGCCGCCGAGGATGAAGCCGGAGATGATCGGCGGGGTGGTCCACGGCACCTGGACGGCGCCGAACGGGGCGATGAGGCCGAGCGAGACCGAGCCGTACATGATGATCATGGCGACCATAGGCGTCAGGATGAACGGGATCAGCATGATCGGGTTGAACACGATCGGCAGGCCGAAGATGACCGGCTCGTTGATGCCGAAGACGCCCGGGACGATGGAGAGCTTGGCGACGGTGCGCATCTGCTCGGACTTGGCGAAGATCAGGGCCGCGATCAGCAGGCCGACGGTCAGGCCGACGCCGGAGTACTTGCAGAAGCAGTCGATCATCTGCGGGGTCAGGTAGTGGAAGCCGTTGGCCTTGGTGTACGGCGCGGTGCCGGCATCGAAGAGCTTCTGGTTGCTCAGCGTGTTGGCGAGCAGCAGCGGGGTGACGACGCCGGAGACGACGTTGGCGCCGTGGATGCCGCACCAGAACAGCAGCGACATGAGGACGATGATGATGATGGCGCCGGCCCAGGTATCGGTCAGGGACTGCAGCGGGATCTGGAGGATCTTGAAGATGAGCTCGGTCAGGGACAGGCCGCCGAAGACCTTGCACAGGTGGTACAGGATGGCGGAGCCGGTGACGACGAACAGGCCCGGGATGAGGGCGGAGAAGGCGTTGGTCACGCCGGCCGGAACCGCGTCGGGCATCTTGATCTTCAGGTCGTGCTTGATGCACAGGGTGTAGACCCAGCCGACGAGCAGGCCCATGATGATGGCGGAGATGATGCCGTTGGAGCCGGTCCAGGTCTGGTTGAAGATGCCGGAGAGCTCCGCGGTCTTCTTGCCCAGCTCGGGAACGTTGTCCTTGGTCAGGCTCATCGAGGACGGGGAGACGATGAAGAACGCGACCAGCGACAGCAGGCCGGAGGAGATGCCGTCGCACTTCTCGTTGCGGGCGTAGGCGTAGCCGATGCCGACGGCCACGATGATGGCCAGGATGTTGAACGTCGCGGCGTTCACCTGGTTGATGCCGGCGTTCCACTCATCGCCGAAGATGCCGGCCATGAAATCGCTGTAGCCGTCGAACGGCAGGTTGCCGATCAGCAGGAACAGGGAGCCGATCAGCGTGGCCGGCATGGTCAGGACGAAGCCGTCCTTCAGGGCCACCAGCGCCTTGAGGCTGGCGAACTTCATGAAGCCATTGAGCATAGCGTCGCCTATGGCTTGCATTTTCTCCTTCATCGTTTTTCCTTTCCTTGGATGGACTACGGCATCCATCCCATGTCCCTTATCCCGTCATTCAATGCCGAAAGACATCCACAACTTGCATTGTTGTCTATATCTTTTTGGGTTGTTTAAATAACGATGACTTAAGTATATACCCAGCGCACACGGTGTCAAATCAGGGCGAATGCCGCACCCGAAGCCGAAAAACGCCGTCGTTCCGCCATTGTTAGCGCATACAAAAAGGCCCGGCGACACGCCGGGCCTTAACTTACGTAAATCGCTTTTAAAAAGCGTACCAGAATTTCTCCGGGCACGCGCCTCGCGTCATTTCATCGAGGCCATCGCGTAGAACTTCGCGTTCCTGTAGTGGTAGAGGTTCTTCGAGGCGTTGAACAGCTTGCCGTTCGTCAGGAACGCGTCGTCCTCGATGCAGATGGCGGGATCGCCCTCGTTGAGCTCGAGCAGGTGGGCCGCCTCGCCGCCCAGCCAGTCCATATGGATCACCTTGTCGACGAAGCCGAAGTTCAGGCCGAGATCGTCATGCACGTAGGAGTACAGGGACCCCTTCGCGATGTCCTCGTTGAGGAAGGGCACGTATTCCTTGAGATACCAAGCGGTCTCATAGCACAGCGGCTTGTCTTCCACGCGGCGCAGACGCACGACGCGCCACACCGGCGAGCCGACGGCGCAGCGCATGCGCTTCGACAGCGCCTCGTCGGTCTTCTCCAGCGCCACCTCGCACACCACCGATGTGACGCGGTTGCCGCCGAAATCGGCCGAGATGCCGTACGAGGTGCCGATCGGCATGTAGCCGCTGTCGCGCCCCTCACGCACGAACACGCCGTTGCCGCGCACGGGAAACACCTCCCCCGCCTCGGCGAGCACCGCGATGGCGCCGCGCACGAAATACCGGGAGAGCCCGTACTCCGCCATCAGCTGGTCCTCCGTGGGCAGTTTGCCCGTCTGCGAAAACTCCCCATCCGCGATGCGCTTCTGGATCTTCAACGCCAGTTCCCGCTGCTTGGAAGCCATAACCACCCTTTCCGTCCGGACGCGCGCGGCCGCCCATCGGCCGCCCGGGCAAGCGGATGCGCCGAGGACCGGCATACGGTGCCGATCGCCGACTATTACACATCACCGACTTGTCCACATAACCCGAGCACTATAGTACGCCCACGCCGCCGACGGGCCGAACGAGAAAAAGGCCCGGCCGGTCCCGCGGGGAGTGCTCATCCCACGGGACCGGCCGGGCCGGAAGGAGGTGACCCGGGTGAAGGGGAAGACCGGGTCACGGATGAATGGCGCGGCGGGCGATCCGGACGAAGGGGAATCCGGACGTTCCCGCCGCGCCAAGTGTGGTGGTGTATCGGCCACCCGTAGGCGATTGGATCAGTCGCCCCAAGCGGGCTTGTAGAAGTCGCCGTTGAGGGCGGCCTCGGCCTTGGCCTTGGCCTCCTCGAAGGTGACCTCGGCCAGCTGGGCGCGCACGTCGTCGAGGGCGACCGGCGTCATCGACAGGGAGTTGACGCCGATGCCGGTGAGGATCACCGCCAGATCCGGATCGGCCGCGGCCTCGCCGCACACGCCGACCGGCATGCCGTACTTGTTGCCGGCGTCCGCGATGAGCTTGATCATGCGCAGCACCGCCGGGTGCCATGCGGTCTGGTAGTTGGAGACGGAGCCGAGCGTACGGTCGGCGGCCATCGTGTACTGGGTCAGGTCGTTGGTGCCGATGGAGACGAAGTCCGCCACCTGGGCGACCTTGTCGGCCATCACGGCGATGGACGGCACCTCGGCCATCACGCCGACCTTCTTCAGGCCGAAGCTCTTGCCGAGCTTGACGAAGTAGGCGGCCTCATGCTCGTCGGCGACCATCGGGGCCATGACCCACAGGTCGGCGTCGGTCTGGGCGTCGGCGGCGGCGAGGGCCTTGAGCTGGCCTTCCAGGACCTCCTTGTGCACGCGCAGCGTACGCAGGCCACGCAGGCCGAGGGCCGGGTTCGGCTCGTCCTCCGGGGTGAGGAACGGCAGCGGCTTGTCGGCGCCCGCGTCGAGCATGCGGATGACGACCTTCTTGCCCGGGAACTGGGCGAGCAGCTCGGCGTACGCCTTGGTCTGCTCCTCGACGCTCGGCGGCTCGGAGTTGCCAATGAACAGGAACTCGGAGCGGAACAGGCCCACGCCCTCCGCGCCGTACTCCAGGGCAGTCTTGCCGTCGGCCGGCTTGCCGAGGTTGGCGAGCAGCGGCACGTGGTGGCCGTCCTTGGTGCCGCCGGCCTGGCCGCGCAGCTCCTTGGCGCGGGCGGCCTTCGCCTTGGCGTGCTCGGCCTCCTGGATCTCGGCCTCGGTCGGCTCGGTGACGACCTCGCCCTTGGCGGCGTTCACGATGATGGTCTCGCCGGTCTTGAGGTCCTCGGCGCCGGCCGCGGAGACGACCGCGACGATGCCGCGGGCGCGGGCCAGAATCGCGGTGTGCGAGGTCGGGCCGCCCTGCGAGGTGACGATGGCGAGGGTCTTGGTGAGGTCCAGGCTGGAGGTGTCGGCGGGGGAGAGATCCTCGGCGACGAGCACGAACGGCTCATCGGACTCCGGCACGCCGGGGGCGGGCACGCCACGCAGCTCGGCGATGACGCGCTGGCCGACGTCGTGCAGGTCGGCCGCGCGCTCGGCCTGGTAGCCGCCGATCATCCTGAACATCTCCTCGACCTGGGCGAAGCCTTCGAGCACGGCGCGCTCGCCGGTCTTGCCGCCGTTGACGAGGTTCTGGATGGAGGTGGCGAGGGCCGGGTCGGAGGCGAACATGGCGATGGCCTCGAGAATCGGGGCGGCCTTCTTGGCGCCCTCATCACCGTTCTTGGCCTCTTCGGCGCGGTGGTTCAGCTCGGCGTTGACGGTGGCCAGGGCCTTGGTGACGCGCTCGTTCTCGACGACGGCGCTGATCGACGCGTCACGACGCACGTCGGCCGGCTCCTCCAGCGGCGGGGCCATGCGGATGACCTTGCCCACAGCGACGCCACGTCCGATTCCACTTCCGGTGATAACCATGTTGAGCACTCCTTTATGACTTTCGTTTCACCGCCGGCATGCCTGCGGCTCATCCCGCAGCAACCACCCTCTTGCTTCGCAAGCGGGTAATCCATTTACCGACATGTGTCAGTATACACAGAAAAACCATTGTGGCAACGCCGGTAATCGTTTTCTGCGTGTCGCGGAAAAACGTGCTATAGTGCTTACCAGCGCACATCAGTGACTGACGCGCGTGAAGGAATCCAGTAAGACCAAAGGAGTGCTCCATGGCAACCGCCACCCGTTCCACCGTCATCAACGACCCCGTCGGCATCCACGCCCGTCCGGCCGCCGAATTCGCTCAGGCCGCCACCGCCTCCGGCTGCACGGTCACCATCGCCAAGGGCGACGGCGCCGCCGTCCCGGCCGGCTCCATCCTGTCCGTCATGGGTCTGGGCGTCAAGCAGGGCGACACCGTCACCCTGACCGTCGAAGGCGACAACGCCGAAGCCGTGGTCGACTCCCTGGTCGAGACCCTGACCAAGGCCTGATTCGATGCTTCCGCCCGGCCGCAAGGCCGGGCCACGGGAACCCGCATCCGACGCGATTGCGCATACGCGTCGGGCCGATTCCTCTCCTATTGCAAGGCGAATTCGCCGTCCGCGCGGTATCATGCTGTGGCGGGCGGCGATTTTGTTTTTCCGCACATATGCGCACATAACAGGAAAGGGCACAGCACCATGGCCAACCGGGCGGCGAAATCCCCCAGTTCCATCCTCGAGGTCGCCACGCTGGCGCAGGTCTCGACGGCGACGGTGTCACGCGTGCTCTCCGGCCGCCGCGCCAAGGACGACGACATCGCGCACCGCGTGCGCAAGGCGGCCGCCGAACTCAACTACTCCGTCAACTACGCGGCCAGCGCGCTGCGCAGCGACGTGACGAACACGATCGGCCTGGTCATCCCCTCCGCGACCGACAGCTTCAGCGCCGGTCTGCTCGACGCGCTCGAACCGGTCGTCGACTCGGACAGCCGCCAGCTGCTGCTCGGCATCGGCGCGAGCGAGGCCATGCAGGCGGACCGCATTGAGGCGCTCTGCTCGCGCAAGGTGGACGGTCTGATCGCCGTCACCTCCGCCGGCAACGACCTGTCCCGCGTGTTCGACCGCTATGCGGACACGATTCCGATCGTCCAGGTGGGCGGCGACCAGCGCTCGTTCCGCACGAACATGGTCTCCATCGACGAGAACACGGCGATGGAGTCGATCATCCGCCATCTCGCCGAGCAAGGCGTGAGATACGTGGCCTACCTCGCCGGCAAGGAGGTCTCGTTCGAGTCGGCGGAACTGTTCGCCATGTTCCACACGCAGCTGCGCGCCGCCGGCCTCGACACCGTCAGCGCGTGGAACCGTTTCGGCGATTCGACGGTGCAGCGCGGCTTCGACTGCACGATCCGCCTGTTCGGCGAACACGGCCACCCGGATGCGATCGTCTGCGCGGACGACACGATCGCGTTCGGCGTGATGATGGCCCTGCACGCACTCGGCATGAGCGTTCCGGAGGACATCAAGGTGGTCGGCTACAACGACTCCCCCATCGCCTCCGCCACCCTGCCGACGATGACCTCGGTACGCCCGCCCTACGACCGCATCGTCGCCGAGTCGCTGCGCCTCATCGAGGCAGGCCCCGGGCACCCGAGCCACGTCGCCCTGCCGCCGCAGCTCATCGTCCGCGTCTCCAGCACGAAGCGCTGACGCGTCGCCTCGCGACGACGCGTCCCGCGCCCGCGGGCACCGGATGGAGTCACGGGATCAGCGCGCAGAACAACGCTTCGAAGACGAGCGTCGGATTGCCGTTGCCCATGAGCCGTTTGCGGGCGCGCGCCACCTCGTCGAGCCGTTCCAGCGTCGCCTCGCGCGACAGTCGCGCCGCCAGCTCGGTGATCGCCGCACGGTTCTCCAGATTAATGATCCCAACCGCGTCCTCCGCATCGTTCTGCAGGACGGCGATGTCGCGGTAGACGGACGCGATCGAGTTCAGCGCGCGGTCGAGCACGTCGCGGCTGCGACGCGTCGCCCGCCGCTTCATCTCGTCCTTCTTCGCGATCGCGTTGTACGCGCCGCGCAGTTTCGGCGGGATGCGGTCGTCCGGCCCCAGTCCGTTGACGCGGCGAAAATCCGCCTCGGCCTTCGCCGCCTGTCCGGCCACGTCCACTTCGGCCTGCGCCTTCGCGTTGTCGATGAGACGGCCGGCGAGCAGCACCGCGTCGGACGCCTTCGCGAGTTCCAGCACGCCGACGACGAGTTCGTCACGATCGGTCATGACGCGTTCGTCGGTCGCGTACAGTTTCGCGATGCCGATATGCCCTTCCGCGAGCCGCGCCGCGCGTTTCGCCACATGCGGGTCCGCGCCGGCGTTCGATTCCAGGTAGGCGGCGACCGCGTCGGCGGGCGGCACGGCGAGGTTCACGATGCGCGTGCGCGAACGAATCGTCGGCAGCACGTCCTGCGCGCTCGGCGCGCACAACAGCCAGATGCAATGCTCGGCCGGCTCCTCGATCTCCTTGAGCAGCACGTTCGTCGTGCGTTCGAGCATGCGGTCGACGTCCTCGATGATGATGATGCGCCACGGCGCGGTGCTCGGCATCTGCTCGGACACGCCGATCAGCTCGCGTACCTCGTCGATGCCGATCGTCACCTTGTCGGTGGCGAGCACGCTCACGTCCGGATGCGTGCCGGCGAGCACCTGCTTCGTGACCTTCGTCGGCTCGTCGTCCATGCCATGATCGGGGCTTTCAAGCGCGGCGGCGAACGCGCGCGCGAGGTTCGAGCGGCCCGATCCGGGAGGTCCGCAGATCAGCCACGACTGCGCGATCTGCTTCGGATCGCCGGCGGCGATCGCCTTCAGCCGTTCGACGACCGGCTGCTGCCCGATGATCGCCTCCCATACGCTCATCGCGTCTCACCGCCCGCCGTCAGCGCCGCGAGATCGCGTTCGATGCACGCCCACACCGCGTCGATCGGCTGCGACGCGTCGACGACGCGGAACCGGTCGGGCTCGGCGGCGGCGAGCGTGAGAAACGCCTCGCGCGTGCGGCGCTGGAAGTCGTCGCCCGCGGATTCCATGCGGTCCTCGTCGTGGGTGAGACGGGAGTGGGACAGCGACGGATCCATGTCGAGCAGGTAGGTGCGGTCCGGCAGGAGGCCGTTCGTCGCCCACATGCTCAATTCGCGGATTTCCGCGGCGGTGAGTTCGCGGCCGCCCGCCTGATAGGCGAGGGAGGAGTCGAGATACCGGTCGGTGATGACCACCGCGCCGCGTTCCAACGCCGGACGGATGACCTCGGCGACGTGCTGGGCGCGGTCGGCGGCGAAGAGCAGCGCCTCGGCGCGCGGGGCGATGTCGGCAGCCTCCGCGACGGGGACGCCGTGGAGGAGAAGGCTGCGGATGGCCTGTCCCAGCGGGGTGCCGCCGGGTTCCCGGGTGACGACGACCTCGCGGCCCGCGGCCTCCAATGCCGCGCGCAGCCGCTCGACCTGCGTGGTCTTGCCGACGCCGTCGACGCCTTCGAACGAGATGAACAGTCCGGTAGTCATGGTGATGATCCGCCGCTATTTCTTCTTCGCGGTTCTGGAGGTCTTGGGCTTGGCGGCGACGACCGGCGGGCGTTCGAAGCCTTCGTTCGCGGTGAGCCAGTCGATGTCGCCCTTCACGGTGGAGGCGGTGGAGCCGATCTTCTCCGCGATGCGCGTGTTGGCCCAGCCCTTCGCGGCGAGCTTCCTCACCTCGGCGCGGCGTTCGGCGCGCTTCGCCTCGACGGCGCTCACCTTCGGCGCGGCCTTGGAGCCCTTCGCCGCGGAGCCCTTGGCCCCGGAACGCCCGCGCGAGCCACCGCGCTTGGTGGCCGGTCCCATCGCGCGCTTCTCCGCGAGAATCCGGTACGCGTCCGCCGGCTCGATGGTCGCCGGATCGTACTGGCGCGGCAGCGTGCGGTTGGTCTCGCCGTCGGTCAGGTACAGGCCGAAACGGCCCTCCTTGATGACGACGGGCTTGCCGCTCTCCGGGTCGTTGCCGAGCGCGCGAATCGGCGGCTTGGCGGCGCCGCGCCCACGCCCGCGGTACTTGGGCTGCGCGAACAGGTCCTTCGCCTGGTCGATGGTGACGGTGAAGATCTCGTCCTCCGACCCCAGCGACCGGGTCTCGCTCGTCCCGTCCGCCTTCGTCTTGGTCAGGTACGGGCCGTAGCGGCCGTTGTTCGCGGCCACGGTCACGACGGCCGTCTCGCCGGTCTCCGCGTTCGTCTCCTCGTAGGAGCCGACCTCGCGCGGCAGACCGAGCAGCTTCAGCGCGTCCTCGAGCGTCACCGATTCGGGGCTCATCGTCTTGAACAGGCTCGCCATCTTCGGGCGCGGCGCATCCGACTTGCGCGAACGGCGCGGGGCCGGCTTGCCGGCCGCCTCCGCTTCCTTCGCGGCCTTGCGCGCCGCGGCCTCGGCCTCGGCCGCCTCGGGCGTGATCAGCGCGACGTACGGCCCGAACCGGCCGTTGCGCACCTCGACGGTGCCGCCGGTTGCCGGATCGGTGCCGAGCACGCGCGGACCGCCGGAATGGTTCTCGATCAGGTCGTGCGCGACCTCGACGGTCAGCTCGTCGGGTGCGAGCGTGTCGGGCAGGGAGGCGCGCTTCGGGTTGCCGTCGTCGTCGAGATGCTCCATGTCCTCGAGATACGGGCCGTAGCGGCCGACGCGCACGTGCAGGCCGTCGCCGATCTCGATGGTGTTGATGGCGCGCGCGTCGATCTCGCCGAGCTGCGCGACCTGCTGCTGCAGACCCTCATGCGCCTCGTCGGCGCTCTGCGCGGCGCCCTCGCCGGAGCCGAAGTAGAAGCGGGTGAGCCAGTCGCGGCCGGTCTCGCGCCCGTGCGCGATCTGGTCGAGGCCGTTCTCCATCTCCGCGGTGAACTGGTAGTCGACGAGCTTGGGGAACTTCGTCTCCAGCAGCTTGGTCACGGCGAACGCCAACCAAGAGGGGATGAGCGCGCGGCCGCGCTCGTACACGTAGCCGCGGTCGATGATCGTGGAGATGATCGACGCGTAGGTGGACGGGCGGCCGATCTCCTTGGCCTCCAGCGTCTTGACGAGCGAGGCTTCGGTATAGCGTGCCGGCGGCTGGGTCTCGTGGCCGTCCGCGTGCACGTCGGAGGCGGCGAGCGTCTGCCCTTCGCGCATCGGCGGCAGGGACGCGTTCTCGTCCTTACCCTTGCCGTCCTTGCCGTCTGCGGAGGCCTTGCCGTCGGCACCGGCCTTCGCGCCCGAGGCACCCGTACCGGAGGTCGCGTGACGCCCCTCCCCCGTCGCCTTCATGAAGCCGGGGAATTCGATCACGGTGCCGGACGCCTGGAACAGCGCGTCCTCGGCCACGCCGGCATCGTCGACGCCGGCGGGCGCGGAGAGCTTCACCGTGGCGGTGGAACCGGTCGCGTCGGCCATCTGCGAGGCGAGCGTGCGCTGCCAGATGAGCCGGTACAGCTTCAGCTGGTCGCCGGGCACCTTGCCCACGAGCTCGTCCGGATCGCGGAACCTCGCGCCGGCCGGGCGGATGCATTCATGCGCCTCCTGCGCGCCGGCGGTCTTCGTCGCGTACTGCTTCGGCGCGTCGGAGAGGAACTTCGAACCGAAATGGTATTCGACCGCGTCGCGCGCGGCGGCGATCGCCTCCTGCGAGAGCGTCACCGAATCGGTTCGCATATACGTGATGTAGCCGTTCTCGTACAGGCCCTGCGCGGCGCGCATCGTGGCGCGCGAGCTCATGCCGAGACGGTTGCCGGCGGTCTGCTGCAGCGTGGACGTGGTGAACGGCGGCAACGGGCGGCGGCGGTACGGCTTCGTCTCCATCGAGACGACGGTGAACGGCGTGTCCTGCAGGCGTTCGGCGAGCGCGCGCGCCGCCGTCTCGTCGAGCTGGCGCACGTTGCCGGCGAAGCCTTCCGGCGTGAGCTTGCCGTCCGCGCCGAAGTCCTTCGACGTGGCGAGACGTTTGCCGCCGAGCGCGACCATGCGCGCGTCGAACGCCGCCGTCTCGCCGGACGCGTCCGGCGCGGCGAGCGTCGCCGTCAGATCCCAGTAGGGCGCGCGGACGAACGCCATGCGCTCGCGCTCTCGCTCGACGATGAGGCGCGTCGCGACGGACTGCACGCGGCCGGCGGACAGTCCCGGCCCGACCTTGCGCCACAGCACGGGCGACAGTTCGTAGCCGTAGAGGCGATCGAGGATGCGTCGCGTCTCCTGCGCGTCGACCATGTCGGCGTCGACGTCGCGGGTCTGGTCGAGCGACTTCTTGATCGCGTTCTTGGTGATCTCGTGGAACACCATGCGCTTGACCGGCACCTTGGGCTTCAACGTCTCGACCAGATGCCACGCGATGGCCTCGCCTTCGCGGTCCTCATCGGTGGCGAGGTAGAGTTCGCTCGCGTTCTTCAACGCGGATTTCAGTTCGGAGACGGTGCGCTTCTTGTCGCCGTCGACGATGTAGTAGGGCTTGAACCCGTCGTTCACGTCGACGCCGAACTTGCCGTATTTCGCCTTGTCGGCGGCGGGCACCTGGCTGGGCTGGGCGAGGTCGCGGATGTGTCCCACCGACGCCATCACCGTGTAGCCGTCACCCAGGTATCCGCCGATCTTGCGGGCCTTGGTGGGAGACTCCACGATCACCAGCTTGGTGCCGTTCGCGGTGCGTGCTGCCATGACCTCTCCTTCACCTCTCCGTTATCATTCGTCACTGCTTGTTCGTCACTGCCGTCGCGGCGTCCGTGCGCGATGCCGACGCCGTACGGTGCCGTCGTGCTGTCATCATACTCACCAACGGTGGCCATCCGTGTGTCCGACGCCGACCGGACTGGCCGGGCGGCGCGCGGCGGCCGGCTCAGCGCCGTTTCGGCGGGGCCGGCGGCGCGCCGACGAGGCCGAGTCGCGTCAACGGCGCGGCGGTGAGCTGGCGCATCGCGAGCAGGAGGCCGGAGACGAGCGCCGTCGCGCCGCAGATCAGGATGATCGCGGCGGCGACCGCGCTGGAACGCGCCCATTCGGCGCTCATCAGCAGGCCGGGCACGACCTGCCAGACCACGTACGCGCCGTACAGGCAGGCGAACGCGCCGCCGGTGATCGCAATCGAGCCGACGATCTGCACGCCGGCGGAGGAACGGCGTTTGCCGGTCGCGTCCATGCCGGACGCGCGCGTGAACGCGAGCACGATCAGTGCGATGCCGGCGACCAGCAGCACGGACATGAGCGCGTCGGACGGGCGGTGCCATTGGCCGTTCACGACGGACAACGCGACGAACACGGTCCACAGCGCGCCGACGATCGCGGCGAGGAAACGCCATCCGCGGGAGACGGCGAACAGCAGGGCGACCGCGGCGGCGGCACCGAGGATCGTGTGGCCGCTGGGCGCGGAGTTGGCGGCGGCGATCTGCGTGTGGATGATGAACGGGCGCGGCAGCACGTCCTTGAGGAACGACGCGCCGAAGCACAGCAGGCCGAACGCGACGAGCTGGCCGAGCAGCCACCAGCGTTTGCGCACGATCGTGACGACGGCGGCGACGGCGGCGAGCAGGATGGAGCCGACGAGCACGGCCACGTGCGAGCCGGCGGCGAGGAGTCCCGCGAACCAGCCGGGCACGCTGTCGGCGAAGTAGACCTCGACCATGTCGTCGAACGACTGGCCGGTCTCCGTATGCACGCCGAGCCAGTAGACGCCCATCGCGGCGGCGACGAGCAGCAGGCCAAACACGACGCACAGCACGCGGCTCGACGTGCGCGGGCGGCGGGCGAGCACATCGTCGTCGGCGCGGCGACGGTCCGCGGCGAAGGCCGCGTCGTCGCCGACGGCGCGCAGGTCGACGCGCGCCGCGCCGGGCGCGACGGTCGGACCGTGGTCGACGGCGGTGCCGGAGATGTCGAGACCGTCCTGCGTGTCGGACACGGAGACATCGGCGACGTCGGACAGGGTACTAAACGCGGATGCCCGGTCGTCGGGGGACGCGGCGGAGGGGACGCCGGTCGCCAGCGCGGACAACGTAGGCGACGGGGACGGGACGCCGGACACGAACGGGGCGGACGGGCCGGCCGGACCAATCGGGCCGCCGGACGGGGATTGTGCGCCGACCGCGGGCCGCGCGCCGGTCGGGTCCGGCGGGGCGGGCAAATCGTCCAACGGTTCGAAATCGCGCAACAGGTTCACGGGCGCATGCGGATCACGGATCCGCGGGCTCTCGGGGGTCGTGGGTCGCTGTTCGTCACTCATGCCACCCACACTAGCCCACACACAGAGAAAACGGACCTCCGCGCCCCACATCTCATGCGCCCCGCTCCATCCCGCGCCCACCACCCATGCGCCCCCTTCAGGGGGAGCTGGCGCGCGAAGCGCGACTGAGGGGGCATCCAACGAACTATCCAACGAGCCCCCTCAGTCCGCCTATGGCGGACAGCTCCCCCACTTCCGTGGGGGCGCAAAGAAGAGAGCGGAGCGGGACGACTGCGACGGCGTCATCGCCGGCGGATGGGAACAAGTATGGAAAAACCTCCACACACCCGTCAGAGGCCGCTTACCCTTGCTGCATTCCTGCCCTGGGGGGTTTGGGCGACATAACGCCGTGCGGAGGCTCAGACCACTATACACCATCCCCGGACGAACGCACGGACGCGCGAGCGGACCGACCGGCGAACCAAGCCGAAACCACCCCAACGAACCACCCCGGCGACTTGTGAGGATTCCAAGGATAAACCCGCGTGGAGAACGGTCACACCGGGACTTCCGTCCCGCTTGTTCAGGGCGTGTGGCTACGGTGGTGCTCATGGTCTCACATTCTCGTAACGGCAAAGGACGTGTGCGCGGGCACGTCAGGAGCACGGCGGAACGCAAGCCCGCCGCCCGCCATTACCGGGGCGGCAATCATCGCGTCAAGGGCGGCAAAGGCCCGAAACTCAAGGGACGCAGCAGGCATCTCGTATTGAAATGGATCCTCGGGCTCATCGCGCTGGGACTCGCGGCGGGCATCGGCCTGTTCACCTACCTGTACGTCTCCACGCCGATCCCCTCGCCGGAGAAGATCGCGTTGGCGGAGAACACGACCGTCTACTTCAACGACGGCACCACGGAGATGGGCACGTTCTCCGAGCAGAACCGCGACATCATCGACTGCGCCGTGCTGCCCGACTACGTGGGCAACGCGGTCGTCGCATCGGAGAACCGCACGTTCTACACGGACAAAGGCATCGATCTGCGCGGCATCGGACGCGCGCTCGTCAACAACGTGACCAAGGGGACGCGCCAGGGCGGCTCGACCATCACCCAGCAGTACGCGGAACGCTACTATCTGGGCGAAACCACGTCGTACACCGGCAAGGTGCGCGAGGCGATCCTCGCGCTGAAGATCGCGCAGACGCAGGACAAAAGCAAGGTCCTGTGCAACTATCTGAACACCATCTACCTGGGCCGCGGCGCATACGGCATCCAAGCGGCGGCGAAGGCCTACTACAACAAGGACGCGAAGGACCTGACGCTCTCCGAGGCGGCCACGCTGGCCGGCATCATCCCCGCCCCCTCCACATGGGATCCGGTCGACAACCCGAAGATGGCGAAGCAGCGGTTCAACCGCGTCATCTCGATCATGCGCGAGGACGGCTACATCACCGCGAAGCAGGCGAAGGACGCGGCCATGCCGCAGACCGTGCAGACCAGCACCGACGACGTATATAAAGGTCCGAACGGCTACCTGCTGCAGATGGTGAGGGACGAGCTGGAAAGCCGCAAGGCGTTCACCAAGGACGAGCTCGACACGGGCGGCTACAAGATCGTCACCACGATCGACAAATCCAAGCAGGACCTCATGCAGCAGGTCGTCAGCCCCTCAAAGAACGGCATGCAGGGCACCGTGCCCGACGGCATGCAGTTCGGCGCGATGAGCGCGAACCCGAAGGACGGTTCGATCATCGCCCTGTACGCGGGCGACGACTATCTCGCCAAACAGCTCAACAACGCCACCCAGGCCCAATACGAGGTCGGCTCCACGATGAAGCCGTTCGCGCTGCTCGCCACCGTGCAGGCGGGCGTCAGCCTCGACACCACGTTCAACGGCAACTCGTACCGCACGTTCCCGGGCATCAGCAACACGGTGAGCAACTTCGCCAACGAGAACTACGGCTACATCAACCTGTACAAGGCGACCGCCTACTCGTCGAACACCGTCTACATGGATCTGCAGACCAAGCTCGGCGCGAAGAAGATCGCGCAGACCGCGCGCACGGCAGGAGTCTCGAACACGTCGCTCGACGGCTCCGAACCGTTCACCGTGCTCGGCAACAACGCGCTGAGCGTCGAGGACATGACCAACGCCTACGCGACCCTCGCCAACGAGGGCAAGAAGGCGACCCTGCACATCGTCGCCAGCGTGCAGAACAGCAAGGGCAAGGACCTCTACCAGGCGCCCACCGGCACCGAACAGGTGTTCACCGCGAACGACACGGACCTCGTCACCAAGGCGCTCACCGGCGTCGTCCAGTACGGCACCGCCACCGAGGCACGGCAGACCGGACACACCATCGCCGGCAAGTCCGGCACGTCGAACAACTCGTACGCGGCGAGCTTCATCGGCTACACGCCGTCCGTCGTCTCCACGTTCGCCATGTGGTACCCGGACGCGAACGGCAACCCGCAGGAGATCCCTTCGTTCGGCCAGTGGACCGGCGGCTCCGACTACCCGGTGCACCTGTTCACCGAATACATGACGCAGGCGCTCGCCGGCACCACGAACGAGACGTTCCCCACCGCGAAGGACGGGGGCAAGATCGGCGGCTCCGACGGCACGTGGGGCACCGGCTCCCGGTCCACGTCGAAGCGCTACTCGTACGGGTACTCCTACGGTTCCGGCGAATCCGGTTCGACCGGCACCGGCGAATCCGGTTCCAGCGGTTCCGCGGGCACCGGCACGGGCGGCGGCACCGGCACCGGCTCGGGTTCGGGTTCCGGCGAGAGTTCCGGTGATTCCGGTTCCAGCGGGTCCGGCTCCGGCACGAGCTCCGGTGATTCCGGCAACAGCGGCGGAAGCACGTCCGGCGGCGAATCCGGCGGTTCCGATACCGGTGGCGGCGAATCCGGCGGCGGCTCGGACAACGGCGGCACCGGCGGCACCTCCGGCGAGTGACGCCCCGCGCCCTCCCCTGAAGAGGACGCCACCCCTCCTGCTCCCCCTTTCAGGGGGAGCTGTCGGCCAAAGGCCGACTGAGGGGGTACATAATGGCCCCCTCTGACGAGGGGGCTGTCCGCGTGAGCGGACTGGGGGAGAGATACCGGGAACCGTCACGTTCCAGCTATCTCTCCCCCAGTCTCACTGCGTTCGACAGCCCCCTCGTCAGAGGGGGCCAATTCATGCGTCTCAGCGACGGCCGGCGTTGGCGCGGTTAATCGCGGAGATGATCGCCTTGAGCGAGCTCGTGATGATCGAGGAGTCGATGCCGACGCCCCAGATGATCTGCGCGTCCGCATCCTCGCCCACCTGGCATTCGACGTAGGAGGCGGCCATCGCGTCCGTGCCGACGGACATGGTGTGCTCCACGTAGTCCATCACGGAGGCTTCGATGCCGAAGTTGGCGAGCGCGTTGAGGAACGCGGCGATCGGGCCGTTGCCGATGCCGGAGACCTCGCGCACCTGCTCCTCGTCCTTGCCGACGTTGATGCCGCGGTCGAGGACCTTCGCCTTGAGCACGGTGTCGGAGCCGTCCTCGCCGGAGGAGACGGACACCTTGAGCAGCTTGAGGCGGCCCCACGGGGCGAGCGTCTCGTCGTGCGTGTCGCCGACGACCACGCCGGCGGCGGTCATGCCCGACTGCTCGACCGGCAGGTACTCGTCCTTGAAGAGGCGCCAGATGTCCTCGTCCTTGACTTCCTTCTTCGTGTCGTCCGCGTACTTCTGCACGATCTTGTCGAACTCCACCTGCAGGCGCTTCGGCAGGTCGAGGTTGTGGTTCGTCTTGAGCAGGTACGCCATGCCGCCCTTGCCGGACTGCGAGTTGACGCGGATGATCGCCTCGTACGTGCGGCCGATGTCCTTCGGGTCGATCGGCAGGTACGGCACGAGCCAGACGAAGTCGTCGAGGTTCGCGCCGGCGCGGTCGGCGGCCACCTGACGGGCTTCGAGGCCCTTCTTGATGGCGTCCTGGTGCGAGCCGGAGAACGCGGTGAACACGAAGTTGCCCGCGTACGGGTGGCGCTCGGAGATCTTGATCTGGTTGCAGTATTCGACGGTCTTGCGGATCTCCGGCACGTTCGAGTAGTCGATCTGCGGGTCGACGCCCTGCGTGAGCAGGTTGAGGCCCAGCGTGACGAGGTCGACGTTGCCGGTGCGCTCGCCGTTGCCGAGCAGGCAGCCTTCGACGCGGTCGGCGCCGGCGAGCACGGCCAGCTCGGTGGCGGCCACGCCCATGCCCTCGTCGTTGTGCGGATGGAGGGACAGCACGATGGAGTCGCGGTCCTGCAGGTGGGTGGAGACGTACTCGACCTCGTCGGCGAACACGTTCGGCGTGGTCATCTCGACGGTGGCCGGCAGGTTGATGATCATCGGGTGCTCGGGCGTCGGCTTGATGACGTCGATGACCGCGTTGCACACCTCGACGGCGTACTCCGGCTCGGTGCCGGTGAACGATTCCGGCGAGTACTCGTAGTAGAGGTCGATGCCCTTGGCCTCGCCCTCAAGGCTCTTGCACAGTTCAGCCGCGTCGGTGGCGAGCTTCTTGATCTCCGCCTTGTTCTTGCGGAACACGACCTCGCGCTGCAGCACGGAGACGGAGTTGTAGAAGTGGACGACCGCGCGCTTGGCGCCCTTGAGCGCCTCGTAGGTGCGGCGGATCAGGTGCTCGCGGCACTGGGTGAGCACGACGATGGTGACGTCGTCCGGGATCAGCTCACGCTCGATGAGCATGCGGATGAAGTCGAAGTCGGTTTCGGAGGCGGACGGGAAGCCCACCTCGATCTCCTTGAAGCCCATGGAAACGAGCAGGTTCCAGAAGCGCAGCTTGCGCTCGGAGTCCATCGGGTTGACGAGCGCTTGGTTGCCGTCGCGCAGGTCGACGGAGCACCAGCGGGGCGCGCGCTGAAGCTTCTTACCCGGCCAAGTGCGCTCCGGGTAGTCGAACGGCACCTGCTTGTCGTAGGCGACGTACTTGTTGTACGGCATCTTGCTCGGCTTCTGCGGGTCGCCGATGAAGCGCGCGGGAGGCAGCAGCGGGTCGTTGTTCCCTCCGTTGGACGCTGCGGCGACCGCCGCGAGATCGAATACCGATGATTGATCCTGACCCATCGTTCCTCCTTTGCTTGGTGCGTGGCCGTCTCCCGGCGGCCATTTCCGCCGGAATTCCCGGCGTATATCCGTTTACGCGCATGTAACATGCGCAATCCCCCATCCTACCTACGCCGCGTCCCAACGCCTCGCCGGTTCCAAAAACGACTAGCATGAGTGCCATGACACTGCGTTTTCGCAAGGACGGCACGTTCCGCGTGCTGCAGATGGCCGACATCCAGGACAAGCCGGAGGTCGACAAGGACACGATCCGTCTCATCGAGGAGGCGATCCACGTCGCCGACCCCGATCTCGTCGTCTTCACCGGCGACCAGATCCGCGGCTACGACCCCGCGTACATCGACACGTTCCTGCGCCGCCGCGGCGAGAATCCGGGCGCGCGCGTCCGCCTCATCACCGAGATCGAGGCGAAACTGCAGGGCGTGCGGCGGCGCATGGCGCAACGCCGCGACCCGAGCGTGCCTCCCGTCGACGACGTCGTCACGCTCGACGAGCTCATGGACGACACGCGACGCAAGGTGCGCGCCACGTTCGCCGCGTTCCTCGGCCCGGTGATGAACGCGGGCGTCCCGTTCGCCGCGACCTACGGCAACCATGACTTCCAATGCGGCGTGCTCACCGACGAGCAGGACGGCATCTACCGCGAATTCCCCGGATGCATGAACCCGGACGCCGCGGCGTCGGACGCTGACGGGCTCGCGTTCGGACCGGGCACGTTCGCGATGCCGATCGAGGCGTCCGACGGATCGGGGCGCATCGCGATGAGCGTCACGATGATCGATTCCGGTGATTACGCGGACCGGAACACGCCCGCCGAACGCGACGCGCAATACCCGCTGTACGCGGCGAACCCGCGCCGCCTCGACCTCGCCGACTCCGACGGCTACGGCACCCCCTCGCCCGAGGCGATCGCGTGGATGAAGTCCTCGCAGGCCGCGATGCGCGATCGCAACGGCGACGGCAAGCCGGTGCCGACGATCGCGTTCCAGCACATCCCGCCGCAGGAGTTCTACGACGTGTTGAAGGAGGTGCCCGCCTGGACGCCGAACGCGGTGGAGGGCGCACGCACGCACGCGGGACGCTGCTACGTGCTCGACGAATCCAAGTGCCTGCCCGGCTCGCGGCTCGGCGAGGCCATCGGATGCGCCGACGAGAACGTGGGCGAGGTCGACGCGATGCGCGAGGCCGGCGGATATTTCGCGCTGTTCTGCGGCCATGACCACAAGAACGCGTTCGTCGGGCATGCGGACGGCATCGATCTGGGGTATGCGCCGACCTGTGGATTCGAATGCTACGGGCCGAAGTCGCGCCACCGCGGCATCCGCCTGTTCGAGTTCCACGAGGAGAATCCGGTCGACTACGTGACGCACATGCTCACGTGGGGCGACCTGGTCGGCCGCTACTCCGGCAACGAGCTGCGCGTGTGGTTCGAGGACCATTGCGTGACCGACGGCGCCACCGTGCGCAACGAGCTGCGCCGCCCCGAAGTGTTCGCCACGATCGCCGCGCTCATCGGCGCCGGCGTCTACTGGCTGACGAAAACCGCCTTCCACAATCGCGGCAGGCGATAAAAAGGGGGCTTGCTCCCCCTTCAGGGGGAGCTGTCGGTCTCCGGCCGACTGAGGGGGTCCTCCCTCAGATAAACAGGCTCACGCCTCGCCTTGCGATGCAGTAGGCGTTGCCGAGCCAGGTGTGGCGGGAGTTCGGCCAGACCGCGCCCAGGCGCGGCGCGTTCTGGCTCATCCAGATGCTCGGCACGCGGCCGTCGGCGGAACGCGATCCGAGCAGGTTGAAGCCGTTCTTCTCCAGCAGCCATTCCGGGTGCTGCGTGGCAATCGCGAGACCCTCCTCCAGCGTGAGCGGCAACCGTTCGTCCGAGTCGATGAGCTTGCGCGCCACGTCCGGCTCACGGTTCACATAGCAGGTGCCGGTATGCGGGTCGACGACCAAGTAGAACGGGCCTTCCGGCGGCTCGAAGCCGTCCTGCGGCAGGAAGCTGGCGATGTCGCGCGGCGGCATCGTCGTGAAGCCGGCCATGCGGTAGATGGAGGTTCGCGCGATCAGCGACTCCGGCGAGACGAGCTCGCGCGTCGGCACCAGCAGGATGTTCGTGCCGAGATCGGAATGCTCCAACGCCTCGATGAGCGGGTTCGCGAGCGCGCGGAACGCCGCGGCGCTCATATCCGCCACATCCGGGTACCCCAACGCCACGATCCGGTCAAGCTGTTTGCGTGCTTCCTGAGATGCAATCGACATGCCTCCTAGCGTACCGCGCGCCACGGCGTACCGCACCGCGTGGTACGCCATCCATCCCGCACAGCCGCGCAGGCCATCATGCGGAAACGCGTGCGCCACGCCCCGGACGGTTCCGTAGAATGGAGGTTCACGTGTGTAATCGCCCATCCATCTCACCCAAGGGGTTTGCTATGTCCGAAAAACTGAAGGTCGGCGTGCTCGGCGCGACCGGCATGGTCGGCCAGCGTTTCATCACGCTGCTGGAGAACCATCCGTGGTTCGAGGTGACGACGCTCGCCGCGTCCGCGCATTCCGCCGGCAAGACGTATGAGGAGGCCGTCGGCGACCGTTGGAAGATGGAAGCGCCGATGCCCGAATACGTCAAGCACATGACGGTGGTCGACGGCGACGAGGCCGAGAAGGTCGCCGAGGGCGTCGACTTCATGTTCTCCGCGGTGAACATGCCGAAGGACCAGATCCGCGCGATCGAGGAGCGGTACGCGAAGACGGAGACGCCGGTCGTCTCGAACAACAGCGCGCATCGCTGGACCCCGGACGTGCCGATGGTCGTGCCGGAGATCAACCCGGAGCATTTCGCGGTGATCGAGCATCAGCGCAAGCGTCTCGGCACGACGCGCGGCTTCATCGCCGTCAAGCCGAACTGCTCGATCCAGGCGTACACGCCGGCGCTGGCCGCGTGGAAGGAGTTCGAGCCGCGCGAGGTGGTCGTGAGCACCTACCAGGCGATCTCCGGCGCGGGCAAGACGTTCAAGGACTGGCCCGAGATGGTGGGCAACATCATCCCGTTCATCTCCGGCGAGGAGGCGAAGAGCGAGAAGGAGCCGCTCAAGGTGTTCGGCCACGTGGATGCGGAGAAGGGCGAGATCGTCCCGTTCGACGGCCCGCTGCGCATCACGTCGCAGTGCATCCGCGTTCCCGTGCTCGACGGCCACACCGCGACCGTGTTCATCAACTTCGGCAAGAAGGCGACGAAGGAGGAGCTCGTCGACCGTCTCGTCAACTACACGTCGGAGGCGGCCCGTCTCGGCCTGCCGCACGCGCCGAAGCACTTCATCCAGTACCTGACCGAGGACGACCGTCCGCAGGTCAAGCTGGACGTGGACTACGAGGGCGGCATGGGCGTCTCAATCGGCCGCCTGCGCGAGGATTCGATCTTCGACTGGAAGTTCGTCGGCCTCGCCCACAACACGCTGCGCGGCGCCGCCGGCGGCGCGCTCGAATGCGCCGAGATGCTCAAGGCCCTCGGCTACATCACGAAGAAGTAGTCACGAAGCAGTAGCGGCGGCAGCGGGAGCAGACGCATTCGTCTCCCCCGCACCCTCAACCCCGCGAAGACCCGTCAAGGCCCGCGCCATCGGCTCCGTCCGAGGCGCAGGCCTTCGCGTCCAGGTCCAGCGGCAGGCACGACCACGTGTAGGCGATCCGATAGTCGTAGTCGGCGGCGTTCCGCTTCTCGCTGAGTTTCTCGTAACGCTCCCACACCGCCCAGATCTCCCGCTGCACCTGCAGCAGTTCGTCCCGGTCGAGGATGAGGTTGCCGGTGCTCAGCGGCGTGTACGGGTAGCGTTCGCGCCGCTCCTCGATCGGCACGGCGGCGCTGGCGTCCATGACCGCGCCGATGCGCATGCGCAACGCACGCAGGATGCCGTCCATCAACCGCATGCGCACCATCGGATCGGGTTGTGCGCTCACGGCGAAACTGAAGCTCTTCGCGGCCGCGCGCCACGGCATCTCGCGCCGGCGCACGCCGTCGTCGTCGGCGCGGCGGATCAGCCCGGCCTTGCCGAGCAGGCGCAGATGGTAGCTCATCGAACTGGGCGAGACGCCGGCCAGCTGCGACAGCTGCGTGGCCGTGCGCGGTTCCTGGCGGTCGTACAGTTCCTCGAGCACAAGCAGTCGTGTGGGGTTCGACAGCATCGAGATGACGTCGGGATCGGTGATCTTCAATTCGGCGGGGAAATCCATGGGAACGTGGGAATCGTTGGAAACGCTGGTATCGGTGGAATCGCCGGCATCGGATGTGCCGGATCGCGTGGTGTCGGGTGACGTCGCGTCGTCGTGTGCGGCGTCGTGTCGTATCGCTTCCATGAAGAACCGCCTATCTGTCCGCGTCCATTGTAGCGGTGCGCGCGCGATGCGCGACCGGAACGCCGGAACGCGGCGGATAGGCGGTTTTCGGGAATTCCCGGTTCACGCGTGGCGTGCTTCGCACGCGTCACGCGTGAACGCGGGATGGCGGGACGCCGGGAGCGTCACTTGGCGCCGTGACGTGCGGTGCCGTTGCCGGAACGCGATTTCGCGACGCTCGCACCGGCGATCGCGAGCATCGTCGCGATGATGATGAGGGCGGCGATGCCGGCGCCCGTGATCGGGAGCCTGCCTGCCGTATCCGCGTCACCGCCGGTGACGATGCCCTCGCCGCCGTGCTGGTCGCCGGGACCGGCCTTGCGCAGACCGTCGATCGCAGCGAGCAGCGCGGCCGTCGCGTCGTCGATCTGGTTCTGCCGGGCGTTCGCGTCGGCGTTCACGCGCTTCGCGGATTCGAGCGCGGCGGTCAGCGCGTTCCACGAGGCGGACTCGTAGTCGGCGGCGTTCAGCTTCTCGGCCTTGGCGATGGCGTCCTCGAGCTTCGACTTGTCGGTCGTGGCGGGCTTCTGGCCGCCATCGTTCACGGCGGGCGTGTCGATGGTCGGGGCGGAGCCGGTGGTGTCCGGGACGGCGCCGCGCAGGTGCAGGACGAGCGCCTTGGCGTCCTTGGCGGTCGCGGATTCGCCACGATGCGCGGCGATCGTGCCGGCCTTGTCCTCCTGTAGGAGCGTGCCGTTCGCCTGGCCGTCGGCCTCGCCGAACCACAGGTCCGGGTGGTACACGTCGAACGTGGCTTGGGATGCGGTGTCGGCGACGTAGTCCTTGCGGTAGTTCGCGTCGGCGTCGTCATGCGCGGCGTAGATCGACTGCATCGAGACCTGGTAGCGGATCGTCGTGGCCGTGGTGGTCGCCGTGTAGCCGAGGTTGGCGAGCTTGACCGGCAGCACCAGCGTGTTCGAGTCGGAGATCGACGCATCGTCGATGGGCTCGATGTCCGCGAGGCTGTTCGACGCCACGTCGGAGGTGACCGCATACACGGTGTCCGCACTGGAACCGTACGGGCTGGTGCTCACGGTGGTCACGAAGTCGGGGCGGCCGTCGCCGCTCACGTCGAAGTAGACGACCGGGAACACGGTGGTGCCGAGGCGGGACCAGCTCTGCTGGGTCTGGATGCCGAACGCAAGGTAGCCCTGCGACGGATCGTCGAGCTGCGGGGCGGTCGTGGCGGCGCCCACCGCGCGGATGTCGGCCGCACTGATGCTGCGCTTGGCGGTGAGGTCCTGCTCGTTGCCGTACACGTCGACCGGGTCAGTCGCGCCCAGCTGGAACGCGCCCAGACGGCCCACGTAGGCTTCGGAGCCGTCGCCCTGGTTCACGCCGTGGCCGGAGACCTTGAGCTCGCCCTGCTTGGCGTCCGCGTCGGCGAAGGCGATCTCGGTGGTCGTCTCGGTGACGGGCTTCGGCGCGGCCACGACGGACACGCGCAGCGGGAACGCGCCGTTCTGTTCGGCGGTGCCGTCGCTCTGGTCGCCGTCGCTCACCGGGGTGAACGTCACGACGCCGGTCGCGTCGGTCACGTAGGAGCGGTCGAGGCCGCCGACCTTCGCGTCCATCGTCTTGTCGAGCGTATGGCGCAGCTTCGAGGCGTCCGGGATGTTCAGCGTCACGATGACGTCGGCCGTGCCGTGGGCGGCCACGGTGACCTCCGACTTGTCGAGCGTGTAGGTCACGCCCGGCGTCTCGGTGCGGGCCGCGTAGGCGACCTTGTAGGTGCGCGCGACGTCGGAATCGTTGGTGACGGTCAGCTTCTTCGACTGCGTGACGCCGGCCTTGCCGACCTGGACGATGCCGAAGGACGCGGTCACGCCTTCGATGTCGTCGGCGGCGGCGACGCGCACGTCGTTGTTCACGGCGGCGTAGGCGTCGATGCGGCCGGAACCGACGCGCAGCGGGCCGTAGGCGGTCTTGCCCTTGCCAGTGGCGTCGCCGGCGGTGGTCACGTCGTGCGCGGCGGTGTTGATCAGCTGCGCCTTGAGGTTCGTGGCCTTGGACGGGCCGGACCAGCCGGAGTGCGCTTCGAGGACGAGCGCCGCGACGCCGGAGGTGAGCGGCGTGGCCATCGACGTGCCGGACATGATCGCCAGTTCGGTGCCGGTGCCGTTGCCCGCGGAGACGACGCCCACGCCGGGCGCGGCCACGTCGGGCTTGGCGGTGCCGTCATACGAGCCATGCACGCCGCGCGACGTGAACGAGGCGATGGTGTCCGCGGAGGCCGGGTAGTTGGCCTTGACCGTGTGCGCGTAGTCGGAGGAGAGGGTGATCTCCAGCGTGCCCGCGTCGAGCGCCGGCTTGAGCTTGTCGGCCGTGGTCTTGGTCATCTGGAAGCCGGGGATGGAGTAGTTGCCAGCGATGCCGCTTTCCAGCACGTCGCCCTGCGAGGCGAAGACGATGCCGGCCGCGCCTGCGTTGTACGCGTTGTCGAAACGCGTGCCGGAACCGCACAGCACGTTGCTGTCGTCCCATGCGACGTAGGCGATGTTGCCCTTGACGCGGGCGGCGTCCTCATCGGAGTAGGGCGAGCAGCCGGTCAGGTTGTCCGGATCGGCGACCTTGACGACCTTGCCGGTGACGGAGTAGATCGGCGTGACCTGCGGGAAGTACTGCGAGTACTGGCCCGCGTACTGGCCGGCGAGGTCGTTCGGGGCGTCCACCTTGATGGCGTCCTGGCGGGAGCCGCCGGACTGGCTGGCGGCCACGGCGAGCGCGCTCGGCGTGGAGGCCGGGCTGCCGCCGATGTCGGTGAAGTCGCCGTCGTTGCCGGCGGCCGCGATGGACAGGGTGCCGTAGGAGGCGATCTTCTCGATCTTGGCGCTGTCCGGGTCGTCGATCGCGCCGTACGCGGTGCCGAGCGACATGGACACGACGTCGATGTCGACGTTGTTGGCCAGCTTCTCGGCCACCCAGTCGAGGGCGGCGCCGGTCACGTCGGTCGCGCCGCCGTTGTCGCCGAAGACCTTGAGCATGTAGATGCCGGCTTCGGGGGCCGCGCCCGGTCCGATCTCCATCTTCTGCAGATCGTCGTCGGTGAGCTTCGTGTAGTCGCCCTTGAACGTGGTCTTGTCGGCGTTCTCGCCGTAGCCCGCGGCCGTGCCGGCCACGTGGGTGCCGTGGCCGCCGCCGGGGCCGTCGATCGGGTTGGCGTCCGGGGTCGGGAACGGGTTGTAGACAGTGTCGTCTGCCGACGAGTTGGCGTTGTACGTGGCACCGGCGAAGTCGTAGCCGCCCTTGTACTTGGCCGGGTCGATCAGCGTCTTCAGGTACGGGTCGGTGAGCGGGTCGGTGGTGTACGACTGCGCCGTGCGGTAGGCAATCGGATTGCCGGTGCCGCCGAAGTCCACGTGCGTGTAGTCGATGCCGGTGTCGATGATCGCGATGTTCACGTTCTTGCCGGTCTTGCCGGTCTTCACCCACGTCTTGCGCGCGTTGACGATCGTGTCGTTGTTCGCGTTGGCGGGTTCGGCGGCGGAGGCGGTGGTGGACTGAGTGGTCGTGGTCGTCTGGGTATCGGCGGTGGTCGCGAAACGCTGGACGATCGGCGACACCTTGACGATGTCGTTCGACTGGCCGGCCAGCGTGTTCAGCGCGGCGGCGTCGGCGCGGACGGCGACGCCGGGCACGCTGTAGGAGGCCGTGTACAGCCTGCTCGCGTTCGGGTCGAGCGCCTTGAGCTGGTCGAAGACGGCGTCGGAGGTCTTCTCGGCCTTGTCGGCCTGGCCGTTGGCGATGCCGGTGGAGCGCTTCTCCTTGGCCTTGTCGGAGACGCGGGCGCGGCCGAGCTCGGATTCGGCGGCGAGCTTCTGGTCGAGCGCGCTGGCGCCCTTGATCTGGATGAACGCGGACATGGTGCCGGAGACCTTCACCATATCCTCGGAGACCTGGCCGCCCTGCTCGGGCTGGCCGGCGGTGTCGCCGTTGTTCGCGTCGGCGCCGTCGCCGGTGCCGTCAGTCTTCGGGTCGCCGACGGTGATGTCGCGCTCGTAATGGCCGCCGCCCGTGATGGTAATCTGGATGTTGTACACATCGTCGACCGGTTCGGCGGCGAGCTTCGCGGCATACGTGATGGTGCCGTCGTCCTTGCGGTTGACGAAAACCATGAAGTTGCCGGAACCGTCCTCGACGCTCGGATCGGCCAGACGCTGCAGGTTCATCTTCGAGTTGAGCACGGTGATGGTGCCGTTGTAGTTCTCCGGCACGTTCTTCATCGAGACGGTCACGCCCTTGCCCTCGGGGCCGAAGTCCTCCTTGGAGACCTTGTCGGGGGTGATGCTCGCCTCGATGGGCTGCGGGTAATTGCCGGAATCATCGGTCACGATGAAGGTCTTCCGCGCATAGTCGCCGGTGGTGCGGGAGCGCGCGGTGACCGTGTACTCGCCCAGAATGGCGGAATTGACGGTCAGGACGTTCGTGTATTCGCCGTTGCCGTTCGCGCGGGCGGTGCCGACGAGACCTTCCTGGAGGTTCGGCAGCTTCATGTAGACGTCGAACGCGTCGAAGGCACCGAAGTCCTTCATGGTCATCGTCATGCCGTTCTTGGTGAGGTCGTCGGCCGTGAGCTTCGTGGAGCGCAGTTCGACCGTCTTGCTCTGGTGGCGTTCCTTACCGGGCTTGATGGTGAACGAGGTCATCGCGTAGATGCCGGTGCCGGACAGGTCCTGGATGGACAGGTACCAGGTGCCGGCCGGATAGTTCACGCTGTTGGACTGCAGGGCGTCGGTGTACACGCCATCCGCATCGGTGCGGATGTGGGCGGTGTCGGCGAGGTTCATGATCGAACCGTCCGGGCCTTCCAGCAGGACCGACAGACGGGTGTTGGGCGAATAGCCTTCGGCGCGGATGCGGATCTTCTGGTCGATGAACTGGTCCTGGGTCAGGTCGCCGTTCTCGATGGTGATCTTCGCGGTCTCGCGCGCGTTGGCGGTGACCTGCAGGGTGGCGTCGGCGATGGTCTTGCTGGTGCGGCCGACGGCCTTGATGGCGTGCGCGCCGATTTCGGTGTCCTGCGAACCGGCGCACAGCTTGCCGGTGACCTTGCCGTTGTCGTCGGCGGCGAACGGACCATAGCCCTGGGTCTTGCCGGTCGGCGAGATGTCGGTGAAGTCCACCTGCTCGCCGGCGGCGAAGCCGGTGCCGGTGGCGGTGACGCAGCTGTTCCAGTAGGCGTAGCGTTCGATGGACGACGGGTCGAGGGTCAGCTGGTTGTCGGATGCCTTCTGCGCGTCGTAGACGATGTCGGCGTCGCCGCCCTTGTCGGACTTGATGATGGAGTCGGGCGCGTTGAGGTCGTTTTTCCAGCCGAACTGGTCGGCGAACGAGCCCGCATCTGCGCTGGCGGTTGCGCTGGGTTTCGCGCCCGCGGCGGTCCGCTCGGCGGCGAGCGCCGTGGTCGCGGTCAGGGACATCGACGCGAGCGTCGCCACCGCGGCGACGATCGCGAGCGCCCTGGCCCGGATGGTGTTCTTCATGGTTCTCCTCACGTATGTCGAGCGACGGCTGATGCCGTGCGCTCTCCGGGTGCGGACGTCGATACTCCCTGCCGCTCCCGAATGCGCCACATCCTACTTGAAAATTTTTTCAAGTCGATAACGCATCCACTACGTGGACAGCGTCCCAGAGTGGCGGAACTCGCGTGGCACACCCCGCGCGCCACGCAACACCACCTGCACTCTCGTGTGGTACAAACGCCTCAATCTTGGCCAGAATTCTTCGAGCGTAAAGCCGTATGTATAAAAACACAACAATCGCTCCCTCAAAAAAGGAATTTCAGCACAGAAAACAGCCAACAACAGCTTCTTCGCCAAGCCATTGAAAAACATCGCATACCTATTAGATATATGGCTTATCCACCAGCGCAATTGCCATACATTTCCAATATGCCGACAAGTTTTCAAAGAAGATTGAGTTTCCAATGAATACTTGTCGACTTTGGTTGCGATAAGTCTAGTGAGAAGGTGATGCTAATTCCCGACTCATATGCATTATGACTCACACGCATCTACCATACTACCGGATGGCATTGAGAATTAGCATTCAGCCCTCTTGGTAGACTTGTGAGACCACCCCGGTATCACCGGTGATAGTTGGGAATTAGCATTCAGCCCTCTTGGTAGACTTGCGCAGCAGTCCGACAAACACGAACGCGGGTTGGGAATTAGCATTCAGCCCTCTTGGTAGACTTGCCAACTGGAAGAGATGCTTCTCCTCATCGTTGGGAATTAGCATTCAGCCCTCTTGGTAGACTTGCGTCCAGTCCGACGCCCGCCCACGTGCCGTTGGGAATTAGCATTCAGCCCTCTTGGTAGACTTGCATTGGCATTTGCGGAACAATATAAGAAGTTGGGAATTAGCATTCAGCCCTCTTGGTAGACTTGTCTCGTACGCGTCGGAATCCGCCTTATGGTTGGGAATTAGCATTCAGCCCTCTTGGTAGACTTGGTCGCCCCGAACCTGATCCAGGTCGCCGGTTGGGAATTAGCATTCAGCCCTCTTGGTAGACTTGGTCCCGTATGCACCGTGTACGCATCTGTGTTGGGAATTAGCATTCAGCCCTCTTGGTAGACTTGTGCTGATGAGTTCGGCCCGCAACTCCATGTTGGGAATTAGCATTCAGCCCTCTTGGTAGACTTGCGGGAAACACGTCCAAGGGCGGCGCGCAGTTGGGAATTAGCATTCAGCCCTCTTGGTAGACTTGACGAGACGCGCGCCCTGCTGGAGGAGATGTTGGGAATTAGCATTCAGCCCTCTTGGTAGACTTGAACATGTACCTGTACAGGTGCGGCGACTGTTGGGAATTAGCATTCAGCCCTCTTGGTAGACTTGATAGCCTGCCGAGAGGGGCCATTTTCTGCGGGTTTGGGCGTTTTTTGCGTTTAGAAAAGCGTGAAGAGATCCGGCGTTTCCGGTTCGTCTTCCGGCTCGAGGTTGGCGAACCGCAGGGCGGAGGACCATTGGTGATCGCTGATGTGCAGGACGCGCACATACCCATGTGCGGGCAACGCCGCTTTGATCGCCTTCACCGTCGCACGGTTTCCCGCCTGAGTGGGCGTGTACCTGGCGTAGACCGAGTACTGCACCATGCTGTAGCCCATATCCACCAGCAGGTTCCTGAACTCCGTGGCCACTCTGCGCTGTTGTTTGGTCTTGACCGGCAGATCGAACATCACCAGGCACCACATGCCACCACTGTCCTCGTCCTTTTTCATTCGGCACCTACGTATTCCGGTACAGGCAGCCTGTCGATTTTCCCCTCGCAATACAGACCGTACTGTTGCGCGAAATCATTCAGCGAACTGGGGATGGTCAAGCCGGTGCCGTTCAGCTGCTGGTTGGTCGCCTCTACAAGCCGGCGTTTGACACTTCTGTCTGATAAGGAGTCCTCGGCGCTCAATTCCGCGACCTTGCGGTCAATCGCCGGACGATACGGCTCCAGAATGTCATCCGCCAAACAGAAGTAGTTACCACGATTCCGGTGGTGCATGCCAAGCGAAGGAATCAGCCCGGCCGATATCACCGCTTTGACGGCGAACCCTCGCAACACCATATAGGCGTAATCCAATTGCGCGTTACGTCCGATTCCCTCACCGGGCACACGCCGGAATTCCTCTTCCGCAGGAAACACACGCCGCCAATATTCTCTCGCCGCGTGGCCTTCGCAGTTGGAGGGGTCTCCGGAACGCACGGAGGCGGCGATGCCACGCAGCAAACCGCCTCCATCGCGGCCAAGGGAGTCCAGACAAGCGGCCTGCCCACGTATCTTCGCCTGCACGATCCTGCCCCACGCGTTCTTTCGACGTGGCAACGTCATGTCGACCTGTGCCAGCTGCCGTTGCGTGACCGTGGTCGGCGTGTCCGTCCAGGCGTGGAGCGCCGCATCCGGCACTCCACGCCAATCGCACAACATGACGGACACACCGTACCGGGCCATCTCATGCAGTACCGCGGCGGAACACGCCACCTTCAACCCGAGCAGTACCACGGCCGTCTGAGCCAGTGGCACGTCCACAGGCGCATCGGCATCATCGCGTTGCACGCGCATATTGCCGCGCGTGTACGAGATGCGCCCCGCCATCTCGGTACAATCAACGACCCGCCACTGGCTCTGCATGATGACCGCCTTACTCAGACCAACGCCACGAGCACGGAAGACCGGTCTTCGAATGCCAGCGCGGCTCGCCCAAGGCGTTGCGGCGAATCACCGAAGGAGCGAACGAGCTGAAGACATCCGGGGATGGCAGCCAGCCGTTTCCCGCGACTATCTTCTGAACCGCGTCCGGCACCTCCTTGGTTTTCCCGACGTTTTTCAACCCTTCGGAAGCCAGCAGTCTCGGGTGGAGACGCAACTGTTTGTTCGTCATGAATCCGTCCACCACCCATGTGCAGCACGCGGTATCGGCGGAATACGGATATTCGCCGCACCACTCGGCGAATTCGCCGATCTGCCCTTTGAGTTTGCCGCGGGAAAGATCCACGTGAATCTCGTCGCCGACGACCAGCCAGCCGAGATATTCGGCGCTGCCGGACTGCACCGCCTGCACGGTACGTGGTTCGCCCCAACGCATCGACACCGACTGCGGCGGCAATGGCGCGGAGAACAGGTCATCGCCGCGGAACTTCAATAGATCCGTTTGGAACACGCGAATCATGCCGTACCAGTATTTGCGAGCACCTTTGGCATTCTGCTTCCAACACCGGTACACGCGCGCATGATGAATCGCCGAACCGACGTCGGCGGAACCACCGCGGACGGCGACCTGCGCCGACTGCCCGGCGAAGAATCCCACTTCATCATCGGCCGTGTATGAGGTGCCATGCACGGTGATCCGGCGCATGTCGTTCACCGGCAGACCGGTCTTCTCGTCAAAGTCGGGATGACGGGTGAGCGCGCACCACAATGCAGGTGTGGAGGCCCTGCGAATCAGGTCGGCATCCATGGCATCGCCGAGACGGACCCGCTTCAACGGCTTGACTGTTGCATCATGCGCTATCGAATTATCCAGCTGCAATCGCAATGGCTGGCGCACCGTTACTCGATTATGGTCGAACGCGTCATTAAGCAGTTCGGTCAGTTGGCTCATGCCAATACGCCATTGTCGGAAGATACGGTAGTCCGCATAGGTTTCCTCAGAGTCCTTATACGGATAATCCTTCCAGGAACGCTCCCCTTCGTCCAGCTGTCCTTTGCGCACAATCATCTGCGACACGCGTATCGAATCACGCACCACCAGTGTTTTCGCCACAGAAGGCTGCAACATCGCAATCACAGCGGCATCCACCGCATGATGACGGCGATCGAGACGCGTCTTGCCCTTGGGACCGAAGAAATGAATCCGGTTTTCCAACCCGCTCGCTTTACGCGCAAAGTTCGTAATCTGCCCACGGAAAACCCTCACGTCCACTACGGGCGCTTCGGCTCGTTCCTTATCGGACTCGGCACGATAGTGTTCCGCGTTGAAATACCAGTTGATGCGGCGATGAAGTTCATTGGCCATCCACGCAACCGATTCGATGGAGCGATTATCGATTGGATCGTCCTTTTCGGTCTGCCTGAGCCGCATCTTGACTTCCTGCTGGAAACGGCGCCAAGCCTTCGCATCGCAATCGCGCAGCATATTGTCGACCCGCTGAAGGGTGGCTTTCAGGCTGACGCCGTGTTCCTGCGCCCACTTGGTTTTCACCCACACTGAGAAAAGCCCACCCTGCTTATCCCCATTGCAATCTTTACACACTGCCATCAGATTCGCACGGGTGTTGGTAGAACCCGCACCCGAACGAGGTACGATATGATCCATATCGCAGGTTTCGAATGTAATCATACGTCCGCAGTACAGGCATTGGCTGTGCTGGCGTTGCAGCGCCTCTAACCTACGAATACTGTCGTTATGGTCACCATACCCGCTTGCCCGCAGCTCCTTTGCGAGATTGGCTCGACGGACGCTCCGCTTCTCGTTGTCACGTTCATATTCCCGTGCCGTCTTCGCCGACTTGAACCCGGAACGCACGTGCTCGATCTGCACGGACACGGGATCACCCCAACGATTGCGGCAATTCGTCAGCCACTGGTTGACGATCTTCACGACCCTGTCCGCCGAAGGATTGCCCAACGGCGCGCCGATGGGGTCCGCCGCCGGCCTCCAGTAATCGGAGACGTGGAACAGCACCTTGCGTGCGGCCTGCAGATCGTCATCGGTGGTCAGCATGCGTTCGGTGAGCTTGCGCAACGTCTCCTCGCCGTATGCGGCACGGCCGGCAGGCAGGTCGATCGAATCCAGTTTGACCATCGCCTCGTCGTCCAACTCGTCGATGAACGCGATGGCGTCGGCATATGCCAGATCATCATGGACCTTATCGAAGTCCACGGTATTGGACAGCAATCGGATCATCGCCTCCCGCGCCGTATCCGATGCGCCCTTCCACCACTTCAGCAGCGGCTTGGCGATTTTCCTGTCAGCCTCACGAATGCGCTGCAGGGATGTCAACCGCTGCGGAGTGCTGGAGATACGCTCCTCACCGTCTTTGGTCATACTGCCGATGCCTTTGAGCTGGCTCCTCGCATACCCGAGACGATTTGCGACATCGATCCATGTGATGTCGTCCTTCGCATCGGAGGCGAGCAACTCATATGCCGATTGCTTCTCGGCCACCGTCAAGGGCCGCTCGTACCCGTCTTCCTCCCGGATACGCAGGTTCGTCAGCACATTGACGATGCGATACCGCTGGAACGCCAGCGACGCCTTCAGCGCGCGCGGCTGCGAAGGATCGAACGGGTCACGACCTACCCTCTTCTCCCCGGACCCCTTGGGCGATTTAGCCTGGAACACCTCACGGAGCAACGGCTCCCATTCACTGCGTGGAACGCGCTGCACGTCGAAGATGCGCTTCAACTCGTTCGCGTTATCCTCCTGCATAAGCCGCTGAGGCAGCAACCCCGCGCCATGCTTGGTGCTGGTGCGCAGGCGCGGCGGCTCCGCATAGCCGAGCAGCAGCACAACCACGACAAGCTGCGCCGGTGTGGGATTCCCCGTTACGGTACGGCCGGCGAGTTCCTCCGCACGTTTCTTCAGTTCCTCGTATTGCTCCGAATACGGGTTGTCCACCAGCAACGATTCCACGCGATGGTACGGGTTGCGCCATCCCCTGTGCCGCGCGATATGGCGCAGGGCGATGGACAGTTCCTCGCGCCGCGTGGCCTCGTCCTCGATGAAGGATTCGGCCAGTCGGGCGCGCACATGCCATTCCTCGAACGGCGCGGTCAATGACTCCGATTCGACAGTCGGATATCCGGCATTCTTGAGTGCCTCGTCGAGGCTGTCAAGGCGCTGACGACGGTTATGCACCATGCGCCGTGCCCGTCGGCTGACACCGGCGATGTTCTTCCGGCTGATCGCCTCCTTCTGCTTGGTCGGGTCGACGCCGCCGTCATGGATGACCGACTGCGCATTGAGAATGCGCACCGGCATGTCATCATCATCGACTTCAATCGCGGCCAATCCCACCGAGTTCAGGCCGACGTCGATGCCGATCCTGTATCGCATGTCTTTCATGGTCCATTCCTCCACTCCGAGAATCCGCTGATACCGGCATACTACTGGAACAAAAAACGGGGCGGGTCATATGACCCGCCCCTGGCAGAAACTGCCGAGCAATCGAAGCGGCTAACGAGGCCAACTTCTTATTGGGAATTAGCACCGCCTACTATACCCGCATCCTTACAGGACACGCAACGCGCGGACTACGCCCGGCCTGCCCGGCACCTACAGCCGCCCGTCAATCACCTACCGGTGCCGCCGTAGACCACGGCTTCCACCTTGTCGGCGTCGAGGCCGTAGGCGGTGTGGAGGGCCTTGACGGCCTCGTTGAGCTGGTCGAGCGGCACGAGCGCGGCGATGCGGATCTCGGAGGTGGAGATCATCAGCACGTTGATGCCCTTGTCGCTCAGCGCCTGGAAGAACTTGGCGGCGAGGCCCGAGTGGGTCTTCATGCCGACGCCGACGACCGCGACCTTGCCGACGTTCGGATCGACATCGAAGGACTTGTAGTCGAGCGCCTCATGCGCGTCGAGCAGCGCGCTTTCGACGGCCTTGACGGAGGCCTCCGGCACGGTGAAGGAGATGTCGGCGGTGCCGGCGGAGGAGCCGGCCTGCACGATCATGTCCACATTGATGCCGGCGGCGGCCAGCTCGGTGAACACCTTCGCGGCCATGCCCGGCTCGTTCGGCACGCCGCGCACGGTGGCGAGCGCCTCGCTGCGGTCGTGCGCGATGCCGGAGATGACCGGAGCCTCCGGTCCGAGGTCGGGGAACAGGTCGCCCATCGATTTGTTGTCGTTGTTCTCGCTCATGGTGATGATGTCGCTTTCGGTTTCGTTACGTTTCGTTGCGTTACTGTTCGATCGTGATGTCGCGTCGCGTCAGTCGATGTTCGGCAGGCTGCGCGGGTCGACGCCCTCGGGCACGACGAGCGTGCCGGGACGGTGCGAGAAGGAGGAGCGCACGTGCAGCGGCATGTTGAATCGTTGCGCGTATTCGACGCAGCGCAGCGCAAGCACCTTCGAGCCGCACGACGCCATTTCGAGGATCGCGTCGTAGCCGGCGTACGGGATACGTCGCGCGGTGGGCACGATGCGCGGATCGGCGGTGAAGATGCCGTCCACGTCGGTGTAGATCTCGCAGATGTCGGCGCCGAGCGCGACGGCGAGCGCGACTGCGGACGTGTCGGAGCCGCCGCGGCCGAGCGTGGTCGCGTCGCCCTTCGCGTTGATGCCCTGGAAGCCGGCGACGATGGCGACGTCGCCGAGGGAGAGCGCGTTCTTCACGCGGTCCGGCTTGACGGCTTTGATGTGGGCGGCACCGTAGCGGGCGTCGGTGAAGAAGCCGGCCTGCTGTCCGGTGAATGAGTGGGCGCGGCTGCCTTCCGCGTGGATGGCCATGGCGAGCAGGCTCATGGAGATGCGTTCGCCGGCGGTCATCAGCATGTCCATCTCGCGCTCCGGCGGGTTGGAGTCGATGCTCAGCGCCTGGTCGATGAGATCGTCGGTGGTGTCGCCCATCGCGGAGACGACCACGGCGACCTTGTTGCCTTTTTTCTTCGTTTCGACGACGCGCTTGGCCACACGTTTGATCGAATCGGTATCGGCGACCGACGAGCCGCCGTACTTCTGCACGATGAGAGCCACTGCTATCCAATCTTCTTCCGCTGCCTCCCGCCCTCTCGTGGGACGGGAGCGTTTGCCGCATATGCTACGTAAACGCAATGATTATAAGGAGCGGCGTGAACCGCCCGCGAACCCACGCCACCATGCGGACACGCGGGGATTGCCGGCATTCCGGGCCGCGCGCCGGCCTCCGAGAGCCCCGACACGGGCGTCGTCGGCGTATCCCATGGGGATTGCCATGGTGTTCCAAGGTTTTCGCATCATTGCGTTGAGGTTCGCGCGGTTATATGTAATCACCGGCGAACGGAAGCCCGAACCGATGAAGTCCATCATCGGAGGCTGGCGGAAGCGGACCGGCGAGGACGTTTCCCTTCTTCCCGTCCCCATAACGATAACTGAACACCTTCTTTCTTCTTCCTCTCTCCTTCGCGAAAGGCCCGGCCCCCATCGGCCGGGCCTTTCGTTTTGTGTGGGGTCCGTGTTGGCCGCTTTTCGAACACCCCCTCAGTCGCGCTTTGCGCGACAGCTCCCCCTGGAGGGGGAGCAGGGAATACTTGACCGCGATGCCGCGTTCTCCTTCTCGCAGCTCCCCCTGAAGGGGGAGCAGGGAAGGTGCGGCCCCATTGTGGTTATCCACCATAGATATGGAGCATGAGGGGGTTGTCCACAACTAGATGTGGGAGAACGGGTGGTTATCCACCGGGTTGCCCACAATCAGCCACCGTCATGCCGCGACACGCCGAATGGCACTGTGGATAAGAAAAAGTTATCCACATTTTCGGCCCGTTTTGGCGGTGGAAATCCACTGAGTTATCCACACTATGGGGATAACTTGGTGGATAACTTGGGGATAACGTGTGGATTACTTTCCCACCCATGGACACCGACTTGCGCGACACGTAACACCGTGGTAACAGCGTCGGAATCGCGTATGAACGGAGGGTGAACGGGGCTGCGCCACGCCGGCGAAGCCGGCTACTACCCCTCAGTCGGCTACGCCGACAGCTCCCCTGACAAGGGGAGCCGAGGCAGAGGCCATCGCCACCAACGACAACCCGAACACCCCGGTCACGTCCCGGGACTACCCCTCAGTCGGCTACGCCGACAGCTCCCCTGACAAGGGGAGCCAGAGTAGGGAGGGGACGCCGCTCCCCGGCCTTATGAGACAGATCCCCCTAGCCGAGGCAGAGGGCCGCGCCGCCAACGGCGGACCAAGACAGCCGGGATTTCACATACCCGGCTACTACCCCTCAGTCGGCTACGCCGACAGCTCCCCTGACAAGGGGAGCCGGGAGGCTGGAATCCCCTCGACTACAGTGGACGGGCGGAAACGACCGACGACGAGCAGGAGCACGAGATGACCACCGACACCGGCAACTCCGACCGCCGCAGCGCCGACACCGGCGACTCCGAAACCTCCCCGCTCCCGGACACCCGCCGTACTACTGCGCGGATTGCGGCGCTGGCGATTCCGACGTTTGGGCAGCTCATCGCCGAACCCGCGTTCATCCTCATCGACACGGCCATCGTCGGCCATCTCGGCGAAGCCTCGCTCGCGGGCCTGTCCATCGGATCGACGATTGTCCTCACCACCGTCGGACTGTGCGTGTTCCTCGCCTACGGCACCACTTCGCAGGTGGCGCGGCTCATCGGCGCGGGCCGCCGGCGCGAAGGCCTCGAAGCCGGCATCGACGGCATGTGGCTGGCGCTCGGTATCGGCGTCGTCGTGTCCGTCATCCTGTTCCTCGCCGGACGGCCGCTGTGCGCCGCACTCGGCGCGGAAGGCCCCGTCCTCGACGAGGCGGAACGCTACCTCGACGCGATCGTCTTCGGCCTGCCGGGCATGCTGCTCGTCTACGCGGCGAACGGCATCTTCCGCGGGCTTCAGAAGGTGCGCATCACCCTGATCGCCGCCATCGCCGGCGCGATCGTCAACACGCTCCTGGACATCCTGTTCGTCATCGCGCTCGGCTGGGGCATCGCCGGTTCCGGCGCGGCCACGCTCATCGCGCAATGGTTCATGGGAATCTTCCTTACCGTACCCGCGATCCTGTGGTCGCGCGCGGAAGGCGCGTCCGTGCGCCCGCGGCTCGCCGGCATCGCGCACAGCGCGGGAGACGGCGTGCCGCTGTTCCTGCGCACGCTCGCCCTGCGCGCATGCCTCGTCGCGACCGTCATGCTCGCCGCGCGCATGGGCGTGACCGTGCTCGCCGCATACCAGGCGGTCAACGCGACGTGGAATTTCGTACTCAACATGCTTGACGCGATCGGCATCGCCGGCCAAGCGCTCGTCGCCGCGGAACTCGGCGCGCGGCGTCGCGCCGGTGCGCGCGCGACGACCGCCGCGGCCGCGCGCGCCGGCGCCGTCGCGGGCGCGGCGATCGGCGCCGGCATGATCGCGGTCGGCTTCGCCGCCGCTCCCCTGTTCTCGCCGGACGCGGCCGTCCAGTCGCTGATCGTCGTCGGCATGGTCACGCAGGGCGTGTTCCTGCCGTTGTGCGGATGGATGTGGGCGCTCGACGGCATCCTCATCGGCGCCGGCGACTACCGCTATCTGGCCGCGACGTGCGGCGCGACCGCCGTCGCGTACCTGCTCGCGCTCGCCTGCGTCGGCGCGCTCGCCGGCACGGCGGCGTTCGACGCGCCGGCCGCGCGCATGGTCGCGTTGTGGGCGGTGCTGAACGTCGTGTTCATCGGATTGCGCGCGACGTTCAACGGGATTCGCGCGCACGGCGACGCGTGGATGGGTGATTGAGCGGGCCGCCGCAAGATAAAGACGAGTTCACGTCCTTGATTGTCACGGTCCCATCCACGACCGTCACGACTCGCTCCTTGGTTCTCCACGGTATTCCGTGGCAAAACATGGAAGGAACCGTGACGGACGGGGATTGAAAGGTGACGGAGGCGGAGGGAACCGGGACAAACGGGACTACAGGTGATAGCGGGTGGCGGCGACCATCTGCTTGACCAAGGTCTCGCGCCACGTGCTCCAGCCGTATTTCTTCGTGATGGCCTCCTCGGAGGTCGCGCCGAGCGAGGAGCCGTCGGCACGCGTCAGATCGTAGAGCATGTCGAGCAGCATCGGGTCGTGGCGCAGACGGTTCGCGAGGTCGGAGCCGGTGTTCGGATCGTTCGGATTGCGGCCGGTCGCGAACTCGCTCAACGTGAGATGCTCGCGCACCAGCAGCGTCACCATGCGTATCGTGTCCGCGTCGTAGCCCATGCGCCTGAGGATCACCGGCGCGTGGCGCGCGCCTTCCGCCGCGTGGTCGGCGACGCCGGAACGCTTGCCGATGTCATGCAGGATGCCGGCGAGCAGCAGCGCGGTGTAGTGCACGTCATCGTATTGCGGCGCACCGGAGCCCGCGCCGCCGGTCACGACGCCCTCGGACCTGCCTTCGCGGTCCGCGGGCGACGGGAATCCGATGTCGCGCGTGAGACGCGAGACGACCTCCACCGAGTGACGGTCGATCGTGTAACGGTGCGCCGCCGACACCGACGGACGATTGCGGATACCCAGCCATTCCGGCATCCACTTGCCCGGGATGTCGGCGAAATCGATCTCCTCCCACACGCGGATCAGCTCCGGACCGGACGCGAGCAATTGCACGAACAGGTCACGCGTCGTCGCATCCCACTGATTGCTGTGGATCGGGCATCGACGCAGATTCTCCAACGTGCCCGGATTGATCGGCAGCTTGCGGCGCGCCGAAGCGAGCGCGACGCGCAGCGCGAGCGAGGCGTCGCGCGACGAATCGGCACCGGGCGCAAGCACGATCTCATGCTCGTGGACGGCGACGCCGGGCGCGACGTTCTCGAACTTCGGCGCCTCGCGGTGGCCACCCGCACGCTGCGACATCATCTGGAAGAACGCGAAACGGGGCTTCTCGTGCGTGAGCGAATGCTCGGCGCGGGAGGCGGTCGAGTCGAGCGAGAACGCGATGCGCCGGCCGATGCGCGCGAGCAGCGTCTGCATGTCGTCAATCGACTTCGCCTCGCGCTCGCCGCCCGCGGGCAGGGTCGGGTCGGCGAGGCCGAGCATCGCGGCGACCTTGTCCTGATACGGGGTGAGCAGCAGGTTCGTGTCCTTGTTCGCGACCAGGTGAATGCAGTCGCGCACGTCGAGCAGCCGGTCGACCGCGTCGTCGTAGGCGCCGTGCGGGCGGTCGGCGAGCCAGGAGACGGCGAGCGCGGAGACGAGCACCGAGTCGCGCAGGCCGCCGCGCGCCTCCTTGATGTCCGGCTGGTTGATGTACTGGAGGCGGCCGAACTCGTCGAGCCGGCTCGTGGCGGAGGCGAGCAGTTCGGGCAGGCGCTTTCGCGCGGCCTTGCGCCAGCGTTCGAGAATCGAATCGGCGGTGGTCTTGATGAGGTCGATGTCACCGGCGACGGGCTCCACGTCGAGCCATCCCATCGCGGCGGGCAGATCATGGTCGGTCACGGATTCGCATTGCTGGCGGGTGCGCACCGAATGGTCGAGGTCGAGGCCGGAATCCCACAGCGGGTACCAGAGCTTGTTGGCGAGTTCGTTGAGTTTCTGGTCGTTCAGGGCGTGGGAGTCGTAGATGAGGACGAGGTCGAGGTCGGAGCTGGGGCCGATCTGGCCGCGGGCGAGCGAGCCGACGGCGGCGAGGCCGATGCCGTGGTCCGGCACGTCGAAGTCGACGTTCGCCTTCGCCTCGTCCCACAGGCGCGTGAGGCAGTCCATCGCCAGTTCGGTGCGGGCCCTGCGTTTCGCCGCGCCGTCGCGGTAGACGCCGTCCGCGTCCGGCTGGCTCATCGCCATGAATCGTTGCTTCAAACCATCGACCGCCGATGCCATTTCGCGTGTGCTCCTTGTTTGTTCTTCTTGTCCCCCGACGAAGAAGGTGGCCGCCGAAGACGGACGGAGGGAGGTCTCTCCCCCACCCGCTGCGCGGGAGCCCCCTCGTCAGAGGGGGCCGATGAGGTAAGAAAAGGTCCCCGCACGGCTTGGGGGCTGCGTGCGGGGACCTCTTGTCTCTTTGATGGCCCGACCCATCCCGGCGATCGGTGAACGATATGCGCCGGGCGGGAGGGACGTCTGCTATCAGATCGCGGCGGAGCCGGACTCGCCGGTGCGCACGCGCGTCACCGAGTCGAGCGGGGCGACCCAGACCTTGCCGTCGCCGATCGTGCCGGTGCCGGCGGCCTTGACGATCACGCCGACGAGCGTCTCCGCATCGGCGTCGTCGGACAGGACCTCGACGCGGATCTTCGGAATCAGGTCGACGGTGTATTCGGCACCACGGTAGACCTCGGTGTGTCCGCGCTGACGGCCGTAGCCGTTCGCTTCGGAGACGGTCAGACCGTGCACGCCGGCGGCCGCGAGGGCCTCCTTGACGTCGTCGAGCTTATGGGGCTGAATGATTGCGGTGATGAGCTTCATCTCACCTCACCTCCTTGAGGACGGAGCTGGCGGTACCAGCAAAATCGTAGGCACGTTCACCCTGGTCGGCAAGGTCGATGCCGCCGACTTCCTGGGCTTCGGTGACGCGCCAGCCGACGGTCTTCTCCAGCGCGAAGGCGATGATGCCGGTGATCACGGCGGAGTAGACGATGGCGCACAGCGCGATGAGGATCTGGACGACGAGCTGCTTCCAGTCGCCGCCGGCGAACAGGCCCGTGCCCTCGCCGAAGAAGCCGATGAGGACGGTGCCGGTGAAGCCGCCCACGCCGTGGACGCCGACGACATCGAGGGAATCATCGTAGCCGAGCTTGAACTTGAGACCGCAGGCGAGGCAGGTGAGCACGCCGGCGATCGCGCCGAGGACGATGGCCCACAGCGGGGAGACGACATCGGCGGCCGGAGTGATGGCGACCAGGCCGGCGACCATACCGGAGGCGGCGCCCATCGCGGTGTAGTGGCCGGAGCGGATCTTCTCGGTGAAGCCCCAGGAGAGCATGGCGGCTGCGGTCGCGGCGGAGGTGGACACCCAGGCGTAGCCGGCGGTGCCGTTCGCGGCGAACGCGGAACCGGCGTTGAAACCGAACCAGCCGAACCACAGCAGGAAGGCGCCGAGCATCACGAACGGGACGTTGTGCGGACGGAACGGCTGCACGGCGAAGCCCTTGCGCTTGCCGATGATGAGGACGATCACCAAGGCGGCGACTGCGGCGTTGATGTGGACGACGGTACCACCTGCGAAATCGTGGGCGGCGGCGCCGATGGCGGTGGAGATCGCGCCGGAGCCGGACAGCAGACCGCCGTTCCAGACCATGTGGGCCATCGGGGCGTAGTCGAACGTGACCCACAGCGCGACGAAGATCATCCACGTGCTGTACTTGACGCGTTCGGCGATGGCGCCGCAGATCAGGCCGACGGTGATCATCGCGAACGCGACCTGGAAGGCGACGTCCACGGACACCGGATAGTTGTTGGAGTTCAGGCCGGTCGTGGTGAACACGCCGTCCTTGGCGACCATCGAATCCTTCAGCAGGAAGCCGGAGGCCGGATCGCCGAAGATGCCGGCGACGTCGGTGCCGGCGTAGGCGATGGACCAGCCCCACAGGGTCCAGATGATCATCGTGACCGACAGCGCGGCCGCCTCAAGCATGAACATGTTCAGCACGGCCTTCGCGCGGACCATGCCACCGTAGAAGAACGCCACGCCCGGCGTCATGAGGAAAACCAGGGACGCGGAAGTCAATATCCATGCGGTGTTTCCGGAATCCATGTCTACCTCCCTCTCTTTCACATCTTTCGCCCCGCTTCTCGGGCGAGGCCATTCGTTCTTTCGTCGTCCCCCAGCGGGGGCTAACGGTTCGATAGTGAACGCCCGGATGGTTTTCGTTTCGTTACGGCAGGTTACGCGCTTGTTAATCGCGACGGCGATGCGGGGTGCGTTCGCGTTGATTCCTCGGGGATTTCGCGGGGATTCGGCGGGGACGAATCGAAACGTGACGAAAACGCAAAGGTCCCGGACCATGTTCCATGACATGGTCCGGGACCTTGGTCGCAGTGCGGGGATGGATTCAGGCGAGGATGCCGTCGACGAAGCCTTCCGGGTCGAAGGGGGCGAGGTCGTCGGGTCCTTCGCCGAGGCCGACGAGCTTGACGGGCACGCCGAGCTCCTTCTGCACGCTGATCACGATGCCGCCCTTGGCGGAACCGTCGAGCTTGGAGAGCACGACGCCGGTGATGCCGATCGCCTCGGCGAACACCTTCGCCTGGGTCATGCCGTTCTGGCCGGTGGTCGCATCGAGCACGAGCAGCACCTCGTCCACGGGAAGGTTCTTCTCGGTGACGCGGCGGATCTTGCCGAGCTCGTCCATCAGGTTCGCCTTGTTCTGGAGACGGCCGGCCGTATCGATGATGAGCACGTCGGCATCCAGCTCCTTGGCCTTGGCGCTCGCCTCGAACGCGACGGACGCCGGGTCGGCGCCGTCCTTGTCGGAGCGGACGACCGGCACGTCGACCTTCGCGCCCCACGTTTCGAGCTGATCGGCGGCGGCGGCGCGGAACGTGTCGGCCGCGCCGAGCACGACGCTCTTGCCTTCGGAGACGAACAGGCGGGCAAGCTTGCCGGCGGTCGTGGTCTTGCCGGTGCCGTTGACGCCCACCATGATGATGACGCCCGGACGGTTCGCGCCCGGCTTGTCCGCGTTGAGGCGGCGGTCCGTATCGCGGCCGACCAGGTCGAGCAGCTTCTCCTTCAGGGCGGCGCGTACCTCGGCCGGATCGGCCTTGCCGGTGACACGCGCGTCGGTGCGCAACTCGTCGACGAGCTGTTCGGAGGCTTCGGCGCCGACGTCGGCGAGCAGGAGCGTGTCCTCGACGTCCTCCCAATCGGATTCGGAGAGGTTGTCCTTCGCGAGGATGTCGAACAGCGCCTTGCCGAACGGGTTGCTCGACTTGGCGAGCTTCGCCTTGAGCCGGGCGAGACGCCCGCCCACCGACTCCGGCTTCTCCGCCTTCGGCGCCGGCGCGGGCGCGGGTTCCGGCGCGGCCTCCGCCGCCGGCTCCGGCTCCTCGTTCTCGCCCCCGCTGGCGGGGGCTGTCGGCGCAGCCGACTGGGGGTGGTCCGCGGATTCAGGTTCGGGAGCCTTCTTTTCCTCCCCCTTCAGGGGGAGGTGGCGCTCCGCGCCGGAGGGGGTTTCCGAAGCGGCCTCCGCCTTGGGCTCGGGCTCCGCACTCTCCGGCAGATCGCGGCGCGCCTCCCGCTCCTCGATCGTCTTGTCAAGATCGCGCTTGCGCGACTTGGAGAACCAGACTGCCAACAAAATCAGGACAATCGCGACTACGGCGACGCCTACCATGGCCAATGTATTGCTATCCATGACCCCCAGTCTAACGACGGCCGTCACCCGCGCCGGCACGTCCCGCGACGGCGGCTAAGCTAAGGGGCATGGCCAATTCCTCACGCATGACGTCGTATCAGCGACGCGAACAGCTCATCCGCATCGGACGATCCCTCTTCGCATCGAAAGGATTCGAATCGGTGAGCGTCGAGGAGATCGCCAGCACCGCGAAGGTCTCCAAACCGATCGTCTACGAGCATTTCGGCGGCAAGGAAGGCCTGTACGCGGTGATCGTCGACCGCGAGATGCAGGCGCTCACCGCCGCGCTCACCGCCGCACTCGACGACCCGGACATGCATCCGCGCCAGATCGTCGAACGCACGGCGCTCGCGCTGCTCACCTACATCGAGGAGAACGCGGAAGGGTTCCAGGTGCTGTCGCGCGACTCGCCGAGCACCGATCCGTCCGGATCGTTCAGCTCGCTGCTCGGCGACATCTCGATGCGCGTCGAGGACCTGCTCATCGCCGCGTTCAAACGGCAGAAACTCTCTCCCAAAGGCGTGCCGTACTACGCACAGATGCTCGTCGGCATGACCGTGTTCACCGGACAATACTGGGCGGACCGGCCGAAAGTCAGCAAGGAGCAGCTCGCCGCATACATCGTCGATCTCGCATGGCACGGACTGAGCCGACTCGACTCGAAACCGAAGCTCATCTTCGAAGGCAAATCCGCGAAAACCGCGAAATCACGGAAAACCACACGACCGGACACGCGACCGGACGACGGCTCGGCGCGAACGCCGCAGTCGTCCGTTCCGCAGGAACCGAACGACGCGGCGGACGGCGGCGACGCCGGAACCGGCGTGACGCACGCGGCGTGACGGAACATGAACCGGATGTGCAGGATATGCGCATAAGTCCCGTCCGAGTGGGCCCGGTGCTAGGGTGAGGCGTTGAACCGAACAAACCAGATGTGATTTCGAGGATCGTGACTATGACGCAACCGGCATCGACGACGGCCGACGGACAGGCCGCCACCGGCAAGACGCTCACCTTCGTGGTGCCCTCCTACAACATGGAGGAGTATCTGGAGCGCTGCGTGCTGTCGCTCACGGCGGCGCGGCGCAACGACGACATCGAGGTGCTCATCGTCGACGACGGATCCAAGGATTCCACGCTGGAGGTGGCGCGCGCGTTCGAACGCCGCTTCCCCGGCATCGTGCGTGCCATCCACCAGGAGAACAAAGGCCACGGCGGCGCGGTGAACACGGGCATCGCGGCGGCGCGCGGCATGTACGTGAAGGTCGTGGACGCGGACGACTGGGTGGGCCCGGACTCGCTCGAAGAGGTGATGGCCGCGCTGCGCGACGAGATCGCGGGCGGCGACCCGGTCGACATGCTCGTCACCAACTACGTGTACGACAAGGTCGGCAAGCGCCGCAAGCACGTGGTCAACTTCCGTCACGCGATGAAGACCGGCGAGCGCCTCACGTGGGACGACATGGGGCATTTCGGTCTCGCCGAGTACATCCTCATGCACGCGCTGATCTTCCGCACGTCCGTGGTGCGCGCGTCCGGCATGCGGCTGCCCGAGCACACGTTCTACGTCGATTTCATCTACGCGTACCAGCCGTTCCCGTGGGTGAAGTCGCTGCGCTACCTGGACACGCCGTTCTACCACTACTTCATCGGACGCGACGGGCAGAGCGTGCAGACCGACGTGATGATCCGACGCGTCGACCAGCTGATCCACGTCAACCAGTGCATGGTCGAGGCGACGCCGGAACGCGGGACCGTGCCGGACGGGCTGTACCGGTACATGATCCACTTCCTCGCGATCGAAAGCTCGGTGGCGAGCGTGTTCCTGATCCTCTCGCGCGATCCGGAGAACTATGCGAAGAAGAAGCGGCTGTGGGCCGGGATCAAGACGTATTCGCCGTCGATCTACCATGACGTGCGCCGCAAGCCGATGTCGCGCGCGCTGAACCTGCATGGGTCGGCGGGCAGGTCCGTGATCCGGTGGGGATACCGCGTGGCGGAACGCGTGGTCGGGTTCAACTGATTGGTGTCGGCCGGTCGGGGTCGGCTGACCGGGTTCAACTGACCGTCGTCGGCTGACCGTCGTCGGCCGCACCGGAACGCCACATGATTCTCATGGTTTTCCCAGCATTTGCACACAACACGTTGAAGAGGCGGGGGTTTACTGGGAATCACGGTTGAAAAGCCGCGATAACTGAATCCCTTCTTCTCTCTTCTCTCTCAAGCCCGGTCTTCCCACCGGGCTTTCTCTTTGCCCTGTGTCTTGCCCCTGCCTCACTTGTGTCCCGCCCGCGCCTCGCTCACGAGCAGGCCAACGTAGCCGACGGACACGGAAACCGGCGGCGCAGGGTTGCAATGTCCGCGCGGCGTGTGTATTTTAGAAACGTTGCCCCTCTAGCTCAACGGTTAGAGCAGCGTCCTTTTAAGTCGTGGGTTGTGGGTTCGAATCCCACGGGGGGCACCGCGAATCCCTTGGAATCTCAATGATTCCAAGGGATTTTTGTGTTCCGGGGCCCGCACCCCAGCCCCGCACGTCCCACCCACCACACCGCACCTACTACAGTGGGCAGCATGTCTTGCACCACACTTCTTGTAGGAAAAGCGGCCAGCATCGACGGATCGACGATCATCGCGCGCGATGACGACTCCGGTTCGGGCCGCTACGATCCGAAACGACTCGTCACCGTCAACCCCAAGGACCAGCCGCGCCATTACCGCGCCGTCCTCTCCCACGTCGAGATCGATCTGACGGACGCCGGCGAACCATGCCGGTACACAATCGCCCCGAACGTGCTCAACAATCGCGGCATCCTCGCCGAGGCGGGCGCGAGCGAGCGCAACGTGGCGATGAGCGCCACGGAGACGATCGCGGTGAACGAACGCGTGCTCGCCGCCGATCCGCTGGTCGAACTGCGCCCGGCCCAAGGCGAGCCGACCAATCCGGACGGCACGTCCAACCCGGACTACCGCCCCGAGCAGCCGGGCGGCATCGGCGAGGAGGACATCATCACGCTCGTCCTGCCGTATGTGCATACGGCGCGCGAGGGCGTCCAGCGACTCGGCGAACTGCTCGAGCAATACGGCACGTACGAGTCGAACGGCGTGATCATCTCCGACGTGGATGAGATCTGGTATGTGGAGACGATCGGCGGCCATCATTGGATCGCCCGCCGCGTGCCCGACGACTGCTATGCGACCATCCCGAACCAGCTGGGCATCGACGACTTCGACCTGAAGGACGCGTTCGGCCCGCAGCGCGAATACCTGTGCAGCGCCGACCTGCGCGAGTGGATGGCCGCGCACCGCCTCGACCGCACGATGCCGGCGCACACGTCCGCGGTGCCCGTGCGCGGCGCGGGCCTCGGCGCGGCGCGCGGCGTGGTCGGCTTCGCGGCGGACGGCTCGGTGGAGACGCCGGACCGCTTCAACCCGCGCACCGCGTTCGGCACGTCCACGGCGAAGGACCACATCTACAACACGCCGCGCGCCTGGTACATGCAGCGCTGCCTCAACCCGAGCGAGGACTGGGATTCCCCGGCCGCCCGCTACACGCCCACGTCCGACGACATCCCGTGGTGCCGCGTGCCGGAGAACAAGATCACGATCGAGGACGTCGACCGCATCCTCGCCTCGCATTTCGAAGGCACGCCGTACGACCCGTACGGCACGCTCGGCACGCCGGAGTCGCGTCACCGCTACCGTCCGATCGGCGTCAACCGCACCGGCCACATGGTCGCGATCCAGGTGCGCCCGTACGTGCCGGAATCGGCGCGTGCCGTCATGTGGACGTCGTTCGGTTCCGGCCCGTTCACGACGGTCGCGCCGTTCTATGCGAACGTGCGCGACACGCCCGCCTATCTGCGCGACACGACGCCGATCGTCTCGACCGGCAACCTGTACTGGACGAACCGTCTCATCGCGGTCATCGCCGACGCCCACTTCTACGAGACGAACAATCTGGTGGAGGGGTACGCGGAAGGCGTGCGCGCGTACGGCCATCGTCTGGTCGACGAGACGGACGCGACGGTCACGGCGCAGGTCGCGGGCGGGCGCGGCGAAGCCGACGCCGCCGACGCGCCTGCCGCCGGACGCGCGGACGACGCGACAATCGCGACGACGCTGGAAGCCGCGAACGAGCGGATGGCCGGCTACCTGCGCGAACACACGACGATGCTGCTCAATGATGTGCTGTACACGTCCAGCAATCTGATGCACAACGCGTTCGCGATGTCCGATCGCTGGGCGTGAGCCGCACAATTCCGTAACAGCCCGGAAAAAGACCTCCCATACCGTTCATAGGTTGAAACCGTTCGTAATCTGAACGAGACAATGAGATGAGACGAGATGAGGGAGGACACGCATGCGTACAGCACGAGGCGACTCCGGGCTGACCGCCGGGCTGCGGGCCCGTCTGCGGGCGCTGACGGCACTGGTCGCGGCGCTGCTCGCCGCGGTGATGATGGTCGCCGGACTGTCGGCGACGCCGGCGCTCGCCGCCGACGGCACGGAGGCCGGCGACACGACCAAGAGCATGTCGACCGTGGACGACGCGACGCGCGCGCTCGCGAAGAAGGCGAAGGGCAAGACCTACACAATCGCCACCGACACCACGTTCGCGCCGTTCGAATTCCGCGAGAACGGCAAGATGGTGGGCATCGACATGGATCTGGTCAACAAGATCGCCGCGTCGCAGGGATTCAAGGTCACGATCCAGTCGCTCGGCTTCAACGCGGCGCTGCAGGCGTTGAGCTCGAACCAGGCGGACGCGGTGATCGCCGGCATGTCGATCACCGACGAACGCAAGCAGGTATACGACTTCTCCGACCCGTACTTCCAGTCCGGCGTGCAGATGGCCATCGCGAAGAGCGATGACTCCGTCAAGGGCTACGCGGACCTCAAGGGCAAGACCGTCACCGCGAAGACCGGTTCCGAAGGCGAGGCCTACGCGAAGTCCATCGCGAAGAAGTACGGCTTCAGCATTAAGTCGGTCGACCAGTCGGCCACGATGTACGAGATGGTGAAGGCCGGCAACGCGGCCGCCGTGTTCGACGACTACCCAGTGCTCGCCTACGGCATCTCGCAGAACAACGGCCTCAAGACCGTGACGCCGAAGGTGCCGAGGGGCTACTACGGCTTCGCCGTCAACAAGGGCCGGGACGCCGAGCTGCTGGCCGCGTTCAACGTCGGGCTCAAGGAACTCAAGGATTCCGGCGAATACGACAAGATCCTCGTCAAGTACCTGGGCGCGAACGCCTCGACGAACGCGGACACGAACAGCGTGAAGACGGTGGAACGCATCGGATTCTGGCAACTGGCCGTGCAGTCGCTGCCCGCACTCATGCAGGGCCTCAAGAACACGATGATCATCACCGCGCTCTCGTTCATCGTGGCGCTGCTGCTCGGCCTCGGCTTCGGACTGATGCGCGTGGGCCGCAACAAGGCGCTCGCGTGGATCTCCCGCGCCTACGTGGCCGTGTTCCGCGGCACCCCGGTGCTCGTGTGGGCGTTCTTCTTCTACTTCGGCGTGCCGCAGCTCGTCGGCCACGCCATCCCGAACTGGATCTGGTTCTCCGGCCTGTTCACGCTGTCGCTCAACTCGGGCGCGTACCTGACGGAGATCATCCGCGGCGCGATCCAGTCGGTCGACCCCGGTCAGGCGGAGGGCGCGCGTTCGCTCGGCCTCACCTACGCGCAGACGATGCGCAGGGTGATCCTGCCGCAGGCCGTGAAAATCGGCACGCCGGCCGTCATCAACCAGCTGGTCATCCTGCTCAAGGATTCCTCGCTGCTGCTCACCATCGGCTTCGCCGACCTGCTCTACCAGGCGCAGCAGCTGTACGCGGCGAACTTCCGCGTCACCGAGACGCTGCTCATGGTGGGCGTCATCTACTTCGTGGCCATCACGCTGCTGACCTGGCTCGCGAACATCGCCGATAGGAGGTTGAACAAGTAATGGCTGCATCGACTGAGAACACGGCGAACGAGTTCGTCGTCGACGTGCGCGACCTGCACAAGAGCTACGGCGGCACCGAGGTCATCAAGGGCGTCGACTTCCAGGTACGCAAGGGCGAGGTCGTGTGCATCATCGGCCCATCCGGCGCCGGCAAATCCACGCTGCTGCGCTGCCTGAACGGACTGGAGACGCCCACGTCGGGCACGGTGGTCGTCAACGGCCACGACCTCGGCGCGAAGGACACGAACATCGACGAGGTGCGCGAGCAGATCGGCATGGTGTTCCAGCACTTCAACCTGTTCCCCAACATGACCGTCGCCGAGAACATCATGCTCGCGCCGACGCTCGTGCACAAGATGCCGAAGGACGAGGCCCGCGCGCTCGCCAAGAAACTGCTCGCGCAGGTCGGCCTCGCCGAGAAGATCGACGCGCGTCCCGCGTCCCTGTCCGGCGGCCAGAAGCAGCGCGTGGCGATCGCCCGTGCGCTCGCGATGAACCCGGACATCATGCTGTTCGACGAGGCGACGAGCGCGCTCGACCCGGAGATGGTCGGCGACGTGCTCGAGGTGATCCGCGGGCTCGCCGAGGAGGGCATGACGATGATCCTCGTGACGCACGAGATGGGCTTCGCGCGCGAGGTCTCCAGCCGCGTGGTGTTCACCCACGGCGGCGTGATCGACGAGCAGGGCACGCCTGACGAGATCTTCAACCATCCGAAGAGCGAGCGCCTGCGGTCGTTCCTGTCGAAGGTGCTGTAGCGCCGGTGACGTCGCGACCGGCGTGAAAACGCCGCATCCCACCCGGATAGTGGGCCGGCTCACAGGCCCACTATCCGAACAATTCCCTTAGCCGTCGGCGATACCCCGCCGACGGCTATTACTCTTATTGGTATGAGTGGGAATACCAATTGGACCAATCCGTTGCGCGATCCGCGCGACCTGCGCCTGCCGCGCATCGCGGGCCCGTGCAGTCTGGTCATCTTCGGCGTGACCGGCGATCTGGCGCAGAAAAAGCTGCTGCCCGCCGTCTACGATTTGGCCAACCGCGGTCTGCTGCCGCCGAGCTTCGGCCTGACCGGCTTCGCGCGCCGCGACTGGACGCAGGAGCATTTCATCGAATTCGTCAAGACCGCCGTCAAGGCGCGTTGCCGCACGCCGTTCAAGGAGTCGACGTGGAACAACCTCGCGGCCGGCATCCGGTTCGTGCAGGGCACGTTCGACGACCCGGAGGCGTTCGAGCGCCTGAGCGCCACCGTGCAGGAGCTCGACCGCGACCGCGGCACGCGCGGCAACCACGCGTTCTACATGTCGGTGCCGCCGAGCGCGTTCCCGATCGTCTCCAAGCAGCTGGCCGCTTCCGGCCTGTCGCGCTCCTCCGAAGGCGCGTGGCGACGCGTCATCATCGAGAAGCCGTTCGGCCATGACCTCGCCAGCGCGAAGGAGCTCGACCGTGTCGTCTCCGAAGTGTTCGACCCGAGCTCGGTGTTCCGCATCGACCACTACCTCGGCAAGGAGACCGTGCAGAACCTGCTGGCCCTGCGCTTCGCCAACGCGATGTACGAGCCGGTGTGGAACGCGAACTACGTGGACCACGTGCAGATCACGATGGCCGAGGACATCGGCATCGGCGGCCGCGCCGGCTACTACGACGGCATCGGCGCCGCACGCGACGTGATCCAGAACCATCTGCTCCAGCTCATGGCCCTCACCGCCATGGAGGAGCCGGTGAGCTTCACCGCGAAGGACCTGACGGCCGAGAAGACCAAGGTGCTCTCCGCCGTGCGCCTGCCCAAGGACCTCGCCGCCAACACGGCCCGCGGCCAGTACGCGAAGGGCTGGCAGGGCTCGCACGAGGTCGTCGGCTACCTGGACGAGAAGGGCATCGACCCGAAGTCCACCACCGAGACGTACGCGGCCATCCGTCTCGACATCGACACGCGCCGCTGGGCGGGCGTGCCGTTCTACCTCAGGACCGGCAAGCGTCTCGGCAAGCGCGTCACCGAAATCGCCGTCGTGTTCAAGCGCGCCCCGCACCTGCCGTTCGAGCAGACCGCCGTGCGCGAACTCGGCAAGAACGCGATCGTGATCCGCGTGCAGCCGGACGAGGGCGTGACGATGCGCTTCGGCGCGAAGGTGCCGGGCGGCACCACGATGGAGGTCCGTGACGTGAACATGGACTTCAGCTACGGCCGCTCGTTCACCGAGAACTCGCCGGAAGCCTACGAACGACTGATCCTCGACGTGCTGCTCGGCGACCCGCCGCTGTTCCCCACCACCGAGGAAGTGAACCTGAGCTGGAAGATCCTCGACCCGATCGAGGAGTTCTGGTCGACGCTCGGCCAGCCGCAGCCGTACCGCGCGGGCACGTGGGGCCCGGCCGAGGCCGATGAGATGCTGGCGCGCGAAGGCCGCCATTGGAGGATGCCATGATCATCGATATGCCGAACACCCGCACGCGCGAAATCGCGCACAAAATCGACGAGCTGCACGAGGAGCGCGGCGAATCGGCGACCGGCCGCGTGCTCACGCTGCTCATCGCCACCGACGAAGGCGAACTCGAGCACGCGCTCGAAGTCGCCAACGCGGCGAGCCGCGAGCACCCGTGCCGCGTCATCGCGATCGTGCCGGACACGTCGCGCCGCGACGATTCCGGCGACGGCGACGTGAAGGCGATGGAGAAGACCGACAACCCGGCCATCGACCTGACCGACGGCCCCGCGGAATCGAACCTCAACGCGCAGGTGCGCTTCGGCGCGGACGCCGGCGCTGGCGAGATCATCATCCTGCGCCCCCGCAACGGGCTCATCAACCATCCGGACACGCTCGTCATCCCGCTGCTCGTGCCGGACGTGCCGGTCGTCGCATGGTGGCCGACCACGCCGCCGTCCAACCCGGCGAAGGACCTGATGGGCGCGATGGCACGCAGCCGCATCACCGATGCGCTGCGCTCCAACAATCCGGAAGCGACGATCGAACGTCTGCGCCGCAGCTGGACGCCGGAGGACATCGACCTGTCGTGGACGCGCCTGACCGTGTGGCGCGGACTGCTCGCCTCGATGCTCGACCAGCCGCCGCACCTGCCGGTCACGGCGGTGAAGGTGACCGGACCGCGCGAATTCCTGCCGATGGACCTGCTGTGCGCGTGGCTGCGACTCACGCTCGACGTGCCGGTCGACGTGGAATACGTCGACGGCGCGACGGCGGTGACCGGCGTGGCGTTCACGCGTGCGGACGGCACCGTGTCGCTGGAACGCCCGCACGAGGACCAGGCCGTGATCTCGATGCCGGGGCAGGCGCCGCAGGCGATCTCCGTGCCGCCGCGCACGATCGAGGACTGCCTGACCGAGGAACTGCGCCGCATCGACCCGGACGAGATCTACGCCGACGTCATCAACGAAGGCTGGGACCTGATTCGTCACTAAGGAGTTTCACATGGCAAGTCGCACACTCGTCGTCTATCCGGACAAAGACGTGATGATCAAGGCCGGGGCGTCCCGGCTCGTCTTGGCGCTGCTCGACGCGCTGGACGAGCGCCTGCCGGACGGCTCGCGCCGCACGCGCGTCGACGTGGCGCTCTCCGGCGGCTCGGCCGCGCAGCCGCTCGGACTGATTGCGACCGACGCTTCGATCGCCGCGCTGGCCACGTCGATCGACTGGTCGCGCGTGCACTTCTGGTTCAGCGACGAACGCTTCGTCGCCGCCGACTCCCCCGACCGCAACGCGGTCGAGGCGCGCCGACTGCTGCTCGACGGGCTCGTGGCGGCGGGCTCGCTGCCCGAGGCGAACATCCACGAGATGCCGGCGGACACGCGTCCGGCTGCGGAGATCGCGAAGGTGACGCGCGACGCGGACAGCCCCGACGAGTTCGTGCGTTCCGCCGCCGACGTGGAGAACGAGGCGCTCGTGGACGCCGCCGCACGCGCCTACGCGGACGAATTGGTTCGTGAGATGGGTTCGGAGCCGGTGTTCGACCTGATAATCCTCGGCATGGGCCCCGACGGGCATTACGCTTCGCTGTTCCCCGCTTCCTCGGGGCATGCGGAGGTGCAGGTGCGCGACCGGCTCACGGTCGGTGTGACCCACTCCCCCAAGATGCCGCCGCTGCGCGTCTCCCTGGCCGCGCCGTTGATCGCGCGTTCCCGCCATACGTGGTTCTTCGCGGCCGGAGCGGGCAAGGCGGAGTCGCTGGCGCACGTGTTCGCCGCAGGCGGCGAAGTGCCAAGTGGTGACGTCGTGCCGAAGGGGGACCCGGAATACCCGTCCTCCTTCGCTTACGGTGTGGACGAGTTCACCTGGTTCACCACCGAAGAGACGGTGACGAAGCTGTAGCCTCAGGGAGCTTCTCGGGGGCTACTCGGGGAAGCTTCGAGGCTTCCCCGAGTCTCCCCGTGTCTCCGGAGTCTCCCCGTCTTTCCAAGCGCAAGTGATCCCGGAAATCGGCGGCTTCATCCGGGAATCGTTGCACTGACTCCAGCTCAACGCAATGATTCCCGGAAAACAGCCCCGTTCTCCGGGATTTGTTGTACCGAGACGATATCAGCGCAAGTAATCCCGGAAATAGACGGCTTCGTCCGGGATTTGTTGCACTGAGCTGTGGTCAGTGCAATGATTCCCGGAAAACGACCCTATTCTCCGGGATTACTTGCGCTGAAAAGAGACCAGTGCAATATTTCCCGGAAATTTACCCTATCGTCCGGGAAATGTTGCGCTGAAATGATGCCAGCACAAGAAATCCCGGACGAGTGGTGTGTCGTCCGGGATTTCTTGCACCGAAAAAGAGCTTCTTGCTCTTCGGATGCTGGGTTGCCCGGCTCGATCAGCAATTACGGACCGGCCTACGGCCGGACTCAGATCTGGCTCGGCGGTAAACCGCCTCGCACCGAGCCGGTCGGAGAGCCCACAGGGCTCTCCTCAAGCCGGAAAGCGAGGCTACGCCTCGATTTCCGGCTTGCCCGGCTCGGCCCACAGCGTGTGGAACACGCCCGGCTTGTCGACGCGGCCGTAGGTGTGGGCACCGAAGAGGTCGCGCTGGGACTGGGTGAGGGCGGTGGGGAGGCGCTTGGAGCGCAGGCCGTCGTAGTACGCCAGGGAGCTGGAGAACACCGGGGTGGGGATGCCCGCCTCGATGGCCTTGACGATCACGCGACGCCACGCGTCCTGCGATTCGCCGATGATCTTCTCGAAGTACGGGTCGAACAGCAGCGAGGCCGGCGGGTTGTCGCCCTTGAACGCCTCGGTGATGCGGTCGAGCAGGAACTGGGCACGGATGATGCAGCCGCCGCGCCAGATGCGGGCCACCTCGGACAGGTTGATGTCCCAGCCGTACTCCTTCGCGCCATCCTGGATCTCGTTGAGACCCTGCGCGTAGGCGACGACCTTGGAGGCGAACAGCGCACGACGCACATCCTCGATGAACGCGGCCTTCTCCTCGCCATCAAGATCGATGGTCTTGTTCGGGCCGGCCAGGTTCTCCTGCTGGGCGGCCTCGCGCAGCTCGCCGTGGGAGGAGAGGGCGCGGGCGAACACGGCCTCGCCGATCGAGGCGACCGGGGAACCGAACTCGAGACCGGTCTGGACGGTCCACGTGCCGGTGCCCTTCATGCCGGCGTGGTCGACGACCACGTCCACGAACGGCTTGCCGGTGGCGGCGTCCTTGTGATGCAGCACTTCGGCGGTGATCTCGATCAGGTAGGAGTCGAGGTCGCCCTTGTTCCACTCGTCGAACACGCCGGCGATCTCCTCGGCGTCCATCCCGAGGCCGCGGCGCAGGATGTCGTACGCCTCACCGATCACCTGCATGTCCGCGTATTCGATGCCGTTGTGGACCATCTTCACGAAGTGGCCGGCGCCATCGGTGCCGATGTGGGTCACGCACGGCTCGCCGTTCACCTTCGCGGCGATCGACTCGAGGATCGGGCCGAGCGTCTTCCAGGATTCCGCGGTGCCGCCGGGCATCAGGGACGGGCCGTTGAGCGCGCCCTCCTCGCCGCCGGACACGCCGCAGCCGACGAAGTGGAAGCCCTTGGCGCGCACTTCCTTCTCGCGCTTGATGGTGTCCTTGAAGAACGAGTTGCCGCCGTCGACGATGATGTCGCCCGGCTCGAACACCTGCTCGAGCTGCTCGATAACCGCATCGGTCGGGCCGCCGGCCTTGACCATGATGATCGCGGTACGCGGGCGCTTCAGGGACGCGGCGAACTCCTCCAGCGTCTTGGTCGGGACGAACGCGCCCTCGGAGCCGTGCTCCTCCATGAGCTTCTCGGTGCGCGAGTAGTGGCGGTTGAACAGCGCCACCGTGTTGCCGTGGTGCGCGAGGTTGCGGGCCAGGTTGGAACCCATCGCCGCAAGTCCGATAACACCGATGTTTGCCGTAGCTTCGGCCATTTGCCTTGCCTTTCAGTCGATTCAGCTTGTTCCGAGAAAAGTCTATCCCGCTGTGCGCCGATGCGCGAGTGGCGTCTTATGTCAAGCGGCCGTATGGGCGGCGGGACTACCCCTCAGTCATGCGAAGCATGACAACTCCCCTGCAAGGGGAGCCGGAGGGAGGACGTGATGTGAGGAAGACGACATTTTCCGTTTTGCGGCGATTCCGGCCGCGGCCGGGCCGACCTCGCCCACGGCGTGTCCTTTGGGATTCCAATGATTTACCGACGTCAGACGCAGACACTACATCTAGCGAAATCATCAACGACACGCCACTATGGATAGTGTTTACTCGTCAATCAATCCTCGATAGGCTGTCTCCCGCACCACATCACACCCGTCCGATCGGAGACCATCATGACCGTCACCGTGTTCACCAAGCCGCGTTGCCCGCAGTGCGACGCCACCAAGCGCCAGCTCGACAAGCTCGGCATCCCGTTCGAGACGGTCGACCTGACGCAGAACCCGTCCACGCTGGAACAGCTGCAGCAGGCGGGGTTCCGGCAGGCGCCGGTCGTCATCACCCCGGACAACTCGTGGACCGGCTACCGTCCGGACCTGATCCGCGAACTCGCGAAGGCCGCGACGGCGAACACGACGCAGGTCGCCGAGCAGCACACGGTCGTCGCATGAGCGTCACACCGAACGCGAGCGGCGGCGCAGGAGGCGACCTGTCCGGCCTGACCGGAGCGACGCCCGTCCGTCGCGCGCAGGGCGCGGGGGACCTGTCCGCGCTGACCGGCGTCGCGGCGGGCGGACGTCGTCACGTCGCCGCCGCGGCGCGACGTGACGACGCGGACGGCGGCGACGCGACGCGCGCGGGACGCCGCAGCGCGCCCGTCGCGTTGCATGGGATGAGCGAGACGCCGGAACACGACGACGCGACGCCCGGCACGCCGGAAACGGCGGCGGCGGGCGGACGCGCCAAGGCGATCGGCGCGCTCGTGTACTTCTCCTCCGCATCGGAGAACACGTCCCGATTCGTCGCCGGATTGAAGCTCGGCGAGGCGGGGATCAACGTGTACCGGATTCCGCTGAAACCGAACGCGGCGATGCTCAACGTGCGCGAACCGTACGTCATCATGGTGCCCACATACGGCGGCGGCGACGCGCGCAAGGCCGTGCCGCCGCAGGTGAAACGATTCCTCAACCATGCGGGCAACCGCGCGTGGATCCGCGGCGTGATTGCCTCCGGCAACACGAACTTCGGCACCGCGTACGGCGCGGCCGGCGACATCATCGCCGCGAAATGCCGCGTCCCGTACCTGTACCGCTTCGAACTGATGGGCACGCGCGAGGACTCGCGCAAAGTGTGCGACGGCCTCGTCAGGTTCTTCACGCGGTGAGGTAAGTCCGCCGAATCGGCGACATGCGCCGCCGTCTCTCCCCCAGTCTCACTCCGTTCGACAGCCCCCTCGTCAGAGGGGGCCAAGCACCTTACCGGTATAACGACGCCGCCTCCCCAACACGACACGACGCAGCCTCCCTCTGACGAGGGAGGTGGCACGGCGCAGCCGTGACGGAGGGAGAGACCCCGACATCTCACCGTGGCGAAAGCCACCGACGCCCAACCGTGACCGAACAATCTCCTGAAGGGTATTCCATGACCACCACCTACGATCCGTCGACCGATTATCATGCGCTGAACGCGATACTCAACCTGTACGACGAGCACGGGCTCATCCAGTTCGGCAAGGACAAGGAGGCCGAGCGCGCCTACGTCACGGGCGAGATCGAGCCGAACACGAAGCGTTTCGCCACGGCCGGCGAGCGCCTGCGCTGGCTCATCGACCACGACTACTACGACGGCGACGTGTTCGCCCGCTACAGTGCCGACTTCCTCGAATCGTTCTACACACACGCCGCGGCGGCCGGCTTCGAGTTCGAGACGTTCCTCGGCGCGTTCAAGTTCTTCCGCTCCTACGCACTGAAGTCGTTCGACGGCAAGACGTATCTCGAAGACTTCCCGCAGCGTTGTGCCGCGGTCGCCCTCGACCTGGCCGCCGGCGACGAATCCGCCGCCACCGCCTATCTCGACGAGATGCTCGCCGGCCGTTTCCAGCCGGCCACGCCGACGTTCCTGAATCTCGGCAAGGCGCAGCGCGGCGAGCCGGTGAGCTGCTTCCTCGTGCGCATCGAGGACAACATGGAGTCGATCTCGCGCGGCATCAACGCGGCCCTGCAGCTGTCGAAGCGCGGCGGCGGCGTGGCGCTGCTCCTCTCCAACCTGCGCGAGCTGGGCGCGCCGATCAAGCACATCGAGAACCAGTCGAGCGGCGTCGTGCCGGTCATGAAGCTGCTCGAGGACTCGTTCTCGTACGCGAACCAGCTGGGCGCACGCCAGGGCGCCGGCGCCGTGTACCTCAACGCGCATCATCCGGACATCATGCGCTTCCTCGATACGAAGCGCGAGAACGCGGACGAGAAGATCCGCATCAAATCGCTCGCGCTGGGCGTGGTCGTGCCGGACATCACGTTCGAACTCGCCAAACGCAAGGAGCGGATGGCGCTGTTCAGCCCGTACGACGTGGAGCGCGTGTACGGCAAGCCGTTCGCCGACATCTCCGTCACCGAGAAGTACGACGAGATGCTGGCCGACGACCGCATCAGGAAGACGTATATCGACGCGCGCAAGTTCTTCACGACGCTCGCCGAGCTGCAGTTCGAATCCGGCTACCCGTATCTCGTCTTCGAGGACACGGTCAACCGCGCGAACCCGATCGACGGCCGCGTGACGATGTCGAACCTGTGCTCGGAGATCCTGCAGGTGCAGGAGGCGAGCGTCTACCGCGACGACCTCTCCTACGAGCACGTGGGCCGCGACGTGTCCTGCAACCTCGGCTCGCTTAACATCGCGAAGGCGATGGACGGCGGTCTCGCCGGCACGGTCGAGACGGCGATCCGCGCGCTGACGGCCGTCGCCGAGCACACGTCGATCGACGCGGTGCCGTCGATCCGACGTGCGAACGACGAAGGCCACGCGATCGGCCTCGGCCAGATGAACCTGCATGGCTTCCTCGCGCGCGAGGGCCTGCGTTACGGCTCCGACGAGGCGCTCGACTTCACCGACATGTATTTCATGACCGTCGCCTACCACGCCTACCGTGCGTCGCACGACCTGGCGGTCGAGCGCGGCAAGGCGTTCGTCGGATTCGAACGTTCCGATTACGCGAAGCCGGCCGGCGCGGGCAACTACTTCGACAAGTACACGGACGGCCGCGCTCCCGCCGCGCCGCGCACCGAGCGCGTGCGCGAGCTGTTCGCGCGCTACGGGGTCGCGGTGCCGACCGTCGCCGATTGGGAGGCGCTGCGCGACGCGATCCTGCGCGACGGGCTGTACAACCAGAACCTGCAGGCCGTGCCGCCCACCGGATCGATCTCGTACATCAACCACTCCACGTCGTCGATCCACCCGATCGCCTCGAAGATCGAGATCCGCAAGGAAGGCAAGATCGGCCGCATGTACTACCCGGTGCCGTACATGACCAACGACAACCTCGAATACTTCCAGGACGCCTACGAGATCGGATGGCAGGCGATCGTCGATACGTACGCGGCCGCCACACGCCACGTCGACCAAGGCCTCTCGCTCACGCTGTTCTTCCCGGACACCGCCACCACGCGCGACGTGAACAAAGCCCAGATCTACGCCTGGCGCAAGGGCATCAAGACGCTCTACTACATCCGCATCCGCCAGCAGGCGCTCGAAGGCACCGAAGTGGCCGGCTGCGTCTCCTGCATGCTCTGATGGAGCGTATACCGCCTTTCCTCGACGCTCGACGTACCTCCTGTACGCCTTCGGTCTCGGACAGCGGTCTCCGCACACACCAGACTGATGGAGCGTCGTCTGCGTTGCGGCGGACTCGACGTACCTCCGTACGCCTTCGCCCGCCGCGCCTTGACGCCGCACACATCACGCACGATTCCATGGGGGTGCCATCTTGCCTCCCTCTGACGAGGGAGGTGGCCGCCGAAGGCGGTCGGAGGGAGAGATACCGCCGACGTTACGTTCCGGCTATCTCTCCCCCACCCGGCTTCGCCGGGAGCCCCCTCGTCAGAGGGGGCCAAGAAATAAGCCGGCTCGCACACCGCCTGCAAACGCCTCTGGCGTTTGCTCCACGGCGACGTCCCGTCAGAGGGGGCCAAGAACCGTCGCCGTCTCTGCGCCCCCTTTAGGGGGAGCTGGCCCGCGTAGCGGGACTGAGGGGGCATACAAACGCCCCAGCCCACTTACCTACGTCATCGCACCACACATCACCACATCAGAAGGGGAACATCATGTCGAAAACCGTGTACCGGATGATCCTGCGGCTCACCGCGCCCGAGGAGTTCGCGGACCGCGACGATCGCGACAGCGAAACCGACTGAATCCCGGATCTTCCGAATCACCCCCCTCAGTCGGCCTTCGGCCGCCAGCTCCCCCTTCAGGGGGAGCAAGAGATACGCATGCACCGGCAGGTGTATTCGGAACAATCGGACACACGCACCACCGAATCACCGAAACGTAATGAACCAACCGAAAAGGAGAGAATCATGGCGCCGATTTCCGTGCCGCGCAAACCGCTGAAGCTTATCGACCGCGTCTCCGCGATCAACTGGAACCGACTCGAGGACGAGAAGGACCTCGAGGTGTGGGACCGTCTGACCGGCAACTTCTGGCTGCCGGAGAAGGTGCCGGTCTCGAACGACATCCCCTCGTGGCAGGCGATGAGCGAGGAGGAGCACACGCTCACGATGCGCGTGTTCACCGGTCTCACCCTGCTCGACACTATCCAAGGCACGGTCGGCGCGGTGTCGCTGATCCCGGACGCGCTCACCCCGCACGAGGAGGCCGTGTACACGAACATCGCGTTCATGGAGTCCGTGCATGCGAAGTCGTATTCGTCGATCTTCTCCACGCTGTGCTCGACCGAGCAAATCGACGCCGCGTTCGCGTGGAGCGAGGAGAACGAGTACCTGCAGAAGAAGGCGCAGATCGTGCTCGACTACTACGAGGGCGACAGCCCGCTGAAGCGCAAGGTCGCCTCGACGCTGCTCGAATCGTTCCTCTTCTACTCGGGCTTCTACCTGCCGATGTACTTCTCCAGCCACGCGAAGCTCACGAACACGGCCGACGTGATCCGCCTCATCATCCGCGACGAGGCCGTGCACGGCTACTACATCGGCTACAAGTACCAGCGCGGGTTGGAGCTGGTGGGCGAGGCGAAGCGCGAGGAGCTGCGCGAGTACACGTACGACCTCTTGAACGAGCTGTACGACAACGAGGTGGAGTACACCGAGTCGCTGTACGGCGGCGTGGGGTTGACCGAGGACGTGGAGAAGTTCCTGCGCTACAACGGCAACAAGGCGCTGATGAACCTCGGCTACCCGGCGCTGTTCCCGGCGGAGATCTGCGACGTGAACCCGGCGATCATCGCGTCCCTGTCGCCCAACGCGGACGAGAACCACGACTTCTTCTCCGGTTCCGGCTCCTCCTACGTGATGGGCAAGGCCGAGGAGACCGACGACGACGATTGGGACTTCTGATTCCCGATCGGCAGGCCTCCGGTTCACGATTCCCTCCAGCTCGGAACCGTGGACCGGAGGCCCTAGAGAACAGCCCCTTGGGCGATGGCCTGCAACGCGGCCAGGTGCCCGGCGAGCGCCCGGCGGCCCTCCGGCGTGATGGCCGCCCATGTGACCATGTGACGGGTCGATTCGCCCGGCCGCTTGACCAGGGCGATGTACCCGTCGCCGGCGAGCGTGTTGAGGTGGCGGGAGCACATCGCGTCGCTCAGCCCGAGCGCCTCGCGGATGTCGGCGAAACGCATCTCCCTGACCGAGGAAAGCAGTCCGCAGATGCGCAGGCGCGTCGGCTCGTGGATGACGGCGTCGAACCGGGGCTCGACGGCACCGAAGCCGCGGATGCCTGGAGCCTTGCCCAAGCCCGGCGCTTTGCCTGCATCACTGCCCATGGCGCTCACCGCCCCTCCTTCTTGATCGTCGCGATGAAGTATCGATCGTACAGGTAATCCCAGAGGGCGAGCACCGCGCCCATCACAACGCCGACGACCATGGGCATCTCCGGCATCGCCGATTGATGGAGCATCCACCAGAGCAGCAGGACGAACACGCCGATCTGGACGATGAGCTGCGCAATCAGCACGACCCACATGAACACGTTCCGTGGCCGCAGTTCGCCCATGAACACGCTGTAGTCGGAGCCGATCTGGCGTTTGCGCCACTCCCCCAATTCGAACAGCGCGTAGCACAGCGCTGCGGCCGCGGTCATATACGATACCGATTCGAGCAACGGGAATCGGGCCTCCACGAGCCAGCCGCCCGTATCGAATTCGATGACGGCGAACTGTGCGAACAATTGCGCACACAGCAGGTACATGACCCCGGCGATCACGCCGTTGACCGGATACCACCATTTCGGGGGCATCAGCCGTTCGGCGTTGCCGTCGCGGTCGGCGGCTATCTGGTTCAGCGCCGCCGCGGCCGCCGCCGGGTCGATGGCGGGTTGCGGCGCGCCGGTCCGGCTGTCGGTCCGGTCCGGGGGTCCGGCGGTTGTGCTTGACGTATCGGTTCCGACTATTCCGACGGTGCTCAGAGGTGTCGTGGCCATGATGGGTCTCCTTGCGTTGATGACGGCGCGCCTGCGGCGGCGCGCGAAACGTTCCGTGCGATGGGCTGTCTGATTACACAAGCGAATGATGATTCGACCGGGAGGAGATGGCGTTGTCGACATGACTAGTATATCACTTTACTTGCATGAAAGTAAAGTGATACCCCCGATTCCGGTTCACGATTTTCACCCGGGGAATCGTGGACCACGGAGCGCCGCACATTTTATCATCTAAAAATGTGGGAGCCAGCCACATTTTTAGATGATAAAATGTGGCTGACTACCACATTTTAGGAGGATAATCATGGGTGAGCGACTCAGCAGAGGCCTGATGAACGACCTGTCGACATGGAAGCAGCAGCCGAATCGCAAGCCCCTGCTGCTTCGGGGAGCCCGCCAGACCGGAAAGACATGGATCGTCAGCGAATTCGGCAGACGATTCTACGACGACGTCCTGCGCATCGACTTCATGCGCGACATCGACGCCATCGGCCTGTTCGACCACACCCTCGACCCTCACACCGTCCTCGACAATCTATCCATCTATGCCGGAAGGGACATACAGCCGGGCAAGACCTTGATCTTCCTTGACGAGATTCAGGAATGTCCGCGAGCGCTCACCGCATTGAAATACCTGAGCGAGGAGACTCCGGAGCAACACATCATCGCGACCGGCTCCTATATGGGTGTGTCCAAGCATCCGGACGCATCGTTCCCCGTAGGCAAGGTCAATATGATGACCCTCCACCCGTTGTCCTTTCTTGAGTATCTGGACAACGCCGGCCAACAACGATTGGCGGATCTGATCAGAAACGGAGAACCCGAACGCATCAACCCGACGTTCGCTACGCGCCTGACCGACCTGTTGAAGCGCTACACGGTGGTCGGCGGCATGCCGGCCGCCGTATCCGCTCATCTGGGAGGTTCACCGATGCAGGAAATCCGATCCATCCAACAGGAGATTCTCGACGCATACGATCTGGATTTCTCCAAGCACGCACCACCACGGATGCTGGAACGAATCCGATTGGTATGGCGCACCCTGCCGACCCAACTCGCCAAGGAGAACCGCAAGTTCGTATACGGCGTGGTACGCCCCGGAGCGCGAGCACGCGACTTCGAGGAGAGCATCATGTGGCTGAAGGATTATGGCATCATCCAACAGGTACATTGCGTCACGGCGCTGCGTGAACCATTGAATAGCTACATCGATACCTCCGCGTTCAAAATGTTCACGTCGGACATCGGCCTGCTCGGTGCGCTGGCCGGCCTCGACCCGTCCGTCGTCACCGAAAACCGCCGCGTGTTCACCGAATTCAAGGGGGCGTTGACCGAGCAATACGTCTGCCAACAGCTGGTGGCCCAAGGGTACGAGCCGACCTACTGGTCGAATCCGCAGGGGCACGCGGAGATCGACTTCTCCATCGAGAAAGACGGCGCCGTGTATCCCATCGAGGTGAAGGCGGAGCAGAATCTGCGGGCAAGAAGTCTGAAAGTGGCGTATGCGCGATTCCCTATCGTCCATGCCATACGAACCAGTCTCGCCAACTACCGTGATGAGTCATGGGTCGCCAACCTGCCTCTTTGGGCCGTTGGCGGGCTCGGCCGATTCATCACGCGTCATGCTGATACGTGGAGGGAGCACCACGAATCGGACGCAACGGTGGTTGAATAGGGGTATCTGACTTCGAACAAGGAGCGACCCATGATCAACGAGGAATACAAGGCGATGCTGGGCGGCAAGTCCGTCATCCGCGAGCTGAGCGAGTACGCGACCGCCCGCGGCAAGGAGATCGGCTACGAGAACGTGTTCGACTACTCGCTGGGCAATCCGAGCGTGCCCGCCCCGCCGGACTTCGCGAAGACGATGGTCGACCTGTACGAGCACGGCGATCCGGTCGCCATCCACGGCTACTCCCCGTCGCTCGGCATCCCGTCCGTCAAGGAGGCGATCGCCGACTCGTTGAACCGCCGCTTCGGCACCAGCTACACCGGCAACCACATCTTCCCGACGACCGGCGCGGCCGGCGCACTCGCGCACGCGATGCGCGCCGTCACCAAGCCGGGCGACGAGATCATCACGTTCGCGCCCTACTTCCCCGAATACCAGCCGTACGTGAACGGCACGGGCGCGCACCTGACCGTCATCCCCGCGGACACCGCGAACTTCCAGATCAACTTCGACGCGTTCGAGGCGGCCCTCAACCCGAACGTGCAGGCCGTGCTCATCAACACGCCGAACAACCCGTCCGGCGCCGTCTACTCGGCCGAGACGCTGAAGCGTCTCGCCGCGATCCTCTCCGCCAAGCAGACCGAATACGGCCACGACATCTTCCTCATCAGCGACGAACCGTACCGCGAGATCGTGTTCGACGGCGGCACGCAGCCGTACCCGGCGAACTTCTACGCGAACACGCTCACCTGCTACTCGTGGTCGAAGTCGCTCTCCCTGCCGGGCGAGCGCATCGGCTACGTGGCGGTGAACCCGGCCGCCACGGACGCCGACCTGCTCGTGCCGATGATGGGCCAGATCTCGCGCGGCACCGGCCACAACTGCCCGCCGAGCTCGATCCAGCTGGGCGTCGCGAAGGTGCTCGACGAGACGAGCGACCTGAGCGTGTACGAGACGAACATGAACCTGCTGTACGACGCGCTCACCTCAATCGGCTTCGACGTGGTGCGCCCCGGCGGCACGTTCTATATCTTCCCGAAGGCGCTCGAGGAGGACGCGACCGCGTTCTGCCTCAAGGCGAAGGAGTACGACCTGATCCTCGTGCCGTCGGAGAGCTTCGGCGTGCCCGGCTACTTCCGCATGGCCTACTGCATCGACACGGAGAAGGTCAAGCGCTCGATCCCCGCGCTGGAGAAGTTCGCCCACGAACAGTACGGCCTGTGACGGAACGCTGATGCTCCTTTTCCATCGCCTCCCTCTGACGAGGGAGGTGGCCGCCGAAGGCGGTCGGAGGGAGAGATACCGCGAACAGCCATGTTCCAGCCGTCTCTCCCCCACCCGGCTTCGCCGGGAGCCCCCTCGTCAGAGGGGGCCAAATGAAGACAGCCGACCCCTACACCCTGCCGGCTTTGCTCGGGTCGATGGTCATCGTCTGGAAGCGGTTCGCCATGTACGCGTCGCCGTAGTGCGTGGCGAACCATCGGGTGATGGGCGAATCCTGCGGCAACCCGGCCATGCGGCCGTACCAGCAGTCGAGCGCCATCAGCGTGAACGCGATGTCGACGAGCATCAGCACGGCGCACACGGCGGTGAGCGAATACCGCACCTTCCACGGAATCCGGTTGATGAGCCGCAGCATCCGCGGCAGGATCCAGCGCACCCACACCACACCGATCAGCCCCCAGAACACCATGTATTTGCCGGACGTACGCCCGTCGATCGACAACCATTGCCCGGTGTAGTCCCATGCGGTGATGCCGAACGCCACCTCCATGAACCAGCTGGTCGCGTATTCGAACGTGCCGCCGATCACCGCGCTCGCGCAGAAGATCAGGAACGGGTTCGACTTCCACAACCGGTTCAGCGCCGCGGTGACGAGCACCGCCCCGCACCCGTAAATCGGCGAGAACGGTCCCCAGAGCAGGCCCGCACGGTCCTGGAGCTCGCCGTGGTACATCGCGAAGTGGTACACGGTCTCGACGGCGAGGCCGAACACGCAGGCCACGGTGAACAGCCAGAAGATGTTGAAGAAGTCGAGCGCGATGTACCCTTTGCCGGACGGGTCGCGCCCGAGCATGCCCGCCTCGACGGCGCGCTCGTAGGCGTCGCGGTCGTCCATGCGTTTGAGCGCACGCTGCAGCCGTCGTTCCTCGGCGAGCCCCGGATCGCACGCGATGGACACGGCGACGAGGATCGCCATGCGCACGGCCGGCGCGATGAGGTTCGCGCCGAGGCCGTCGAGCGCGAGCGACAGCATGCCTTCGGCGAGCGTGACCGGCATCAGCACGTATGCCCAGCGGGCCGCGTAGCGTCGCCAGTTGCGCAGCAGCAGCACGCCGAACACGATGAGTGCGGCCGCGTTGGCGATGAGGACGAGCGCCTGCAGTCCGGTGAGGATGGCGGTCAGGCTGGCCGCGTGGAACGTGAGTTCGCCGCGCATGATCGCGCGCACGGCGTCGACGGACGCGAGCACGACGACCGGCAGCGTGACGAGGCCGTCGAGCAGCACCAGCACGCCGTACATGCGGATGAGCCACGGCAGCCGTCGCGCGTCGAGCCGGTCCTGTTCGTCGAGTTCGGCGGCGACGAGGTCGGCGGCCACCGCCGCCTCCTCGCCCGCCGCCGTGCGTCCGTCCGTCACCGATCGTCCGTCCGTCGCGGCGCCGTTTCGCGATGATTCCGTTTGCGATGACTCGTTTCGCGACGATTGCGACGATGAGGCTTGCGATGACTCGGCCTTCGGCGATCGCGATGACTCGGTCCCCGATGGTCCAATCCTCGATGACCTCCCCATGACGACTCCTTCCCACGCACGATGCCAACAGGCTAACATGCCGGCTACGCGCTCCCGCCGGCGGGACATCGCCGTAAAGCAAACGCCGGAGGCGTTTGTAGGCGATGTGCGAGCCGATGTGGGGTCGGCCGCAGGCTGTCCGTGATTGCGGGGCCCGCGAAGCGGGACTGAGGGTGGCCCCAGACATCACAAACCCCGGTTCAAACCCCCGTTCTCCTGGATTTACAGCGCGAAACACCCGTTTCACCCCCATCGAAACGGGTGTTTGACGCTGTAAATCGGGAATATCGTCCATTTGGCACCCCTTTTTTGAGCGGGGAGCAGTGCCTCCCTCTGACGGGGAAGTGGTCCACGGCGGACGACGCGACCCGTCCGGCCCCGAATTGCCTCCCTCTGACGAGGGAGGTGGCCGCCGAAGGCGGTCGGAGGGAGAGATACCACGAACAGTCACGTTCCAGCTATCTCTCCCCCACCCGGCTTCGCCGGGAGTCCGACCGCAATCAAGGACAGCCTACGGCTGACCCCACATCAGCTCGCCTGTCGGCTCACACATCGCCTACAAACGCCTCCGGCGTTTGCTATACGGCCCCCGCAATCACGGACAGCCTTCGGCTGACCCCACATCAGCTCGCCTGTCGGCTCACACATCGCCTACAAACGCCTCCGGCGTTTGCTATACGGCGATGTCCCATCAGAGGGGGCCAAGTCAGAGAGAGGGGCCAAGGCGGAGGGGCTTTCAGGTAACGGTCAAGAATTGTTCAGAGGTTGCTTCGCAAGGTCGCAGACGACCTGCACGTTCGCGCAAGCCCTTTCCCCGGAACCGGCGGTGTACTGATATCAGCAAGCACGAAAGGCCCGCCACCGCAAGCATCGCGGCGGGCACGACGAAAGGCACGATCATGGGCATCAGGAACACCTCCGGCAAGCGGCGGGGCGGCACCACCTCCACAAGCTTCCGCGAATCGCACGAATCGGCCACGGGCCGCGGCACGCGCCGCCCCCCACAACACCCGCGGCGCCCGCACCGCGCAGGCCACGACCGGCAAGCTCGCCGCAATCGCCGCCGGTACGGCGCTCATCGTCGGATTCGGCGGCGGCGCGGCAGGCACGGCAATCCTGCGCAACACCTCGGCCCATGGCGGCAATACGATCGTCTCCGGGCAGATGGCCGGCATGGGCGGCGCGAACACGATGACCTACGACTACTCCGGCTCATACACGGCGGCGCTCACCGCCGATGGCGAGGAAATCACGTCGTCCGACACGACCGCCGCGACCAACGCCGACCAGAACGCGGCCCTCGCCCAGAACGGCGGCACGCTGACGCTCACCGGCGCAACGCTCACCAAATCCGGCGACTCCGACAGCGCCGACAACAACAACTTCTACGGCACGAACTCGGTCAGCCTGACCGTCGACAAAAAGTCGAAGACCGTCATCGACGGGTCGAAGCTCACCGCCGACTCGTCCGGCTCGAACGGCGTGTTCGCGACCGACTCGGGCACCGCGCTCGTCCACGACACGACGATCTCGACGACCGGCGACAATTCGCGCGCCCTCGACGCGACCTACTCCGGCACGATCCTCGCCGGCGAGGTCACCGCGGATACGCAGGGCGACCATAGCGCGACCGTCGCCACCGACCGCGGCGGCGGCTCGATCTCGCTCAACGAGGCGGACCTGAAGACCGCGGGCTCCGGCTCGCCGCTCCTCTACTCGACCGGCGACGTGCAGGTGACGAACGTGACCGGCACGTCCACCGGCTCGCAGATCGCCGGCATGGAGGGCCTCAACACGATCCTCATCAAGGATTCGACGCTGACGAGCACCATCACGGACAAGACGGCCAGCGACCCGGTCGCCAACGGCGTGATCATCTACCAGTCGACCTCCGGCGACGCCGAAGCCTCGACCGGCGAGCACGCGACGTTCCAGGCCGCCGATTCGACGCTGAAATCGTCGATCGAATCCGGCTCGATGTTCTACTTCACGAACACCACCGCCGACGTGGTCCTGTCGAACACGACGCTCGACTTCGACTCGTCGAAGGCAGCGCTCATCACCGCGGCCGGCAACGACGCGAACAACTGGGGGTCCGCCGGATCGAACGGCGCGACCGTCACGTTCACCGGGCGCAACCAGACGCTCGCCGGCACGGTCAGCGCGGACACGATCTCGTCGGTCACGTTGAACCTGCTCGACGGATCGACGTGGACCGGCGCCGCGAGCATCACCGAGAACGCGAGCGCGAGCGACGGCACGACGAGCGACGCGCCGATCACGGTGAACGTGGACGGCTCCTCCACGTGGGTCGTGACCGACAGCACGACCGTCTCCGCGTTGAACGTCGCGGACGGCGGCAAAGTCGTCGACGCCGACGGGAACACGGTGACGATCAAGGCGAACGGCAAGACCGTCGTGAAGGGCGATTCCGACGTGACGGTCACCGTGACCGGCAACTACGCGACGACCCTGCCCGACACGGCCACCGGCGACGACACCACGCTCGCCACCGACCTGATCGACCGCTCCGACTACGACACCCAGTTCAACACCTCCACCACCTGGACGATGTGACCCCTCCAACTCGGCCTCTCTGACTCGGCCCCCTCTGACGAGGGGGCTGTCATCCGAAGGATGACTGGGGGAGAGACCACCTCACAACTTCACCCACACTTCCCGCGAAAGGACCCCGCCATGACCACCAACGACACGAACAAGACCCAGGTGCTCGACACCAAGACCACCGCCGCGACCGACGCGACGCAGGTCATCCCCGAGAAGGAGCGCCCGGCGGCGGCCGACGCGCGCGCCGCCGCGGCGACGCAGACCCTGCCGCCGACGGGTGGCGTTGCCGGCACCGCGGCCACGGGCACCGCAAGCGTCACCGGCAACACCACCGGTGACGCAGCCCGGACGGCCGCCGGCGCGAAGCCGGCGTGGGCGTCCGCCCAGCAGCCGGCCTACCAGCCGGTCGGCGACCAGTCCCGATACGCCGGATACGCCGGTACTCCGGCCGGCAACGGCACCGGATTCGGAACCGGTACGGGCACCGCCGACCCGAACGCGTTCGCGGCGCCGGGCGCACCGCAGGCACCGTATGCGCCGGGCGATCCGGCCGTCGCCGCAACCGGCAACGGCGCGCCCGGAACGCCCGGCACCGGTATTCCCGGCGCATCCAACGGCTTCCCCGGCACTCCCGGCGACGGCAAGGCAAAGCATCCGAAGCTGGGCGGCAAGACGGTGGCGATCATCGCCGGCGTGACGCTGGTGTGCGGCCTGCTCGGCGGCATCGCGGGCGGCGCGGTCGTCACCGCGTTCTCCGATTCCGGCCGCGGCGAAGGCACGAGCCAGATGGGCCAGATGCCCAGCGGCTCCTCGAACGGCAACGGCCAGGGCGGCGGCATGGGCGGCCAGATGGGCGAGCCGCCGAGCGGCGGCATGGGCCCCGGCGGTTCGTCCAACGGCCAGGGCGGCTCCTCCAACGGCGATTCCGACTCGTCCGGTTCGAGCAGCTCCGGTTCGAGCAGCTCCGGTTCGTCCAGCAGTTCGTCCGACACCGAATCCGGCTCCACCACCTCCGGCGATTCCATCGCCTCATGACCGGCGGCTGGCTGGGGGAGAGATACCGCGAACGTCACGTTCCAGCTATCTCTCCCCCACCCGGCTTCGCCGGGAGCCCCCTCGTCAGAGGGGGGCCAAAAATAAGCACACATCAGCCATCACAAATTGGGCAGATTGACTAGCGACACGGCAATCGGCGGGGTTCCTTCATCACCCTCCACTAGGGTGAACACTGAAAAATCGTTTCGAGCAACAGCATCGAACGACAGCAAGTAGAAGGAATCACAGGCATGGGCAACGTTCTCGCGATCGTGAAACGCGACCTCATCCGCATGCTGAAAGTGCCGGCCGCATGGGTCATCGCCGCCGGACTGACTTTCATCCCCCCGCTGTACGCATGGTTCAACATCGTGGGATTCTGGAACCCGTACGGCAACACGCAAGGCATCCAGGTGGTCGTCGCCAACAACGACAAAGGCACGAACAGCGCGCTCATCGGCAAGCAGAACCTCGGCAACCAGATCATCACACAACTCAAGGCGAACCACCAGCTCGGCTGGACGTTCGCCGACGAGGCCGAGGCGATGAACCGCGTCCAATCCGGCAAGGCGTACGCGGCCATCGTCATCCCCAAGGACTTCAGCGACCGTCTCGCCGGCGTCGTGACCGGCGGCGCGCGACCGAAACTCGAATACTACGTGAACGAGAAGGCGAGCGCCATCGCCCCGAAGATCACGGACATCGGCGCGAGCACGGTGGACACGCAGGTCAACGGCACGTTCGTCTCCACGGTAAGCGAGGTCCTCTCCGAAACCGTCAACAAGGCGACCGACACGGTCGAGACCACCGCCGGCACGCTCCAGACGAAGACGCTGCAATCCCTCGACGACGCGCTACGCGACGTGACGAACACGCGCGGCAAGGTCAAGGAACTCGCCGAAACGCTCAAAACGACGCCGCAGAAGACGCAACAGGCGCGTGAGGCGCTGGCCGACGTGCAGCGCCTCGCCGCCGACGCGAGCACCGGACTCGGCAGCGCGTCGCAGCTCATCGGCGCTACGCAGTCGACGCTCAACACATTCGTGGCGACCACGTCGGGCACGCTCGACACCGGCACGTCGCTGCTGTCGCAGACCTCGCAGCAGGCGACGGACGGCGTCACGCGGGTGGCGGGCGGCATCACCGTCGCGAACGGCGCGGTCGGCGACGCGGTGACGACGCTCACGCAGGTCAACCAGACGAACAAGCAGGTCCTCGACCAGCTCAAGGCCATCGTCGGACAGTTGCCAACGGACGACACAGCCGTACAGACGCTCAACCGAATCATCAAAAATCTGGAAGATAAAAACGCGGCCACCGCCGAAACGCTCGCCAACGCGAAAACCCTCAACGACGACACGGCGAAGACCGTCACGTCGGTCTCCGGCCTCGCCACGACCTTCAACACGGCCACCCAGTCGACGCTCACGACGACGACCGACGCGCGCAAGACGCTCACCACCGGCGCGCTGCCGCAGCTCAACAGCGGCCTCAACACGCTCGCCGGCACGACCGGCACGCTCGCCGGCGGCCTCACCAGCCAGGGCACGCTCATCAGCCAGACGAACGTCGTGCTCGACCAGATCGACCGCGCGGCCGCCGACACGGTCACCGCGCTCGGCGACACCGACAAGGCGCTCGCCGGCGTGCAGACGCGGCTCGACACGGTCGCCACCGACCTGCGCGCGCTCGACACGTCCAGCATGCTCGGCGAACTGTTCGGCACCAGCGGCGCGGACGGCGGCATCACGCTCGACACGAAGCGCATCGCCGAGTTCATGCTCTCCCCCACCGTGCTCGACACGAAGATCCTCTACCCGGTGAACGCGTACGGCTCCGGCATGGCGCCGCTGTTCACCAACATGGCGCTGTGGGTGGGCGCGTTCGCGCTCGCCGTGATCCTGAAGCTCGAGACCGACGACGAGGGCATCGAGAACATGACGATCACGCAGGGCTATCTGGGCCGCTTCACCCTGTTCTCCGTGTTCGCGGCCGCGCAGGGATTCGTGACGACGGTGGGCGACCTCATCCTCGGCGTGCAGACGGTGAACGCGTTCGCGTTCGTCCTGACCGGCGTGATCACGTCGCTCGTGTACGCCTCGCTCATCTACGCGCTGTCGACCACGTTCCTGCACGTCGGCAAGGGCGTGTGCGTGGCGCTGATCATCCTGCAGATCCCGGGCGCGTCCGGCCTGTATCCGATCGAGATGATGCCGGACTTCTTCCGCAACCTGTACCCGTTCTTCCCGTTCACGTATTCGATCGACGCGTTCCGCGAGACGATCGGCGGATTCTACGGCGCCCACTGGTTCACCCGGATCGCGCACCTGCTGCTGTTCGCCGTGATCGGCCTCGCGCTCGGCCTGATCGTGCGCCCTCTCATGGCGAACGTGAACCGCCTGTTCGCGCGCGAGATCGAGGAGAGCGACATGATCATCGGCGAGCCGGTGCACATGCCCGGCACCGAATACCGGCTCTCCACGGCCGTGCGCATGCTGTCCAGCCACGAAGGCTACCGCGAGCGCATCGAGCGGCAGGCGGCGCGCTTCGCCGTCCACTACCCGCGGCTCAAGCGCGGCGCGCTCGTCGCCGGCATCGTCGTGCCGATCGTGCTCGCCGTCACGTTCTCGCTCACCACGAACACGAAGCTCGAGGCGCTGCTCACGTGGATCGTCTGGATCCTGCTGATCATCGCGTTCCTCGTCACCATCGAGTTCATGAACGACAGCCTGCGCCGGCAGGTGGAGCTCGGCAATCTGGACGACGAGGCGATCCGCGCGTACATCCGCGACAAGGAGCGGCTGCGGGAGCGCAACAGGCGGCGGGTGAAGGAGAAGCTCGCCAAGCCGCTCACGTACACGTTCGAGACGTTCGACACGCGCGGCGGCGACCAGCACAACGGCAACCAACACCACGAGGGGAGGTCCGCGCGATGAGGACGATCTGGCGACTGTTCACCGGCGACGTGAGGCGCATGACCAGCAACGTCGTCTCCATCATCATCACGATCGGCCTGGTCGCGATCCCCGGCCTGTTCACCTGGTTCAACATCGCGGCCAGCTGGAACCCGTTCGATAACCTCAAGAACCTGAAGTTCGCGGTCGCAAGCGTCGACGAAGGCTACAAGTCCGATCTGATCCCCATCAAGATCACCATCGGCGACACGGTCGTCAACACGCTGCGCGCCAACTCGCAGCTCGACTGGACGATCACCACGAAGGACGACGCGATCGACGGCGCGAAATCCGGCAAATACTACGCGGCGATCGTCATCCCCAAGGACTTCAGCAAGAAGATGATGACCTTCTTCTCCGCCGACGTCGACCACGTGAAGATCGACTTCTACAACAACGAGAAGAAGAACGCGCTCGCCCCGAACCTCACCAACGAGGGCGCGAACGAGGTGAGCACGCAGGTCAACCAGATGTTCGCCAAGACGCTCACCGGCACCGCCCTGTCGATCGCGTCGCAGCTCGCCGACGACCTCTCCTCGCCAAACGCCAAGACCGCGCTCGACCGGTTCAGCGCGAACATCGGCGACTTCGCGACCACGCTCAACGACACCTCGTCGATGCTGTCCAGCTACGCGACGATCACCGGATCGGCGAGCTCGCTGCTCACCGAATCCGACGCGCTGCTCGACACCGCCTCCGACGCGGCGGACGCCGCCGGAACGCAGCTCGAAACCGCAAAACAGGGCGCGACCGACCTCTCCGGCGCGATGACCACCGCCGCCGACACGCTCGCCAGCGCGCTCGCCGCCAGCGCGAACAGCTACGGCGCGGTCGCCGATTCGGTCGACGACCTGTATGCGAACGCGGGCAAGCAGGCCACGGACACGGCAGCCGCGCTCGACACGCAGGCGAAGCACGTGGGCACGCAGATTGCTGACTACCAGACGATCCGCCAGTCGATCGCCGATTTGCAGGCCAAACTGCCCACCGACCTGCAGCCCGCGCTGCAGCCGATGCTCGACCGTCTCGACACGGCGATCGCCCTGCAGCAGACGATCCAGACGCGGCTCACCGACGCGGCGAACGCCGTGCGCGCGAAGAACACGGACGCGCAGAACCAGCATGCGCAGGTCAAGAGTCTCGCCACGCAGGCGAAACAGGCGATCGCCGGCGTGAAATCCGATTTCGACACGCAGGTCAAACCGCAGCTCAAGCAGCTGAACGCCTCGGTGACCGACGCCACGCAGGTGCTCGACGCGGGCGCCACGCGGCTCAGGAGCACGCTCGGCGATCTCGACACGACCACGGCGGACGCGCAGGCCAATCTGGCCGACGTGCGCGAGACACTGGAATCGGTGTCCGACAAGCTCGCGAAGGCCGGCGAGGAGCTCGGCTCGTTCGACGAGAAGCTGGCGGCCGCGTTGGACAGCGGCGACATGAGCACGGTCCGGGAGGTGCTCGGCAACAATCCGGATACGCTGGCCGCCACGTTGGCGGCGCCGGTCCAGCTCACGCGCAAGGCACTGTTCCCGGTGAGCGACTTCGGTTCGTCGCTCGCGCCGCTGTACATCCTCCTGCCGCTATGGGTGGGCGCACTGCTCATGGTCGTCACGCTGAAGACCACGGTGTCGCGCCGCACGCGCAAGGAGCTCGGTGATCCGCGGCCGCACCAGATGTACCTCGGCCACTACGGAATCTTCGCGCTGATCGCGCTGCTGCAGAGCACGTTCTCGCTGGGCGGCGCGCTGCTGTTCATCCACGTGCAGGCCGTGCATCCGCTGCTGTTCATGCTCACCGGATGGGTGAGCTCGCTGGTGTTCTCGTTCTTCACGTACACGATGGTGGTGAGCTTCGGCAACGTAGGCAAGGCGATCGGCGTGCTCATGCTCATCGTGCAGATCTCCGGTTCGAACGCCGCCTACCCGCTGCAGATGCTGCCCAACTGGATCGGGGCGATCAGTCCGGCGCTGCCCGTCACCCACTCGGTGACGATGATCCGCGCGGCCATCGCCGGCATCTACGACATGGACTACTGGCGGGCGCTGGGCGCGCTGCTGCTGTTCGTCCCGCCGATCCTGCTCGTCGGACTCGTGCTGAGGAAGCCTTTGGTGCGGTTCAACCAGTGGTACGTGGCCAAGGTGGAGAGCACGAAGATCATGGCGTAGGGGTCCGGTCCGGGAACGTCACGGTTCGCTCGCTCGTCGTCACGGTTCGCTCCGGGGTTTGCCACGGTTTTCCGTGCCGAATCCCGGAGCGAACCGTATCAGGCGTGGAGCGAGCCGTGAGCATCGCGGAGGAACGGCAGGGCCGTGAACAGCGGCAGGCCGGTGAACACCGGAATCGGATACCAGAACAGCGCCTCGGGCGAGGCGTACAGCGACATCACGGTGAAGACCAGCAATCCGAACGCGGCGACACGCGGGCCGATCGACGCGTCGACGCCCGCGAGCAATCCCCCGTCATCACGGGAATCACGGAAATCACGAGAATCGGCGATGACGGTGCGACGGCGACGTCGCGTCACCGACTCCGCAATCAACGCGATCGCGGCTGCCGACGGAATCCACGTGACATAGAGCGCCATCGACGTGAACGGATTGCCGGCGGCGGTGCCGGAGGCCGCCGCGACCGTGCCGGCGCCCGTGCCGCGCACCCAGTCGCGGACCGAGCGCAACGTGTCGCGCGCCCACCGCGGCCGCGCCGACGTGCCGGCGAGCGGCGCGAGGTCGCGCGCGATGGCGGCCATGCGCGCGGACCCGGCGGACGTGCCGGAGCCGCCGGTGCCGCCGCCAGCGCGGCGCACCTTGGCGGCGGTCAGATACGTGGACCACTGCTTCAGATAGCCGCCGCGCAGCAGATAGTCGGAGTCCGTGGGGTAGGCGAAATTGACGCGCGGATCCCACCATCCGCGCGTCTGGGCGGCATACGTGCGCGCGTAGACGAGCGGATGCGCGAGGCCGAGCCGCGCCCACGCGCGCACGGCCGCGAGCTTCTGCGCGGTCGTCGGACCGGGCGCGACGACGGTGCCGTCGTCGGCGCGACGCGGCTCCTTGAGCGTATGGAACGTCTCGTCGGACCGGTGCGGATTGATGGTCGTGGCGGCCTTGTCGAGATCCATGATCCCGTCCAATGCGCGGCGCTGGGCGGGGTCAATCGCGGACGGATCGTCGTGGGCGAGACGCGCGACCGGCTGCGTGACGATGCCCCAGACCTCGCGACCGGGCGATGGGGTCGCATGGGTCGCGGCGGCGGCGATCGGTGCGAACAGTCCTTGCGCGAGGAGGACGGCGACGACAAGGCAGATAGCGGCGCGAACGCGGTCGGAAAGGCGCGGCGCGGCGGTGCCGGCGGGGAGATCATCACGACGGGGCTTCCGCCCAGCGCAAACGCACAGCAATCCGATGCCGGCGCAGACGACGATGGGCAGGGCCGTGCGCTTCGACGCGACGGACGCGAACGTGAGCAACGTGAACGCGACGGCGACCGGCATGCGGCGCAACACGCGGCCGCGCGTGAGGCATGTTTCGGCGAAGATCACCGCCATCGGGAGGAAGAAGACCGTGTGGAGGGAATCCTTGCCCATCGTGGTCGAGGCGGCGACGACCACGTAACTCGTCGCGGTGTAGACGAGGCCGAGGGTGACGAGCCACAGGGGCGCGCCGAGCTTGCGGATGTAGCAGAGCATGAATGCGATGCCGGCGGCGAGGGCGAGCGCCTGCACGATCGTGTAGACGGCCTGGCCGGCGAGCGGGGAGCCGAAGACCGCGGCGCCGAGATGCCAGAAGAGCCCGAAAATCAGGGTGTCGAAGAGCGGATGCTGCGTGTAGTAGTGGTGCAGGCCCATCGCCTGGAGATACTGGGCCATCGTGTCGTCGCGCATGGCACCGGGCCACGTGAGCGCGATCCACGGCAGCCAGCACGCGACGATCAGGGCGAGATAGAGGGTGAAGCGCTCGCGCAATGCGACGGTGAAGGCCGACGGCCGGCGGTCGGCGAACCAGAGGCGGGCGGCGGCAGGCCAGGTGCGGATGATGCCGGAGCCGGCCCGCGCGACGCCGGACCGAGTCCGCGCGGCGGATGACCATGTATCCCATTCAGACACCCCACCAGTGTACGCGGCTTCACGGCGACATGGCTTCACGGCGACGCGGCTTCACGGTTGCACATCGTTCGGCGCAAGGAATCCCGGAAAACTGAGGTATCGTCCGGGAATAGTTGCGCTGAGAACCGGTCAGTGCAAGTTTTCCCGGGAAATGGGACTTTCTTCCGGGATTTATTGCGCTGAGGACCAATCAGTGCAAAGATTCCCGGACGAAGCCGCGTATTCCCGGGAATAGTCGCGCCGAAAAGCGACGGGGACGCTGTTGAGACCCCGGAGACCGGCGGCCAGAGACCGGCGGCCGGCGGATATTGGATGGCTACTGGATGGAGGCCTGCTCGCGGGCCAGGTCGAGGGCCTTGTTGAACGCGTCGGACGTCCAGCTGGCACCGGCGACCTTGTCGACCTTGAGGCCCTTGAGCGGCTTGCCGTCCACCACGCCGTTGATCGCGTTCGCGAAATCGGTCTGGTGCTTCTTCGAAATCGATGTGAACGGGTGACCGATCACCTCGACGGTCTGGACGTTCTGGTCCTTGATTGTGATGTGGACGTCGATGGAGTCCTCGCCCACCGGGCCGTACTGGCCGTTGATCGAATACGTGCCGTCCTTGTAGTTGCCGGTGTCCTTCGCGGCGGAGGAATCGCTGGAATCGGACGACGAGCCGGACGAGTCGGAGGAGTCGCCGGACTGCGACTGCTCCTCCTGCGACTTCTCGGTCTCGCCCGAATTGCCGGCGTACTGGTCGTCCATCGGCGTGGCCTTCGACTCGGCGCAGCCGGCGACGCCGCCCAGCAGCACCAGCGTCGCGGCCGTCAGCGCGACCGTCCTGACGGCCTTCCGTGTGTTGTCGTTCCTCTGTTCGTGCATATCGACCATCCTAGCCGCCGGCCGCTCAGTCCTCGCCGCCGGTCTTGGCGGCCTTGGTGGGGTCGGCGAAGCCGATGGCGGTCTCGCCGGTCTGCGCGCCCTCGACCTGCGCGCCGGTGGAGGCCGGGCGTCCGCCGGCGGCCTCGTACGCCTTGCGCGCCGCCTCGTCGTTCCACTTCTCGCCGACGAGCACGCCGTGGTTGAGCATGATTTCGCGCTGGGCGCAGCTGGCGACGAGCGCGTCATGCGTGACGACGATGATCGTCGTGCCCTGCTCGTGCAGCTGGCGGAACAGGTCGAGCACAATCTTCTCGTTCTTCTCGTCGAGGTTGCCGGTCGGCTCGTCGGCGAGGATGAGCTTCGGCTCGTTGATGAGGGCGCGCGCGATGCACACGCGCTGCTGCTCGCCGCCGGACAGCTGGCTCGGCAGATGGTGGGCGCGGTCCTTGAGGCCGACGCGCTCCAGCGCCTTCATGGCCTGGTCCTCGTCGACGACCGAATGGTAGTACTGGGCGACCATCACGTTCTCCACGGCCGTCAGATGCGGCACGAGGTAGAACTTCTGGAACACGAGGCCGATCATGTTCTTGCGCATGTCGGCGAGCTGCGAGGCGTTGAGGTCCTCGAGCTTGCGGCCTTCGAGCTTCACGGAACCCTTCGACGGGGAGTCCATGCAGCCGATCATGTTCATCAGCGTGGTCTTGCCGGAGCCGGACGAGCCGACGATCGCCAGCCATTCGCCTTCCGGCACGGTGAGGTTCAGGTCGTCCACGGCATGCAGGTCGCCGTAGATCTTCGAAATATGGTCGAGTTCAAGCAACATGGTGGTTTTCCTTACTCCTCTTACTCCTCGCGAAGCACGATGGCGGGGTCGATGCGGGTGGCGCGGTGGACGGGCGGGATGGAGGCGACGACGGCGACGAGCGCGGCGAGCACCACGGACGCGACGCCGAGCGCCCAGTTGAACGCGATCGCGCGTTCGAACACGGCGACGCACAGCCAGCTGGCGAGCCCGTATCCGATCGCGGTGCCGACGAGACCGCCGATCAGGCCGTACATCGCGGATTCGACGTAGAATTCGACGCCGATCGCGGCGGAACTCGCGCCGAGCGCCTTGCGCAGGCCGATCTCGTTGCGCCGCTGCGAGACGATCGAGCTGATGGTCGTGCCGACGCCGACGAGCGTGAGCACGAGCACGACGAGCGAGACGATCCAGAACAGGGTCTGCAGCATCGTGATGATGCGCGTGTCCGATGCGGTGATCTTCGTGACCTGCTGCGCCTTCACGTGCATCGACGTCATGTCGTTGATGCTGGCGACGAGCGCGTTCAGGTCGCTCGCACCGGACGAGTATTCGATGACGTCCACGCCGCGCTTCACGCCGGTGAGTTTGTCGACGTCGGCGTTGGTCGCGTAGATGATGGAGTCCTCGCTGCCGCCGGTGTCGACGATGCCGGCCACGCGGAACTCGGTTCCGGTGGTGTCCATGATGTCGCTGTTGACGCGGCCGTCGCGCATCTGCTGCGACGATTGCGAGGACTGGGAGGCGGCGTCGGATTCGGGGGATTCGGCGGTGGAGGCCGAAGAGGAAGAGGCGTTGTCGGAGGCGCGGTAGCCGATGGTGATCGAGCCGCCGACCTTCAAACCCATCGCGTCGGCGACGTCACGGCCGACGAGCACCTTGCCGGCGGTCGGCCAGGAGCCGTCCACCACCCAATGATGGTTGAGGTTCTTCACCTGGGCGGCGTCCACGCCGGCCATCACGTACGGCGCGGCGTTGACGCGCACGTTCTCGTAACGGTAGGCGGCGTGCTTCTGCGAGCCCTTCGCCGCGACCATCTCGGTGGTGTGCCGCACCATCGCCGCGTCGATGCCGGTGGATTTCGCATCGGAATCACCGGATGCCGACGCGGAATCGCCGGATGCCGAGGCGTCGGACTCCGTACTCGAACCGGAATCGCCGGTGGGCGTGACGATGAGGTTCGCGCCGTACGCGCGCATCTCCTGGTTCATCTGCTGCGGCACGGCGATGCAGATCATCGCCAGGCAGAACAGCGTGGCCGCGCCGACCATCGACGCGATGACCGCCATGACCGCACGCGAACGGCGGCGGAACACGGCGCTGAACAGCATCCGGAAGAACATGCCGGTATTCGTCATCGCAACCCTCCTTCACGTTCTTGGCTCCCCTTGTCAGGGGAGCTGTCGTCGGCAGACGACTGAGGGGTAGTCACCATACCACTCGTCTCTCCCCCAGTCAGCTTCGCTGACAGCCCCCTCAATCAGAGGGGGCCGCATAGTTTGACGATCAGCGACCATGGAGCACCTCCGCGGGCTTGAGGCTCAGGATCGAGCGGATCGACGAGGCGCTGGCCAGCGCGACCGTGAGCGCGAGCAGCACGAACACGAGTACGAACACCATCGGACGCATCGTGATGCCGGAACCGAACACCACCTGCCCGATGATCTGCGCGACGCCCGAACCGAGTCCCGCGCCGACCACGGTGCCGAGCAGCGAGACGGTCGCCGTCTCCGCCATCATCAGGCGGGAGACCGCGCCGTCGGTCGCGCCGATCGCCTTGAGCAGCGCGAGTTCGCTGGAGCGCTCGCCGATCGACGCGACCATCAGGTTCGCGACGGCCACGGCGGCGGCGATCAAACTCAGCACCGTCATCAGGATCATCACGGCCTGCGTCTTCTGCAGGACGTTGCCCTGCAGCGCGGCGACCTGACGCACCTGCTTGGCGACGGCCCCCGGAATCACCTCTTCGATCTGGTAGGCGATCGAACTCGGGTAGGCGGTGCAGTACCAGGTCTCCCACTCGTCCTGGCTCAACGCGGCCGGATTCTTCGCGGCCTTGCGCGCCAGATCGTTCTCCGGCGTGGTGAGCGCCTTCACCTCGATCTTGTCGATCGAATCGGGCAGGTCGGCGAGCACCTGCGCGGTGGACGAGGCGATGTACAGCGAACCGTTCTCGTCGTCTCCGGAATCGTAGACGCCAGTCAGCCTGATCTTCTGCGTATGCGTCTGCCCGGACGCGGTCTTCTTGGTGAGCGTGACCGTGTCGCCGCGCTTGACGCCGAGCTGCTGCGCGAGCGTCGCGCCGATCACGCCCTGATCGGAATCGTCCTTCGGCCACGTGCCGTCGAGCGTCCACCACGAGCGCATGCCCTCGACGCCCACGACGGTGGTCTCACCGGATTCGAGCTTCAGCTTCTTGTTGAACCACGTGCCGACAATCGGCGCGGTGGCCTTGGCGCCACCGTCCGCCCCCGAGACCTCGGCGTGCACGTTGAGCTGCGGCGCGAAGTTCGTGATGTTGAATGCCCAGAAGATCGTCTTGATCTTCGCCGCGTCGGACTCCTTGAGGAACGACGTCGGGTCGGATTCGGCGGCCGCGCCGCCCGTCGCGCCCTCCGTGTTGTACAGATCGGAGACGACGGCGTCCGACTTCGGCTGCACGGTGATGTTCGAGCCGTACGTCGACAGTTCGGCGTTGAGCTTGTCGCCCACGTCGAACACGACGCCGAGCATCGCGACGCTCACCGTAGCCGACAGGCACACGGTGAGTGCGATGAGCAGCCGCCGCCGCAACTGGCGCGTGAACGACCGCGCGATCATTCGCAGAAAGAACATTGTTCCTCCTTGTTCCGTTGTTGCCTCCCTCTGACGAGGGAGACCATCTCACGTTCCACCCCGCTCCCCCTGAAGGGGGCGCATGCATAGTCACTGGAAGTGGGCGCTTAGGGCGTCCAGGTCGGCGGTGTGAATCGTGATCTTGCCGTTGCCGGTCTTGTACGGGAACGGGATCGGGTTGCATCCGCCCTTGAAGCCGATGGTCGCCAGGTTGATCGCGACCTCGCACTTCTTGCAGATGATCTTGCCGTCCTTCTCGTAGTAGCCGGCGTCGCCGCAGTTCTCGCACGCGTCGAGGCCGATGCCGTACGCGCCGCCGTTCTTCTTGATGATGATGAACCGCATCGAGGTACCGTCCTTCGCCTTGTATTCGAAGCGGTGCAGATGCCCGTCCTCGACCTGGCTGAACGGAATCGTCGCCACGCCGTCCTTCAGCGAATACGCTTCCGGCGGCGACAGCGTGATCGTGCGCGTGGTCGCGGCGACGCCCGCGGTGAGCGTCACGGTCACGCCGATCGCGGCGACGAGACTCCACACGGCCGCGGCGACGGCACGACGGCGGAACGCCTTGTGCCGTCGCACGTCGGCCTCGTTCTCGCCGTCGCGCGGTTTCGTCGGCGTGCGGAAGCCGGCGACGATCGACGCGATGGCGGGGATGACGAACACGACGCCCTGCGCGATGATCATCTGCGTGTTGTGGTTGATGGACCAGACGAGCGGCTGGAACAGGAAGTGCGGGAAGAGCAGCGAGTGCGCCTGGATGATCTGCAGCAGTCCGGTCGCGTGCTGGACGAACAGGATCGCCATCATCAGTGCGGCGGCCGCGGTGAACGCGGGCCGCACGGCGGTGTTGCGCATCGTGCGGAAGATCGCCGCGACGATGACGGACATGACGACGCCGAGCACGAAACCGAGCGCGCGCAGCAGCATCGCGGATGTGAACGCGGTCTCGCCCGGCTCCACCCAGATCGTGAGCTGGAGGATCACATCGGGCAGCGCGTAGAAGACGGTGAGCGCGATGGCGAGGGCGCCGACCGCGTTGGCCGCGTGCATGAGCGGCGCGTGTTTGCGCCAGTCCGTAGTAATCCAGTGCCCGGCGATGACGGCCACGATGGCGAGCACGTCGACGACGACGGCCACGGTGAGCACCGGCTGGTTGACGAAGGTGCGCTGGTTGATGACGGCGGTGGCCCTGAGGGCGGCGAACACGATGGCCGCGACCGTGCCGAGCAGCAGGCCGTAGAGACGCCAATGGGCGCTGAACGGTTTATCCTTGCCCTCGCCGACCGTGAGCGTCACGCTCAGGCACATGACCAGCAACGCGGGTGCCAGCGTCCCCGGCATCACCGCAACGAATTGTTCCAGCATTCGCGCCCTTTCGATTGTATGCGACTCCCTGCGATGAGGGAGCTGACCGCCATAGGCGGACTGAGGGAGAGATTACCGCAAAACGGACTGAAGCCCCCTCTGACGAGGGGGCTGTCGGCGAAGCCGACTGGGGGAGAGACCGCGGCGGCAGCCGTGATGAGAGGGAATCGGCCTTCGGCCGATACCGTGTTCTCCGCGGCTTGCGCCGCTCTTCTTCTCTCCCTCCGTCATCGCTTCGCGATGCCACCTCGTCCGCAACTGCGGACGGCCTGCGGCCGACCTCATGTCGGCTCGCCTGGCGGCTCGCACATCACCTACAAACGCCTCTGGCGTTTGCTTCACGGCGATGTCCCGTCAGAGGGAGGCATCACCGGCGAATAACGGACGTTCGCTTACGCGAACGGCTGTTCGCTTCACGGCTCGGCCACTCCGCCGTGGTGATTTCCTACGGAAATCACCACTGACGCGGAGTGTACTCCCAGTTGTCGAAGGTGACTTCGAGGGGCTCGGTCCAGAAGTGGCCCTTGACGCCGGTCTCCGGGTCGACGTGGAGCATCCAGCCCTTCTTGGCCGGGGACTCAATCGAGAGCTTCAGCTGGTAGGTGCCGGCCTTGTCGAGCTTGACGTTGGCACCGTAGTGCGGGCCGTCGGAGGCGTTCATCTGCATGAAGGTGCCGGAGGTGGCGGTGCCGCCCTCGACTTCCTTGCCGGTGGACTTGTCGATGATCGTGTAGTTGACGGTCAGGTCAGGGATGAAGTCGCCCTTGCCGTAGCCGAGCTCGGTGCCCTTCTTGTTGGCGTGGATGTCGGCCTCGAGGTGGAAGGAGGCGTCCGCGGCCTTGAGGCCCATGGAGGACGGCTCCATGTCGATCGGCTGGAAGTAGACGGCGCCGACGGTCAGCGGGCCGACTTCCTGATCCTGCTCTTCGGCGGTGCCGGACGGGCCGACCGGGACCTCTTCGAAGCCGGTGCCGGCGTCGGAGGAGGAGTCGGACTTGGTGTCGGAGGACTGCGAGGAGGAGTCCGACTTGGCGGAGGAGGTGTCGCTGGAGGAGCCGCAGGCGGCCAGCGAGAACGCCATGGAGCCGGCGAGCAGCACGCCGAGCAGGGCGGCGATCTTCTTGTTCTTCATCATTTCTCTATCCTTTTCTTGTGGGAGTGAAGGAACCCCACAACAGGGACTTCACAGCTTGTTGGTTGAATTATCGATTACTCGGGAAAGTCTTACTTGGCGGAACCGGCCTTCGCGGAACCGGCCTTCGCTGCGGACGCCTTGAGCTTGCGCTGCTTGGCGAAACCGACCACGAACAGCGCGATCACGGCGACGGCCGCGAGCACCTGCGCGACGATGCACTCGACGTACGGGTAGAAGCCGAGCCAGTCGTTCGTCGGCACGCCGTCCAGGTAGATGGCGGGCAGCAGGTCGCCTTCGATGAGCGCGTGCACGCCGCCGCCGGCGAAGACGACGACCAGCACGGACATCAGGATCGACGTGACGAGGAAGAACGGGCCGATCGGGATCTTCACGGAGGTGAAGCGGATAATCAGGAAGATGATCACCAGCACGACGGCCGCGGCGATGCCGCCCGTCCACATGCCCTTCGAATCCTGGCTCATCGAGTAGATGGACTGATAGAAAATCACGGTCTCGGCACCCTCGCGGAACACGGCGAGGAAGCTCAGCATGGCGAGTGAGACGATCGTGCCGAACGCCACCTTCTCGCCGGCCTCGACCTGTGCGGAGACGGACTTGACGGCTGCCTCGGTCTTGGTGCGGATGTAGCGGTTCCACGCCTCGACGCTCGACTTGTTGAGCATCCAGTTGCTGGTCCACAGGAGCATGCCCATGGCGATCAGGGCGCACACGCCCTCCATGATCTCCTGCTGCGGGCCGGAGCCGCCGAACAGGAGCGTGAAGATCACGGCGATGATGCCTGAGCCGGCGAGGCCGGCGACGACGCCCAGGTAGATCCACTTGGTGAAACGCTTGTTGCCGGACTTGACGAGGTAGGCGATCACGGCGGCGACGACGAGCAACGCCTCAAGACCCTCGCGGATGAGGATGAGGAACGCCTGGCCGACGGCGCTGGTGATGAACTTGGTGAAACCGCCCTCCTTGTCGGCGGCGCCGCCGTCGAGGATGCCGGCGTCCTTGACGAGCATGGCCTTGAGGTCGTCGACGAGCTTCTTCGTGGACTTGAGGTCCTTGCCCTTGTTCATCGCGGAACGGGTCATCTTGAACTGGTATTCGACCTGCGAGACGCGGTTGCCGGAGATCGCGTTCATCACGTTCTTCTCGAAACCGAGCTTCTCGTAGTACTGGTAGTACGCGTCGTTGACGAGCGTGGCGCCCTTGGCGCCATCGCCGTTCTCGTACGCCTTGTACGCGTTGTCGAGAATCGGGGTCATCTCGTTGGCCACGTCGGTCCAGGAACGGTTGCCCTTGCCCGGGTTCTTCTTCTTTTTGGCGTCGAGCTCCTTGCGCTCCTTGTCGAGCTCGGCCTGCAGGGCCTCGGCGTAGGCCTTCGGCTTGGCGAGCTGCGCGTTGCCGTCGAGCTGCTGCGCGGTGGCGTCGAGGTCGGCGACGAGCGCGGTGATCTTCTGATCGAGCTCATCGTTGTTGCCGGGCACGTAGGAGAGGTTCTGGATGTCCTGGAACGCCTGCTGCTGGGAGGTCTGCTTGTCCGCGCCAATCGTGGAGTTCACGACGGCGGTGAAGTTGGAGGCGACGTAGATCGAGTTGTACGCGGCCATGAAGTCGGAAGTCGCGCCGGACGTGTTGCCGTCCTCGTACTCCTGCTGGCCGTCCTGCAGCTGCTCGGCCATCGCCTCGGAGACCGCGGACCACGTCTTGTAGTCCGTGGCCTTGCTGGTGGCGGAGGACAGTCCGGACGAGGAGCCGGCGGCGAGCGCGGTCTGTGGGACGGCGGCGAACGGGGTCACGGCCATCGCCACGATCATCATCAACGCACCGGCGAACGCGACGAGCTTCACCGGAACGCGCTTGAGCAACGCGGACATTCCAGGGTCTTCCTCTCTAATTTCACAATCCATCAGAACGATAGAGAAAAAATTCCCGGAACAACAGTCTTGATTTTTGCGGATTATTGAGGTAGTCGGCATGCGGAGCGACGTTTTCGGGGTGGAAATCCTTGTTTCGTCACGGTTTCGGCACGTCCGCGCCGGTAAGACGCCTCCCGTTGCGTCTCACATCGCGAACTGGACATACCGCCGCCCATGTCTCATTCCATATTGCGGACCCTCCGCACCCCCTCAGTCCGGCTTCGCCGGCCAGCTCCCCCTGAAGGGGGCGCAATCCGCCATGCGTCACACGCATGACAATCCTCTTCGCGCCCCCTCTCAAGGGGGCGCAATCCACTTTGTCTCCTTCTCAGGGGGCGCAACCCACTTTGCTCCCCCTTTGAGGGGGAGCTGTCGGTGTATTGTCTCGGGGCATAGTTGACGCATGTCTTGGGGCATGGTTGACGGGGTCTCCTGGGGCATGGTTTACATGTGTGTTGGGGCATCGTTGGCAC
>NZ_JBKEVG010000012.1:0-98189 GCF_056356955.1 Bifidobacterium sp. LH_419
TGGGTGGACGAACCTCCGGTACGCCGGTTGTCACGCCAGTGGCACCGCCGGTTGGCTGCGTTCGGAAGGGATAACCGCTGAAAGCATCTAAGCGGGAAGCCCGCTCCAAGATAAGTATTCCCTGGGCTTTTCGAAGCCCGTGACCCCCCATGTAGAACACGTGGTCGATAGGCCGGACGTGGAAGCCCCGCGAGGGGTGGAGCCGACCGGTACTAACGGGGAAGCGCGACACACAACCCACACCCCCAAGGAGTGTGGAGAGCATCGGCGAAGACTGCGCGAAACACACGCGACACGGAACAACGGTCCGTGACCACAAAAACGACAGGCAAGCGTCCACCATCCGGTCCCCAAACCACCAGCCATCAGGAGACACGGGACACGATTCCCTCCTGATAATTGAAGATTTGCGGCGGTCATGGCCCAGGGGAGACGCCCGGACCCATTCCGAACCCGGAAGCTAAGACCTGGCACGGCGATGGTACTGCACCCGACAGGGTGTGGGAGAGTAGCACGCCGCCGCACCACAACGAGAACAGGATCCCGGTCGAGCACACGCTCCCGGGGTCCACCCATACCCAGACACCGGACAAGCCACACACGCGGACGGGGGAAACAACCCGCCACGACACGCACGCCACGTCACCACACGCGCGTGCGACCACCCACCGACGATCACGCGCCACCACTGTGTTTTGTCAAGTTGATATGGGCCGTTTCGGCGTTTCTTTTGGTCCGTGTGAGCGGATGGTTTTAGGCCGTTTCGGTGTTGGCCGGTCCTGCTGTTGGTTTGGTTGTTGGTTATTGCATGAGGGCGTGGGTCTTGCGCCAGGATTCGCCCTCGAATCTGATCATCCTGCCGTGGTGGACGGTGCGGTCGATGATCGCGGCGGCCATGTTGGGGTCGCCGAAGATCCTGCCCCATCCGCTGAATTCGATGTTGGTGGTGTAGATGATGCTCTGGGTCTCGTATGCGTTGGTGACGACCTGGAACAGGAGTCTGCTGCCTTCCTCGTCGATGGGTACGTAGCCGAGCTCGTCGATGATGAGCAGCGGGGTCTTGCCGATCGCGGCGAGTTCACGGTCGAGCCGGTTGTCGGCTTGGGCCCGCAGGAGCCGCATGACCAGGCTCGCGGCCGTATGGTAGCGCACCGGGACGCCCTGCCGGCACGCGTTCCTGCCGAGCGCGATGGCGAGGTGGGTCTTGCCGGTGCCGGGAGGGCCGAACAGGACGAGGTCGTCGTGGCCGGTGATGAAGTCGAGGGTCGTGATCTGCTCGCGCCCGTAGTCGACGGGGAATCGGATCGGGGTCCAGTCGTAGCCGTCGAGTTCCTTGTCGGCGGGGAAGCCGGCGGCCTTGAGCAGACGCGAGCGTTTGGAACGTTCCCTGGAGTCGAGTTCGGCCCTCATCCAGGTCTCCATGAATTCCATCTGGCTCGGGGTCGCTTCGGCGAGTTGGTCGGCGAGGACCTGTCGGGTCAGGGGCAGTCGGCGCGCGAGGTCCATGATCGTTTCGATCCTTTCGCCGGTGGACGCGCGGCGGCGTTTCATGTCGGGCATGACGAGCGGCGGACGGTGCGAGCCCATGGCCTATGCCTCCTTCCTTTCCTCCGTCTCGCGGGGTTTCATGAACACGTCGTATCCGGTCAGGTCGGGGGCCGCCTGCTCGTACGGTCTTTCGCCGGCGGCGATGCGGCGGGCCATGGTGGTCAGGCTGGCCTCGTCGAGGGGATGGCCCTGTTCGACGAGGTGCTCGCCGGCCTTGACCGCGGCCCCGAACCCGGACTGGCCGCTGGCCTTGGAAATGAGCCGGAACGCGTTCCTGCGCGCCTTGGCGTCCATGCGGTCGATCGCGAGCCCGGGCTTGTCCGGGAAATCGTCGCGGATGGTGGAATCGGGCCATGCGTTGGTCTTGCGGCTTAACGCGGGCAGGAGGGTGGCGGGGTCGCGGATCGTGGCCGGCGAGTCCCCGTACACGCGGGGCAGTCTGGCGCAGGTGCGCCCGTCCCGGGTGCGGATGGTCACGTCGAACGCGCGCAGAGCGACGTCGAGCCTCCAGCCGCGCCACGAGGGGCCGGCGAGATAATAGTTGCCATCGACCTGCACGCGCCCGTCCTTGTCGGCCTTCCTGACCTCCCACCTGACCGCGTCGTACGGTTTGGCGGGCAACGGCTGCATGCCCGTCCTCTCCTCGTCGAACAGGCTCGCGATCGGCACGCCCTTGCGGTAGTGATCCGTCCTGGCCATCGCGTCGCAGCGTCCCAGCATGTACCGGGTCAGCTGGCCGTAGGACTCCGCGTTCAGGAGAGGCACCATGATATTGCGGCGCAGGAACCCGACCGCGTTCTCCACACTGCCTTTCTCGTTGCCCGAGTCCGGGTTGCAGAAACGCACCTCGAGCCGGTAATGCTCCACGAACAGTTCGAACACCCTGACGACGGTGACCTTGTCCCACGCGATCCGATGGCCGGCGCCGGTGGCGTTGTCGAGCACCAGCGTCAACGGGACCGCGCCGACATGCTCGAACACCGTGCGCAGCCCGGAGCACACGCATTCCGCGTTCTCCCCGGGCAGGGCCACGCAACAGCGCATGTTCGAGTACGGGAACGTGACGACCAGGCAATGCACGTCCGTCCGGCCCCCGCCGATCACGGCCTGCGCCACACCGAAATCGACCTGCGCCTCGCCCGGATGCCACTCGAGCTCGAGATACCCGTCCGACGGGAGCCGATGCTCCTCACGCCACCGCTTCACGTACCGCTGCACCGGCGAATACGAGCCCGCATACCCCTTCTCCGCGACGAGCCGGTCGTAAACGCGCTTGGCGGTGTGACGCTGCTTGCGCGGCATGAACCGGTCGGACTGCAGCCATTCATCGATCACGCCCCTGTACGGGTCGAGCTTCGACGGCCTCGAGACGGGATGCTCCGGTTCCGGCGAGCAATCCTCCCTCCCGGCGTACTTCGCGACCGTGTCACGGGCCACTCCCACCTCTTTCGCGATGCTTCTCCATGACACGCCACGCGCGTCAAGCACCCTGATACGTTGTTGCACGGACACCGGTACCGTCATTCCTTTCCTTTCCCGAGAAAACCTGATGGTTGCTTCCGACTCGGGAAACTAGTACGGGCAGGACGGGCCGGCGTTCGTTTCTCACCACACGCTGAAGTGGACTAAAACCCGCCACTCACACGGAAGACATCCACACGCTCACACGGCCCACTTCCCATTGAACAGACACACACCACCCGCCAACGGGAGGAAACACTATCGGACGGGGCTGGCGATACGGCCCAGGGCGATCGCGGTGGTCAGCACATAGGCCTCACGGGGATTCGGGGGAAACAAAGAGAGAGGGGACGCCGTTGTCCGATCCTGTTGGAGCATCTGATTTATCGACATGACCGTTGGGCGATCATGTTCGGCATCGAAGGCGATGCATCCTATCGATGCGCGACGCGCGGCAGGAAGACGGCTCATGCCATCCATGCCGCTGCTGTATCGTTCTTAGGCTGTTGCTGTTCAGCGGTTTTCGATGGCTTCGAATGCCTTGGTGGTGGCCTCGCTGTAGCCGGCCTGGGCGAGGGCGTTCATGCCGCTGGCCTCGAAACCACGCATAACGGCCGCCATGAACTTCTTTCCGTTCATCATGATGATGTCCTTTCGTTGGTGCGCCTGCGGCGCATGTGGGCGGTATCTCCGTCCATCGCCGCCCAGCATAATCCCATGCACCGACTTCTGTAAAGTTACTTTGTAAAATGCGTGTTTCGCGGTTCTTCGGTCGACGTCCTGTGAGGCGGGGTATCCGTTCTGGAATTGCTGAGCATCCATGCGGAGTGCAAAAAAGTATCAATTCTTGCCATCTAATGCGAGGAAACACCAGTGTTTCTCACGGGAGAATTGTATTAACGCTTCAACGAGGAGCGATAAAGACAACGAAGTTCAGGTAAGGAGACAACGTGGCTCGGGGATTGATGAGAACACTGCTGCCGGGGTTCCTGGCGATCGCGGTGTTCATGACGGGAGATGGCTTCGAGCTGACGTTCCTGTCGAAGTATGTCGTGGATCAGGGATTCAGCTCGTCGCAGGCATCGATGCTGTTCACGATGTACGGTCTGGTCGCGGCGTTGGCCGGATGGTCGTCCGGAGTGCTTGCGGAGATGTTCGGCGCCAAGCGCATCATGCTGGTCGGCGCGGTCTCGTGGATCGCTCTGCACCTGGTGTTCATCGGCGTGGCGTTGCCCAGCCACATCTATCCGCTGATGCTGGTGTCGTACATGCTGCGCGGCATGGGCTACCCGCTGTTCATCTATAGCTACGTGGTACTGCTCGCACAGACCGTGGACCCGGGCAAACTGGCCTCGGCCATGGGCTGGTTCTGGACCTCGTACTCCTTCGGCATCGGCGTGTTCGGTGCTTACCTGCCCGCGTTCATCACGCCGGTGATCGGCGAATACTACTCGCTGTGGGTGTCGCTGCCGTTCTCGATTGCCGGTCTGCTCATTTGCCTGTGGTTCGTGCCGAAGACCCGCAATGCCGATCTCGACGCGATGAGCACCGCCGACAAGCTGCGTGAACTCTCCCGCGGCGTCACCATCCTCAAGGAGAACCGCCAGATCGCCTTCGCCGCCGTGCTGCGCGTGATCTGCAACCTCACCCTCTACGGATTCCCGGTCATCATGCCGCTGTACCTCGCCACGCATACCAACGGCGGCGGCGCATGGTTCAAAGTCACCGAATGGTCCACCATCTGGGGGCTGCTCTTCGTCGTCACCGTGTTCGGCAACGTGTTCTGGGGTCGTATGGGCGACCGGTTCGGCTGGATGCGCCAGATGCGTTGGTGGGGATGCTGGCTCTCCGCCCTCGGCACGCTCGCCATGTACTACGTGCCCCAGTTCTTCGGCCGCAACTTGCCGCTCATGTACCTGTGCGCGGTGGTGCTCGGCATGGGCATCTCCGCCTTCGTGCCGATGGGTGCGGTGTTCCCCGCGCTGGAGCCCGAGCACAAGGGGGCCGCGGTCTCCGCGCACAACCTCGCCTCCGGTCTGACGACCTTCTGCGGTCCGTTCATCGCCACCGTGCTGCTGGAGACGGTCGGGTTCGCCGGCGTGTGCTGGGCGTACGCGATCTGCTACATCGGCGGATCGGTCGTCTCCCTGTGGATTCGACCGAAGCAACCCGGTTTCGATGAGAAAGGTCGTCGTATCGATCGGAGCACGTCCACGGAGACGATGCCGGCGATGGCCTCGCAGTCCCCGGCCGTGGTCTGATCCGTCTTTCCCATCCATATCAACCAACAACCATCAACAACCATCAACAACCATCCAATCAAAGGAGCATCATCATGAAGGCAGTCGTTCTCGAGAAGCAGGGCGTCATCAACGTGCGCGAGGTCCCGGACGTCCAGGCGCCCGGTCCCGGCGAACTGCGCATCGCGCCGCATACCGTGGGCGTGTGCGGCTCCGACCTGCACTACTACACGCACGGACGCGTCGGCAAGTACGTCGTCGAACAGCCGATGATTCTCGGTCATGAGGCCGCGGGCACCGTGCTCGAAGTCGGCCCCGGCGTCACCGATTTCAAGCCCGGCGACCGCGTCGCCCTCGAACCCGGCATCCCCGACATGACCTCGCGCGCCAGCCGACTGGGCATGTACAACGTCGACCCGGCCGTGCGCTTCTTCGCCACCCCGCCGATCGATGGCTGCCTGTGCGAAGAGGTCATCCACCCGGCCGCGTTCACCTACCACCTGCCCGATAACATGAGCTTCGGCGAGGGCGCGCTGCTCGAGCCCACCGCCGTGGGCATGTGGGCCGCCACCAAGGCGCGTATCAAGCCCGGCGACGTGTGCGTCGTGGCCGGATCGGGCACCGTGGGCATGCTCACCGCTTCCGCCGCGCTCGCCGGCGGCGCCTCCAAGGTGCTCGTCTCCGACGTCTCCGCCGTCAAGCTTGGCATCATCGGCCAGATTCCGGGCGTCATCCCGGTCGATCTGACGAAGGAGGATCTCGTCGAGCGGGTCCGCGAGGAGACCGGCGGCTGGGGTGCCGACGTGGCGTTCGAATGCTCCGGCGCACCGAAGGCCTACGAGACGTTCTGGAAGCTCATCGCCCCCGGCGGCTGCGCGGTGCTCGTCGGCATCCCGGTCAATCCGGTGTCGATCGACATCACCGAGCTGCAGGCTACCGAAGTGCGTATCGAGAACGTCTTCCGCTACGCCAACGTGTACCAGAAGGCCATCGATCTGGTCGCCAGCGGCAGGCTCAACCTCAAGCCCTTCATCACTGACACCTTCGCGATGAAGGACGCCAAGGCCGCCTTCGACCGTATGGACGAGGGCCGTCCGGGTGACATCAAGCTGCAGATCACCGTCGACCGCGACTGATCGCGGATGACGGACGGCTGCTTGGCGACGACGTGACGGCCGTCCGAGGGGTGCTATGGATAATCGATGACGGGCCGGCGGGATTCCCTTTTTCCGCCGCCGGCGCGCATCGGCATTTCCGGTGTTCCTCGGACGGTCGTCACGTCGTTTTCTGATGCCCGGTGGTATCCGTCGACGGGAGCCGGTGAACGATCGGCGATCGCGAGACATCGGGCGGCGGACGGTGCGGTATCGTGGAGGAATCGACGAGGAGGTTGGCGATGGATGCGCGTGACGCCGGCATGATCCCATACTCGGATGCTGGATCGCTGGAGGTGATCGTCCCCGATGGGGACGCCGCCATACGATGGTCGAGCCACGGGTATCCGAGCGCATTGGCCCGATGGCACTACCATCCGCAGATCGAAATCCACCTGATCCGTGAGGGAAGCGGACAGCTCATGGCCGGGGACGGACTCATGCCGTTCGAGGCGGGGCATGTGGCGATGATCGGCTCGAACCTGCCTCACAACTGGCTGTCGGACATCATCCCCGGCGAACGGCTCGCCCATCGTGACGTGCTGTGCCATGTCCGCCCGCAGACGCTGCGATTGCTGGCGTCGGCGTTCCCCGAGACCGCCGGGTTCGAGCAGGTGGTGCGTCGCGCGTCGCATGCACTCGTCCTGTCGGGAGACTCCGCGCACGAGGCGGGAGGCCTGCTGGAGACGATGGGGGAGCATGACGCGGCGCGGCGCGTGGCCGACCTCATCGCCATCCTCACGGTGTTCCAACAGGCGCCGGCGGATGAGGTTCGCACCGTGGTGACCCCGGGATACAATCCGCAGGTCGCCTTCGGTGCCGAGGACGACGTCAACGTCGCCATCGCCTATATTTCGTCGCATCTCGATACGGTCACGCTGTCGGATGCCGCCGAAGCGGCCTCGATGAGCGTATCGACCTTTTCCCGCTTCTTCAAACGGGTGGCCGGCATCGGTTTCGCCGATTTCGTCCGTCGCCTGCGCGTGGGGCGCGCCTGCCGCCTGCTGACCTGCACCGATCTGCCGATCGCACGTATCCAACGGATGAGCGGCTATGACAACGCCTCCAACTTCAACCGCCGGTTCCGCGACGAGACCGGCGTGACACCGTCGCAGTACCGTCACGCGCATGCATCCTGATGTGCGTCGCTCACGTCATCTCAGCAACGGGATCGTGCGCGTGGGTGAGCTGTTGAGGGGAAGTGTAATGCATGCACGCCGTTGTGTATGCAAGCGCTATGATAATCCAATCACGGCGGAAACATATTGATATTCCGCAGAATGATATCGCAGTTTTCTTGAGCGTGGCTCATATTGTGCAAGCGCTATTATCGTAGATGTCAACCAATCGGACATCACGATACGCAGCACACGACAAAGGAGTTCACGTGGTAGACCGCAATCTCTTCTCGCTCGGTACGCTTGGCGCACATCCGGCGATGAACCCGGACCGCATCATCCAGGGCGACCGGTGGCGCATCGGCGTCATCACCGAGTCGCTCATCCGCTTCGAATGGTCCGATTCCGGCCGGTTCGTCGACGACGCCACGCAGTCCGTGCTCAACCGCGACTTCGGCCCGGACGCCGCACCGGAGTTCACCGTCGTCGAACGCGACGGATGGCTGGAGATCGAAACCCCATCGCTTCACATCTCCTACAACCAGGCCCCGTTCAGCAAGGAGGGCCTGTATGCCACCATCAAGAACGTCAAGGCCATCGACAACACGTGGCATTACGGCGACGATCAGATGCGCAACCTCGGCGGCACGGCGCGCACCCTCGACTTCGCCAACGGCCGCATCCCCGTCGGTCCCGGCGTCAACGGCACCGACGGCTGGGCCGTCATCGACGATTCGGAGTCGAACATCATCCGCGAGACGCCGGAAGTCAACGGCAAGGCGAACCCGTTCGGCACGTGGGTGACGCCGAAGCCGGAGCCCACCACCGACTTCTACCTGTTCGCCTACGGGCACCGCTACCGCGAGGCCGTGCACGACCTCTACCGCCTGACCGGACCGACCCCGCTGCTGCCGCGCTTCACGCTCGGCAACTGGTGGAGCCGCTACCACCGCTACACCGAGGCCGAGTACATGACGCTCGTCGAACGGTTCGAGAAGGAGGGCATCCCGTTCACCACCGCCGTGGTCGACATGGACTGGCATCTCGTCGACGACGTCGACCCGAAGTACGGTTCCGGCTGGACCGGCTACACGTGGAACAAGGACTTCTTCCCCGATCCGAAGCGCTTCATGGCGTGGCTGCACGAGCAGGGCATGAAGATCACGCTCAACGTGCACCCGAAGGACGGCGTGCGCGCGTTCGAGGAACGTTACCCGGAACTCGCCGAGGCGATGGGCATCGACCCGAAGACCGAGGAGGCCGTGCAGTTCGACCTCACCGATCCGAAGTTCATGGAGGCCTACTTCGACAAGCTCCACCATCCGATGGAGGACGAGGGCGTCGACTTCTGGTGGCTCGACTGGCAGCAGGGCGGCACCACCCGCCAGCCCGGCCTCGACCCGCTGTGGGGCCTCAACCACCTGCACTACCTCGACTCGGCGCGCGCCGACGGCAGCGACTACGCCGCGCGCAACCCGCGCCCGCTCACCTTCTCCCGTTACGCCGGCCCCGGCTCGCACCGCTATCCGATCGGCTTCTCCGGCGATACGGTCGTCAACTGGGAGTCCCTGAAGTTCCAGCCCGAATTCACCGCCACCGCCTCCAACATCGGCTACGGCTGGTGGAGCCACGACATCGGCGGCCACATGTTCGGCTACCGCGACGAGGAGCTGGAGGCGCGCTGGTACCAGTTCGGCGCGTTCAGCCCGATCAACCGCCTGCACTCCACCGACTCGCCGTTCAACGGCAAGGAGCCGTGGAACTTCCACGGCGACGTGGCCGCCGCGATGACCGCCGCGCTGCGCCTGCGCCACGCGATGATCCCGTACCTGTACACGATGAACCGCCGCGCCGCCTACGAGGGCGAGCCGCTCGTCCAGCCGCTCTACTGGGACTGGCCGGAGATCCGCGACGCGTACAAGCTCGTCGACGAGTTCCGCTTCGGCACCGAACTGCTCGTCGCGCCGATCGTCGCCCCGGCCGAGAAGAGCGTGCAGCGCGCGAAGGCCGACGTGTGGCTGCCGCAGGGCACGTGGTTCGACTTCTTCGACGGGCGCCGCTACGAGTCGCGTCCCGCCGCCGGCCGTCGCATCGAGGCGTGGCGAGGGCTCGACCGCATGCCCGTCTTCGCGAAGGCCGGCGCGATCGTGCCGCTGCAGGAGGAGACGGCCGGCGAGCCGCTCAACTCGATCGCGAACCCGAAGTCCCTGCGCGTCGTCGCCTTCCCCGGCGCGAGCGGCGCGTTCACGCTGTGGGAGGACGACGGCGCGCCCGAGGCGTCCGTGCGTTGGGCGTCGACCGCGCTGTCGCTGACCGTGGGTGAGGCGGACGGCGACGCCGCGACGTTCACCGTCGCGCCGGTCGCCGGTGCCGCCGGCGTCGTGCCGGAGACGCGCGACTGGACGCTCGTCCTCCGCGGCGTCGACGCGGCGGCCGCCGCGAACGTCGCCGTCACATCCGGCGGCCGCGCGCTCGCCGCCGACGTCAGCTACGACGCGGCGACGTTGAGCACCGTCGTGCGTGTCTCCGGCGTCGCTGCGACGGACGGCCTCACGGTGACGTTCGCCAAGGGACTGCCGCTCGCCGGCGACACCGTGGTCGAGGACGCGTTCGCTGTGCTCAAGGACGCGCAGATGCTCTACCTCACCAAGGAGACCGCCTACGCGATGGTCAAGGAGCTCGGGAAGGACGCGCTGCCAGCCATGCACACGATCGAGGACCTGCACGGCGTGGACGAGAGCCGTGAATTCGATTCGCACATGCCGCAGCCGGTGATTCAGGCGCTCGCCGAGGTCCTCACCCGCGCCTGAACGGATTACCAACGGCTATGCGCGATTTTGGTGCGCGAATCGGGTGATTCGCGCACCAAAATCGCGCGGAGGGAACGGGCGCCTCACTCGCCGCAGATCTCGCTCAGATAGGTCTCCACGTATCTGAGGGCCGCGCCGATGATCGTCTGGTCTTCGGCGTGGGTGCTGCGGCGCAGCGTGAACCGTTCCGTGCCGAACGGGCTGCGTTTGATGACCCGCTGCTTGAGGTCCTCGATGTCGGAATCCTCCAGATACTGGGAGGCCTCGCCGCCGACGATCACGTCGCCGGCGATCACCGAGCGCGCGTTGACGATCGCCTGCGCCACGTAGTCGAGCCATTCGTTCATGCGCTCGCGGTGGTGGCGTTCGCCCTGTTCGAGCACGCTGAAGAAGCCGGGGATGGACTCGTAGTCCTCGGTGAGGGATTCGGGCGAGCAGTACGGGTCCATGCAGCCGCGGTTGCCGCAGTAACATTCGCGGCCTCCCGGCACGAGCGTCATGTGCTCGATGGTGCCGTTGCACATGTTCGGCCCCTGGTACAGTTTGCCGTTCACGATCACCGCGCCGCCCGGCCGCCGTTCGAGGTAGACGCATACGGCGTCGGTGAGCGAATGGTCGAACCAGAGTTCGGCCATCGCAGACGCGTCGGAATCGTGGATCATCATGCACGGGCGGTGGATGGACTGCGTGATCGTGTCGAGCGTGAGTCCCGTGTTGCGCATGATGTTGCCGAAGATGATCCGGTCGCCGGCGTGGCTGACGATGCCCTGGACGGAGAAGGAGACGCCGAGCACCGGCCCGTGCTTCTTCTCCACCTCCGCCGCGAAGTTCTCGATGATGGCGCCGACGCGCTGGTAGTACACGTTGGCGTTGCGGTAGGGGAGCGTGCGTTCGAGCCGTTCGACGACGGTGCCGTTGAGATCGACCGCGCACATGCGCACCTCGTTCGAGCGCATGGCCACGCCGATGGCGGTGCGATGGTCCGGGTTGAACTCGTAGCCGCGGGCCTTGCGTCCGCCGGTGGACTGCTGCAGTTCGCCCTGGCGGATGATGCCGTCCTGCTCCAGCGCCCGCAGGTTCTGGGTGATGGTGGGCAGGCTCAGTCCGAGCTCGCGTTCGATCTCCTGCTTGGTGACGTGTTCGTGATGGTACAGGTATTGGGTCATGGCGATGCGGTTGTGTGCCTTCACCGCCGTCGATGGCATTGCCTTCATGCGAGACCTCCGTTGGATGCAATACCGACAGTATGCTTGTGCTGATAGTGTACTTTTATAAAAGTGATTTTGCATATTGTCGGGCGTGGCGCGCGTATAGTGGCGCAATGACGCGGATGTGGGCGGTTGACTTTTGTGAAGTGGGTTTATGTATTCTAGTCTTAGGGGACGGCTTTTAGAAAACCACTTTTAAAAAGTGAGGCAGTGGGGCGTGTGGGGCGGCTGTGATTTTCATCAAAAAGTGAACAAAAAGCACCAAATTTCCGGCATTTGAGCGCTTTTGTTCGCCTTATCGCACAAAACATTACATAAAACGCCCATATTCGCACGCGAAACGCCGTCGATTTTGTGCGCATGCAGGTCGTTGACCAATTCGTTATATTGTGACGCAGGCCACAGAGAACGACATGAAGTCGGACCGGCCGAACGTTGTCCGCCCCAGCGGCGGGAGATTACAGAACACGAGTTTTGCTTAACGCACATCGAGGAGGATTCATGGCAGAAGCAAAGAAGACCGAGGCTCCCACCAAGCCGAGCCCGGAGGAGAAGCAGGCCGCCGCGCAGGCGGAGGTCGACGCGCTCGTCGCCAAGGGCCTCAAGGCCCTGGACGAGTTCGAGAAGCTCGACCAGAAGCAGGTCGACCACATCGTGGCGAAGGCGTCCGTCGCCGCGCTGAACAAGCACCTCGTGCTGGCGAAGATGGCCGTGGACGAGACCGGCCGTGGTCTCGTGGAGGACAAGGCCACGAAGAACATCTTCGCGTGCGAGCACGTGACCAACTACCTGGCCGGCCAGAAGACCGTCGGCATCATCCGCGAGGACGACGTCATGGGCATCGACGAGGTCGCCGAGCCGGTGGGCGTGGTCGCGGGCGTCACCCCGGTCACCAACCCGACCTCCACCGCGATCTTCAAGTCCCTGATCGCCCTGAAGACCCGCTGCCCGATCATCTTCGGCTTCCACCCGGGTGCGCAGAAGTGCTCCGTGGCCGCCGCGAAGATCGTGCGCGACGCCGCCATCGAGGCCGGCGCCCCGGAGAACTGCATCCAGTGGATCGAGCACCCGTCGATCGAGGCGACCGGCGCACTGATGAGGCACGACGGCATCGCGACGATCCTGGCGACCGGTGGCCCGGGCATGGTCAAGGCCGCGTACTCGTCCGGCAAGCCGGCCCTCGGCGTCGGCGCCGGCAACGCCCCGGCCTACGTCGACTCCGACGTGGACGTCGTGCGCGCCGCCAACGACCTGGTCCTCTCCAAGCACTTCGACTACGGCATGATCTGCGCCACCGAGCAGGCCATCATCGCCCACAAGGACGTCTACGACCGTCTGGTCGCCGAGCTCAAGCGCCGCAAGGCCTACTTCGTGAACAAGGAGGAGAAGGCCAAGCTCGAGCAGTACATGTTCGGCTGCACCGCCGGCTCCGGCCAGACCCCGAAGCTCAACTCCGTGGTGCCGGGCAAGTCCCCGCAGTACATCGCCAAGGCCGCCGGCTTCGAGATCCCGGCGGACGCGACCATCCTCGCCGCCGAGTGCTCCGAGGTCTCCGACAACGAGCCGCTCACCCACGAGAAGCTCGCCCCGGTGCAGGCCGTGCTCAAGGCCGACGGCAAGGAGCAGGCGTTCGAGATGTGCGAGGCCATGCTCAAGCTGGGCGCCGGCCACACCGCCGCCATCCACACCAACAACCAGGAGCTCGTGCGCGAGTACGGCCTTCGCATGCACGCCTGCCGCATCATCTGGAACCAGCCGAGCTCGCTGGGCGGCATCGGCGACATCTACAACGCGATCGCCCCGTCGCTGACCCTGGGCTGCGGCTCCTACGGCGGCAACTCGGTGTCCGGCAACGTGCAGGCCGTGAACCTGGTCAACATCAAGCGCATCGCTCGGAGGAACAACAACATGCAGTGGTTCAAGATCCCGGCCAAGACCTACTTCGAGCCGAACGCGATCAAGTACCTGCGCGACATGTACGGCATCGAGAAGGCCGTCATCGTGTGCGACAAGGTCATGGAGCAGCTCGGCATCGTCGACAAGATCATCGACCAGCTGCGCGCCCGCTCCAACCGCGTCACCTTCCGCATCATCGACTACGTCGAGCCGGAGCCGTCGGTCGAGACCGTCGAGAAGGGCGCCGAGATGATGCGCGAGGAGTTCGAGCCGGACACGATCATCGCGGTCGGCGGCGGCTCCCCGATGGACGCCTCCAAGATCATGTGGCTGCTCTACGAGCACCCGGAGATCAGCTTCTCCGACGTGCGCGAGAAGTTCTTCGACATCCGCAAGCGCGCGTTCAAGATCCCGCCGCTGGGCAAGAAGGCCAAGCTCGTGTGCATCCCGACCTCCTCCGGCACCGGCTCCGAGGTCACGCCGTTCGCGGTCATCACCGACCACAAGACCGGCTACAAGTACCCGATCACCGACTATGCGCTCACCCCGTCCGTCGCGATCGTGGATCCGGTCCTGGCCCGCACCCAGCCGCGCAAGCTCGCCTCCGACGCCGGCTTCGACGCCCTGACCCACAGCTTCGAGGCGTACGTGTCCGTGTACGCGAACGACTTCACCGACGGCATGGCCCTGCACGCCGCCAAGCTGATCTGGGACAACCTGGCCGAGTCCGTCAACGGCGAGCCGGGCCTGGAGAAGACCAACGCGCAGGAGAAGATGCACAACGCCGCCACCATGGCCGGCATGGCGTTCGGCTCCGCGTTCCTCGGCATGTGCCACGGCATGGCCCACACGATCGGCGCCCTGTGCCACATCGCGCACGGCCGCACCAACTCCATCCTGCTGCCGTACGTGATCCGCTACAACGGCCAGGTGCCGGAGGAGCCGACCTCGTGGCCGAAGTACAACAAGTACATCGCCGACGAGCGCTACCGCGACATCGCAATCAACCTCGGCATCGATCCGGGCAAGACCCCGGCCGAGGCCGTCGAGAACCTGGCGAAGGCCGTCGAGGACTACCGCGACAACAAGCTCGGCATGAACAAGAGCTTCCAGGAGTGCGGCGTGGACGAGGACTACTTCTGGAGCGTCCTCGACCAGATCGGCATGCGCGCCTACGAGGACCAGTGCACGCCGGCCAACCCGCGCATCCCGCTGATCAACGATATGAAGGACATCGCCGTGGCCGCCTACTACGGCGTCTCCCAGGCCGACGGCCACAAGATTCGCGTCGAGCGCGAAGGGGAGGCCGCCACTGAGGAGGCCTCCGAGCGCTGAACACGCTAGGCTAGGCGGTCTCCGGCCCTCTCGTCAGAGTGAGACCTGCGACCGGCCTTCCCCATAACGATGAGGTCCCCTTCCGTCAGGAAGAGGACCTCATCGTCTTCGCACATCCTTTTTCCCGCCGATTCAGTCGCCAACTGATGCCGTCCCACGTGATCCTCCCGATAATGGCCCGTGAACAACGTGTCGAACGAGAGAACAAGGAGCACGACATGCGTATGGAACGGAAGATCGCGGGCGGCGTGGCCTGCGTGATGGCGGCGGCGATGATGCTTGCCGGTTGCGGCGGTCCGACGGGCACCGGATCGAATGGCGCGTCCGGCGGCTCGGCGTCACCGGTGGCGAAGCCGCTGGACCTCTCCAAGCTCGAGACGAGCGTCGCGTCGACGCCCGTCGACAACCAGCGTCAGGACATGATGTCGTTCACGAACGGCACGAACGTCACCATCGTCGCCGTCTCACTCAACTACCGGCAGAAAAGCGATGTGACCGACGACCAGCGGCAGGCGGCGTTCGCCGACCTGCGGCAGGCCGTGACGATGATCGAGGACTCCGACTACGAGGAGCTCAAGACCGAACCGCTCAAATGCACGAGCAACCTCATCGTCAAGCCGGGCGCGACCAGCGAGAACGGCGAATGCACGATCGGCGGGTGGAAGGCCATCGGCGACTTCACACCGCTCATGGAACCGGACACGATGTCCGTCGCCTACCTGAAGGGCACGAACACAATCGGCAAAGCCACCTACGACTTCGTCAACAAGAAGACCACACTCGACAAGGCCGAAAGCAAGGCGAACCAGTGGGGCGACGACAAGCTCACCAAGACCCTGCCCAAGCCCGAATCGACGATCATCGGCGGCTCGGTGAACGACACGAGCGTCGGATACAGCGTCTACGGCACCACGCACGACAAGTTCGCCGCCTACGTCGAACAGTGCAAGCAGAAGGGCTTCACCGTCGACGGCGAAGGCGACAACTACGCGTCGATGAAAGGCTCGAACGGTTCCGATCTATCCGTGCACTACTTCCCCGACGACGAGAAGATGACCATCAATCTCCACACCGCCGACTGAGCCCGGAGCGGTCCCGTTCCCCTCGCCGTATGAGCAAGCTCACGGGAGTCGGAAGCTCTCGCGACATCATCGTCCTGTACAGTGGTCGACAACGGACGATCATCGACGAAGGGGCGTGACATGGGACTGTTCGACGGCATCAGGAACATCGTGGGCGGCGTGCTGGGCGATACGGTCGGCGACGCGGCGAACGGTGCCATCGGCAACATCGCCGAACAGTTCGTCGGCGGCGTCGACCTGAGTACGATCGGCGACCTGCCGGCGGCTGTGATCGAGCAGTTCGACGCCGGCCAGCTCGGCGAGATCGCGCAGATCGCCGGCGACCATCTCAACGCGGAACAGCTCGGCGACCTGACCGCACTGGCCGAGGAGCACATCTCCGCCGACCAGATCGGAAACGTGGCCGGCATGATCCAGGAGCAGGGCACGAACCTCGACCTCGGCTCGATTGCCGAACAGGCCGGTCTGCCCGGCGACGTCATCGGCCAGATCTCCAGCCTGCTCGGCCGCTGAGCCCGCGGCGGGTGCTGCCGTCACCGATGGCATCGACGCCGAATGGCCGGACGGACCCGCTCAGGCGGCGAGACGGCTGCGGATCGCTTCGGTGACGGTCACGCCGCCCAGCACGGCCATGATGCCCGCGGACACCAGACTCAGGATGCGGCGCGAACGGCCCGACTTGAGCCTGCCGGCGAAGAACGCGGCCATGCAGGCGAGCGTGACGAGCACCATCATGCTTTCCGTGAAGTGGATGAGCCCCAGCGAGACGCCCATCCGCAGGTGATCGACGCCCGGCACGAGGAACTGGGGGATGACGGCGATGTAGAACACACCGATCTTCGGGTTGAACAGGTCGGTGAGGAAGCCGCGCACGAACGAAGTGACGATGGGGGAGGCGAGCGGGCCGCGTCCGGTGCCCGCGGTCGCGACGGCCGCCGTCGGTTCGGCTGGTTCGGCCATCTCCGGTTCCCCGTCCTTGCCGGCCTTCGGCCTGCGGACGAGACTGAACGCCAGATAGAACAGGTACAGGCCGCCGAGCAGCCTGATCGCGTCATAGGCGAGCGGGAACGCGTTGATGATCGCGGCGAGACCGACCGCCGCGGCCACCGCCCACGCGAGCACGCCGAACGAGATGCCGCACGCCGCCGCGATGCCGCGCCGACGCGTCGAATTGATGGTCTCGTTGACCACCATCATCATGTCCAATCCCGGCAGCAGGGCCATCGAACCCGCCACCAGCGCGAACCCCAGCAGCGCCTGCACATACGTCATGTCGCATCTCCTCTCCCCATCGGACGCCCGCTTCCCGGGCATCCCGCGAACCGTCGATCGCCACCCACTGTACCGTCCGCACGTTGCGGCGGACGCGTCGCGTCCCGTTGGACGGCGCGGGTGTACGGTGTCGCGTATGAGCGTTTCCCCCGTGAGCCGTCCCGTGCGTCCCGCATACGACGACGTGATCTTCGATTTCTGCGACGTGCTGGTCGACTGGAGGCCGCGCGCCGCGGTCGACGGCGTCGTGCCGGACGCCGCCGCCGACCGGCTGTTCGACCGCGACGACCCATACGGATTCTGGCATTACGACGAACTGTCCGACCCGGGCTGGAGTGAGGAACGCATCCTCGCCGACTACGCCGCGCATCATGCGGCCGACGCGGCCGACGCGGGCGAACCGCCGGAACTCGCGGCGTTCCGCACGTATTTCGCACGCCAACGGCTCGCGCTCACCGGCATGCTGCCCGGCATGGACGGACTGCTGCACGACCTCGCCGCGGCCGGCGTGCGCTGCTGGGGACTGACGAACTTCACCGTGAAATACGTGGACGCCGCCCGCGAACTGTTCCCCACGCTCGGACTGCTGCGCGACGTGGTCGTCTCCAGCGCCGAACGCATCCACAAGCCCGACGCGGAGATTTACCGTCGCGCGGTCGCCCGCTTCGGCGTCGACCCGGCGCAGGCGGCGTTCGTCGACGACAAACAGCGCAACGCCGACGCCGCGGCCGCCGCCGTGCCCGGTCTGACCGGCATCCGCTTCACCGACGCCACGTCGCTGCGCGCCCGGCTGTTCGCATAGGGCGTTCACGCGGTTGCTCATGCGTGGTCCGGACGCGAGCGACCGCGGAATCGGCGCCCCGCTTACTGCAGGCAGGCCTCGATGTTGTTGCCGTCCGGGTCGTGGATGAACGCGGCGTAGTAGGTCGGGCCGTAGTTCGGGCGTGGACCGGGTTGGCCGTTGTCCGTGCCGCCGGCGGCGAGACCGGCCTCATGGAACGCCTTGACGACGTTCTGATCGGCGGCGCGGAACGCCAGATGCGCCGGGACGAGCGGATTGCCGTCCTTCGGCGACTGGATCCACACGCTGTCACCGTCCGCATCGTTCGCGAAGCACACGGCGCCCGGGAACTCATGCTTCTTCACGTATCCCAGCGGTGCCAGTAGCTTCTCGTAGAACTCCGCACGCTCGTTCGCATCCTTGACGAACAATCCGACATGATCGATCATGACAGCCTCCTTATGACTGGTCGCGCATATGTGCGGCGGCGATTCCGCCACCTCCCAGTCTAGTGATGGCGGAACGATTCGGACGGCGTGATCTCCCGCCATTTCATCGATTCTCAATCAAGCGAAACGATGAGGACGGCCCACTATGTGTCACAATGTGAAGAGCCGGCTCCTGTTCGTTCACTTGTCGACATGGTCCTTGAACAGATCGACGATGATTCCGGTGACGGCGCACAGCAGACCGCCGATCACCCATGACATCCAGAACAGCGACCCAGGGACGAGGAACAGCAGCGTCAGACCGACGATCGTGGCGACGAGCATGATGATGCCGCTCAACGCCCCGGACAGTTTCACGGATTGCGGCACGTCACCGGAACGTTGACGCCGACTCCGCTCGATTTCCTTGTTGTAGCCGTCGATGTTCATCATGTCGTGTCGCATGCCGCAGTAGACGAATCCGAACACCGCGGCCGCGGACAGCAGCAGCATGACCGCGTTCGGCCACCCCGCGGTGACTTCCCGCACCTCGTCCATGTACACGACGACCGCGATGCCGATCAGAATCGCCGCCACGCCCGCGACCACGCCGCATGCCAGAAGCCGGGATTCCCTGCGGCGGTCATCCTCAGTGTAGAAGTCCTTGACATACGGGTGATTCCGCCTGAACGCTGCATGCGCCATGGCACCCGGAACCAACAGAACCAGTCCGATGATCACTCCCACGCAGATGCAGACGAACATCAGGAAGTCATTGAGCGGATTGACGCCGATGATCGAATGTTCCGGGTCGAACAGGTTGGCGACGCCGACCGACGCGATGATTGCCGTCACACCGGATGCGATCAGCATCGAGAACCGGAGGCGGTGGGCGTCGTATCCGGTGATGTCCTTCGGCAGTGGCGCGGTCGGAGCTCCTTCCCGTTGTGCGACCGTGTGAGACTCATCGGCGATGGTCGGGGCGGTCTCGGTCGTTCCCGTGGTGACTGTCGGTCGATCCACGTCGCCAAGCACCAGATCGTCAAGCGTGCATCCGAACAGGTCGCAGATCGCCAGCAGCTTGTCCATTTCCGGGTACGCCTTCTCGGATTCCCACTTCGAGATCGCCTGCCGCGAAACGCCGAGCAGCATGGCCAGCTGCTCCTGCGTCATGTTGCGCCTTGCACGCAGGGTCTGCAGATTGGTGCGGAAAGTCATCGTCATCATCCCCTCTGGTCGGTGGTGTCGGCTCATCACGTCCGAACGATGATTCCACTGTGACACGGTGGCGTCGCTTTCGCCACCATCTTGCGGTTGCCATGGTGAAACGCAACCGGACAATGCCGCGACCACGGCGCAACCGGTGGTTGCATGGGCGTCAATCCGCCGTTTTCTCACGAATCCCAAGTATGAGGGGGGTCAGGAACGGCGATTCACCGTTTGCCGCGCAGATTGTAGGGGTCGTAGGTGTCTCCGTCCGTTTGTGCGCGGCGTTCCTCACGGATCTCCTCGGCAGTCTCGCGGGTGATGCGCCTCAACTCTTCTCGTTGCCGGTCGATTATCGTCTGGTCCTCGCTTCGCCATGGTCGTTCGAGGCCGATGATTTCCATCAGCCGCACCGCGCCGGCAGCGATGCTCGTAGCCGCGACAATCGTCATGTCCGTGTGCCAGAGGGCGGCGATCCACGGCAGGGAGAACGGCAACACGATTCTGGCGACGATCAGCGGCCATGGCATCGGCGAAATGATGCGGTTGGCGGCCCGGCGCGGTTCATAGTCGCAACGTGAATCAATCAGCGATATCCCGATCCATGTAATCGCCAGCATTGCGGCGAGCGTGCCGCCATCGAACACGATGCGCGCGATGAAGCGCAGCCCCAGCCACGCAATGATCAGACTGATTGGGAACGATACGATGGCATTCAGCAACAGGTGGCCGACGAATACGTGGGCGTATCGGGGCCTGTCCGAGCCGGTTGATCGGCTGTCGGTGTCGTCGCCATTACGGCCGTCCATATCGAACCTTTCGCTATGCCGGATCGGAACGAAACGTCAGTTCCTGGTCGGATCCTTCTGGAGGGTGAGGAAGACGAGGGCGATGGCGAGGAGGATCGCGATGGAGAGAACGCCGATGCTCGCGTTGCCGGTGATCGACGTGGTGGTGGCCACGAGGAACGTGCCGAGAATCGATGCGGTCTTGCCGAAGATGTCGTAGAGGCCGTAGTACTCGTTGGCGTGCTCCTTGGGAATGATCTTGCCGTAGTAGGAGCGGGACAGCGCCTGGATGCCGCCTTGGAACATGCCGACCAGAATCGCCAGCACCCAGAACTCGACGGCCGAGCGCAGGAAGAACGCGGCGAAGAACACGATGCACATGTACGCGATCACCGCCGCGACGATCATCGGCTTGCATCCGAACCGGCCGGCCAGACGGCCATACAGTATCGCGCACGGGAACGCGACGAACTGCGTCACCAGCAGCGCCACGACCAGCTGCGTAGAATCGATGCCGAGCTCGGTGCCGTACGAGGTGCTCATCGAAATCACCGTGTTCACCGCGTCGATGTAGAAGAAGAACGCGATCATGAACATCCACAGCGGCTTGTTCCTCACGAGCTTGCGCAGCGTGCCGCCGAGCTCGGCGAACGTGCCGCGTACCGCCTCGCGCGTATGGTCGCGCGTCGCACGGTAGTGCACCTGCCGGTAGCTGGTCAGCAGCGGGATGGTGAACGCCACCCACCAGACGGCGGTGATGACGAACGTGGCGCGCGTGCACGCGGCCGTCGACCAGCCGAACAGCGCCGGACCGCCGAAGATCAGCGCGATGCACGCGATGAACGGCACGGTCGAACCCACATAGCCCCAGCCGTAGCCGTGCGACGAGACCTTGTCCATGCGCTCGTTCGACGTGGTGTCGATGAGCATCGAATCGTAGAAGGTGAGCGAACCGTTGAGGCCGATCGTCGCCAGCACGTACACGATGAGGAACGGCAGCCAGGTCAGCGGCAGGGCGAGCGCCGCGCACGTGACCACGCCGGTGCCGAAGAACCCTAGGAAGAACTTGATCTTCATGCCCTGCACGTCGGCGATCGAGCCGAGCAGCGGCATGAGCAGCGCGATCACCAGCGAGGCGATGGTCTGCGCGTAGCCCCAGGCGGACACGATGTTGCCGTCCGCCGGCATCAGCGACTTCGCGTAGATCGGCACGACCGCGGTCGACAACAGCACGAACGCGGAGTTGCCCACGTCGTAGACGATCCACTTCTTCTCGCGCGGCGTGAGCTTCGCCGCGGCGGGCGACGCCGCGGCCACTGGCTGTTCGGACATGATGGAACTCTCCTCGACGACGGAAACTGCAATCCATCGTAGGGGAGTCCCCATGCCGCCCAGCGCGCCCGCCGGTGAACGCAGAGTGAATTATCGCGCGTATCTGTGTGTTGTCGGGTCACGGTCGGACCGCCACCGGACCGCTACCGCGCTGCGACGCCGGCCAGCGTGACCGCCTCCTTGTAGCTCGGGCAGACGGGCACGCCGGCGCGATGGCGCTGGATGGCGAGCGAGGCGGCCGCGTTGGCGATGTTCACCGCATCGGCCAGCGACCATCCCTTCGCAAGCATCGCGCACATGGCGCCCGTGTGGCAGGAGCCGGCGGAGCGCGTGTGCACGCCCTTCGTCGGATAGCCCTCCACATGCTGCACTTCGCCGCCGGGTTCGCGCACCCATGCGCCGCGCGATCCGGCGCGCACGACCAGCGGCGCGCGCAGCGTGTTGCCGAGCGCGTCGCACAACGCGTTCATCGCCTGGTCGAATCCGCCGCCGACGGTCAACGCCCCCGCCTCGCCGAGGTCGACGCCGAGACGTTCCGCCAGCGTGTTCGCCTCCTGCCGGTTGCAGGACCATGTGGGCCGGGCGAGCACGAGATCCTCGAGCAGGTGGTCGTTGACGAGCTTGAGCGTGTTCGTCGGATTGATGACGAGCCGGTAGGGGCGCGACTTCGGGTCGTCGCCGGCCCGGTGCATGAACTCGTCGATGCCGGCCGCCGTATGGTCGAGCAGCGTGTTGCCGCTGACATGCACCACGTCGCCCGCCTCCGGTTCGACCGCGTCGAACGTGCGCGCGTCGCCCTGCGCCTCCACGCCGTAGCGTGCGACGAACGTCTTGCGCCCGTCGTCGTCGTGGAAGACGAGACGGAATCCGGAGTCCGCGTCGAGCCGACACGGCCCCACGTGCGTGATGCCGTCGTGCTCGTACGCCTCGCGGATCATCGCCGCCCACACGCCGTTGCCGATGATGCCGGCGTGTTCGGCGGGCACGCCCATGCTGCTCACCGCGTCCAGCACGCGGTAGCTGCCGCCGACCACCGGGCGTGCGGCGTTGGAGACCGCGAAACCGCCCGGCTCGGGCAGTTCGTCCACATCCATCATGATGTCGACCCACACTTGGCCGAGTGAGATCACCGACGGGGTGTGGCCGCCGCTTGTGGAGTCCGACGACTTCGCGGCGGCCGCGGCCTTGTCAGCGGCGTCCGACTCCGCCACGGCCCGGTCGATGCGTCGTTCCTCCTGCCGCTGTTCGATGAATTCGCCCAGTCGTGTTCCCTTCGTTTCCCCGTTGATGTGCTTCGACAACATGGCGTCCTCCTTGAGCGGTCGATTGCACGCGTCCGACGCGATGCACTGCCACCATTCTATGGCCGTGGGCCCGGTGTATGGTGGATTTTAGGCCGTTCGGGGTGTGGCGCAACGGTCATCGGAGACGATTCTGCTGCGTATTCGCAGCGTATTCGCCGCGCCGCCGCCGCGTGCCGACCGTGCGCCGACCGTGCGCGGAACCGCATAGGATACCACGCGTGTTGCGTTTGTCGGGCCGCTGGGATATATTCGTGAAGTTGTGTGTTCGGCTAAGCGTGTTCGCATGCCCGGTCGAATCGCGAAAAAGACTTGATAGTCAAGGTTAAAGGGAGTCCATCATGGCAGCTCGTTGTGACGTGTGCGGCAAGGGTCCGCAGGTCGGATACACCGTGTCTCACTCGCATATCCGCAACAAGCGCACCTTCCGTCCGAACCTCCAGTCGGTCCGTACCACCGTCGAGGGCGAGAACGTTCGCCTGCGCGTGTGCGTCAAGTGCATCAAGGCCGGCAAGGTCCAGCGCGCGGTTGCGTGAGTGCGCGGATAGCGTCAACGTATCGAAGCCTCCATCGGTTCGCCGATGGGGGCTTTCGTTTTAGCCGCCGCGCGCGTCGTCGCGTGTGGGAGAATGGGACGTTATGAGCATCACCTGGGACACTCCGATCGCCGCGCTATTGGCGAACAAACGCCGCGCGTCCACGCTCAAGTCGTTCGGCATCGTCACCATCGGCGACGCGCTCACCTACTATCCGTTCCGCGTCGCCGACCCGGTGCCGGCGCGCGCGCTCGGCGAGGCGCGCGTCGGCGAGGCGATGGCGTTCGCCGGCACGGTGCGCTCGGCGCGCACGTTCCACGGTTCGCGCAACATGCGTCTCGTCGTCAACGTCGACGACGACGGATTCGCCGCCTCCCGCGGCTTACTGCCGTCGGGCGCGCAGTTCGTCTTCTTCTCCGGCAGGAAGGGGTATCTCGACTGGATGGCGCGCCGTCTCGCCCCCGGCACCGTCGTGGTCGCCTCCGGCGTCCCCGGCGAGTATATGGGTCAATTGCAGTTCAACCATCCGCAGGTAATCACCGTCGCGCCGGAATCGTCGTCGCCGATTGCCGGGCGGACGATGACGCCGGACGCGAACGACCCGTGGCGTGCGTTCGCGCCGTCGCCCGCCGCGCCCGCCGCGACGGCCATGCCGCGCGCGAACGGCTATGACGCACCGACCGTCGCCGAGGCGCTGGCGCGCGTTACCCGGCCGCGCCCCATCTACCATGCGTCCGCGCGACTGTCCAGCGAACGCATCCACGAGACGATCCTGAGTCTCATGTGGGCGCTCGGCGGGCGCGACATGCCCGCGCCCGGCACCGACGACATCACCCTGCAATCCCACGACGACGAGGAGCGCTTCGCCGGCACGCTCGCCGACGCCATCCCCGACGTGCTGCCCGAGACCATCCGCGCGGAACGGGGGCTCATGCACCGCGCCGAGGCGTTCCGCGCGATCCACGAGCCGAAGACCGTCGCCGACTTCCACAAGGGCATCGCCACCCTGCGCTACGAGGAGGCGTTCGTCTGCCAGGCCGCATTGCTTGAGGCGAGGCGCAGCGCGCACAAGTCCGCGGCGCATCCGTGCCCGTTGCCGGACGCGGACGCCGACGCCCCGTCCCTGCGCGACCGGTTCATCGCCTCCCTGCCGTTCATGCTCACGAACGGCCAGCGCGAGGTCATCGACGACATCGCCGCCGACATGACGCGCGACACCCCGATGCAACGCCTGCTGCAGGGCGAGGTCGGCTCCGGCAAGACCGTGGTCGCGCTCGCCGCCATGCTCCAGGCCGTCGGCGCCGGCTATCAGGCCGTGCTCGTCGCGCCCACGCAGGTGCTCGCCGAACAGCACGTCGCGACCATCACGCGCATGATCGCCGCGATGGACGACGCTGCCGGCGACGGTACGGACGCCGGCGACGCCGGTCCGTCCGTGCCGGTGACGCTGCTCACCGGCGGCATGAAGCTCGCGGCGCGGCGCAAGGCGCTCGCCGCCGCCGCGAGCGGCACGCCGGGCATCATCGTCGCCACACACGCCGCCTTCTCGAAGACGTTCCAGGCGCCGAGACTCGCGCTCGTCGTCATCGACGAGCAGCACCGGTTCGGCGTCGAACAGCGCGAATCGCTGAACGCGAAATCGACGGACGGCACCGCGCCGCACCTGCTCGTCATGACCGCCACGCCGATCCCGCGCACCGCCGCGATGACCTGGTTCGGCGACCTTGACATCTCGTGGCTCACCGAACTGCCCGGCGGGCGCAAGCCGATCCGCACGATCGTCGTCAACGAGGCGGACGGGCGCACGATGGCGCGTATGTTCGCGCATATCCGCGCGCGTATCGATGCGGGGGAGCGCGCCTACATCGTGTGCGCGCGCATCGACGCGGACTCGGACGACGACGGCGGGGCGCGGCGCGGCGGGCGCGGCTCGCGCGGCGAGGCGGCGGTGCCGGACGGCATCGACGACGCGTATGAGACGCTCGACGAGAACGGCGAGGCGGTCGCGAGGCCGCCGCTGCACTCGGTGGCGGAGATCACGGCGCGGCTCAAAGCGCTGCCGCAGTTCGCCGGCATCCGGTTCGCGACGCTCACCGGACGCGACAAGGACGATGTGAAGGCCGAGGTCATGGCCGGCTTTGCCTCGGGGGAGACGCCGATCCTCGTCTCCACCACCGTGATCGAGGTCGGCGTGGACGTGAAGCAGGCCAGCTGCATCGTGATCTTCGACGCGGACCGCTACGGCCTGTCCCAGCTGCACCAGCTGCGCGGGCGCGTCGGCCGCGGCGGCACGGACAGTTGGGCGTTCCTCGTCTCGCGCGCCGAAGCGGGCACGACGGCCGAGGCGCGGCTCGAGGTCATCCATGATTCGCTGGACGGCGCCGAGATCGCGCAGGCCGATTTGGAGTTCCGCGGCGCCGGCGATGTGCTCGGCGACGCGCAGTCCGGCGCGAAATCGAGCCTCAAACTGCTGCGCGTCGTCAAGGACGCGGACCTCATCACCGATGCGCGTGCGCGCGCCGAACGATTGCTCGCCGACGATCCCGCGCTCGACGGGCACGCGCAGCTCGCCGGCGCGGTGCTCGACTTCACGCGCGGCAACGAGACCTTCCTCACCTCCAACTGACGCCCGTTTTTCGGCTCCCCTTGTCAGGGGAGCTGGACCGCGTAGCGGGACTGAGGGGTAGTCCGTGCCGGCAATGGACGACGTGGCGTACCGCTAAAGTCGATGACCATGCGAGTGATCTCAGGACGATTCAAGGGCGTGGCGTTGGCCACGCCGAAGACCGGCACCAGGCCGACCACCGACCGCACCAAGGAGGCGATCTTCTCGCGTCTCGACGCGTGGGGCGTGCTCGACGAGGCGCGCGTGCTCGACCTGTTCGCCGGCACGGGGGCGCTCGGCATCGAGGCGCTGTCGCGCGGGGCCCGCGAGCTGGTGGCCGTGGAGGCGTCGAAGCCGGCGGCCGCACTCGTCGTGAAGACCGTCGCGCAGCTGAAGCGCAACCGGTCATGGTCGTCGGACCTCTCGGCACGCGTGATCATGCGCAAGGCGGAGGCGTACGCGGCCTCCGGCGCGGGCGCGGCCGGCGTGTTCGACGTGATCTTCATCGACCCGCCGTACGCGTTCGAGACGGAGGCGTGCGACCGGCTGCTCGCCAATCTCGCGACGAACGGATTCGCGGGGAAGGGGACAGTGATCATGCTGGAGCGTTCCGTGCGGTCCGAGCGGCCGACGCCGCCGGATGGCTGGGAGATCGCGGACGACCGCGACTACGGTGAGACGGCGGTGTACTACATCGAGCGGATCGCGGACTGAGAGCCGATCGGGGGCCTCGGGTTCCGGTGCGCCACGCCGGAGATACCTCGAATCGGGATATGCATGTATAGTCATATCTCGAAACGAGATATTGTGTGTGCGGCATGCGCATGTGCGGCCGCATCACGAACGAAAAGGGGAAACCATGTCCTTCGTCACCGCCCTTGAAACCCGCCGCTCCCAGTACGCGCTGACCGACGCCTCGCCGGTCAGCGACCAGGAGATCGCCGACCTCGTCAAGAAGGTCGTCGTCGACGTGCCGAGCGCCTTCAACTCCCAGCCGCAGCGCGCCGTCGTCCTGTTCGGCGACGCCAGCAAGAAGCTGTGGGACATCGTCAAGGAGACCCTGCGTAAGGTCGTGAACGACGAGGAGGCCTTCAAGTCCACCGAGGCGAAGATCGACTCCTTCGCCGCCGGCCACGGCACCGTGCTCTTCTACGATGATGAGGACGTCACCAAGCAGCTGCAGGAGAACATCCCGGCCTACGCCGCCAACTTCCCGGGCTTCGCCCGCGACGCCGCCGGCATGCTCCAGCTCGCCGTGTGGACCGCCCTCGCCGAGAAGGGCCTGGGCGCCTCCCTGCAGCACTACAACCCGCTGATCGACGAGGCCGTCGCCGCCGAGTTCGGCCTGCCGAAGAGCTGGAAGCTCCAGGCCCAGATGCCGTTCGGCGTCGTCGCCCAGCCCGCCGGCCCGGTCGAGAAGCAGCCGGCCGACGCCCGCGTCAAGGTCTTCGGCCTGTAAATTCAGGTGGTTGTGGCCCCCTCGTCAGAGGGGGCCAAATCATATCTACCGCAGTTTGCGGGGGTGGGCGGCGGAGACCTCCCAGCCCAGGGCCATCAGGGTCTTGCGGTCGGCCTTGTCCAAGGACTTGCAGTCCAGCCGTTCGATGAGATCGGGGCGGATCTCATCGGTGCGCGTCAGCGCCTCGTCGCGGCGGTAGCGGTCCACCTTGCCGTGATCGCCGGAGAGCAGCACGTCCGGCACCTTCAATCCGCGCCATTCCGCCGGCTTCGTATACTGGCGGTGTTCGAGCAGCGCGTTCGCGCCCGTGTATGACTCCTCGACGATGGAATCGGCGTTGCCCATGAATCCCGGAACCAGACGCGTGATCGCCTCCACCATCACCGAGGTCGCGACCTCGCCGCCGTTGAGCACATAATCGCCGATCGAATACTCGCGCACATCCACGCCGCGCGAACGGTAGTACTCGGGGATGCGCGCGTCATAGCCCTCGTAGCGGCCGCAGCCGAACAGCAGATGATCCGCGTGCGAGAGCTCGGTCGCGTCCTTCTGCGTGAACAGCGGCGCGGACGGGTTCGGGAAGATGAGCACCGGGCGGACCCCGTCGTGAATGGTATCGGCGTCCTCCTGCGGGTCCAGGCCCAGCAGCTCGTCGAGGCATTCGGCCCAGACGGCCGGCTTCATCACCATGCCGGCGCCGCCGCCCACCGGGGTGTCGTCCACCGAATGATGCACGTCATGCGTCCAGTCGCGCAGGTTGTGCGCCGTGATGCTCAGCAGGCCCTTCTCCTGCGCCTTGCCCATCAGGCTCAATCCCATCACGTCGAAATACTCGGGGAACACGCTCACGATATCGATCTTCATAAGCATCCACCCTATCGCAAGGGGTGCGGCCGGCGGCTTTCAGGTGAATATCTCGAATCGTGGTGCGGAACGTGAGATTACGGGGGCTTGCAGCGTGATATCACGAAAAATGATGGCGTCTCCAATCCGTGGACGGTCTGGGACTGATAACGCGCCATCAGATGATTTGATGACAAACGTTCCCGGGGCTCGAAACGAGGTATTACTCTTGCGCGGTGATGACGCGAGGGGGACGGGTCGTCGATTCCATACCTCTCGTGCGAATCGAATGAGAGGAAAACGCATATGACCAAGAAAACGACTTTCGCCACGCGCGCCGTCTCGGCGCTCGCGGCCGGCGTGGCCGCCCTGCTGCTCGTCGGATGCGGCGCGAGCAACGCGACCACCACCACGTCCACGCCCACGACGGTGGACGGCAAGCTCAACAAGATCGTCGCCACCGGCGACGCCTCGAAGAGCCCCGCCAAGGCCAACGCCCGCAAGGACACGTTCGTCGCCACCATCAGCTCGCCCAGCGGCGTGTTCCTGCCCTACTTCCAGGACAACGGCTGGGACGGCAACGCCACGCAGCCGATCTTCAACTCGCTGGTCCTGACCGACACCGCCGGCAACCCGATCCCCGACCTGGCCGAATCCTGGGAGGTCTCCGACAACGGCCTCGACTACACGTACCACTTGCGCAAGAACCTCAAGTTCTCCGACGGCAGCCCGCTGACCACCAAGGACGTGGCGTTCACGCTCACCCTGCTCAACGACCCGGCCTACTCCGGCAGCGCCGACTTCACCGACATCGGCATCAAGGGCGCCGACGAATACAAGAACGGCAGCGCCGACTCGATCTCCGGCATCAAGGTCGTGGACGATCAGACCATCACCATCGAGACCACCAAGGTCAACCCGCTGGCGCTGACCACGCTCGGCGGCCAGGTGCTCTCCAAGGCCTACTACGGCAAGGACTACAAGAAGGGCAAGCTCGACTACCTCAAGGACCTGTACTCCAAGCCGATGGGCGACGGCCCCTACCAGCTCGACAAGTACGTCGACGGCCAGGAGATCCGCTACAACGCGAATCCGTACTACTACGGCGGCAAGCCGAAGATCGCCCACCTGATCTTCAAGGTCACCTCCAAGGACACCGCGCTCGCCAACTTCCAGAACGGCGAGACCGACTTCGACGGCTTCTCCCCGGACCCGGACAACGTCGACCAGCTCAAGTCCTTCGGCTTCGCCTCCGTGCGCGAATCCACCGTGCCCGACATCGGCGAGATCTGGATCAACAACAAGAACGCGATCCTCAAGGACAAGAAGGTGCGCCAGGCCCTCGTCTACGGCCTCGACCGCCAGCAGATCATCGACGTGACCTACAAGGGCTTCGGCCAGGTCGCCAACGTTTACGCCGCGCCCACTCAGTGGTCCTACACTGACAAGGGCGTGAACCCGTACAAGTTCAATGCCGACAAGGCCAAGAAGCTCCTCGACGAGGCCGGCTGGAAGGAAGGCTCCGACGGCATCCGCGTCAAGGACGGCAAGAAGCTCACCATCCACTACCTGACCAGCAAGGACGACGACCAGGTCGTCCCGATTGCCACCGAGAACTACAAGGCCATCGGCGTCGACTTCCAGCCCGAGGTGCTGGACGGCGATACGATCATCCAGCGCTGGACGCAGGGCGGCGACTGGGATCTGGTCGGCGGCTTCCGCACCAATGGCCTCGTCGATCCGGATGACGCGATCAAGGAGTTCTACAGCACCAACCCGAGCGTCAACCTGACCGGCTACGACAACCCCGAGGTCACCAAGCTGGCCAAGGAGGGCATCTCCACCCAGGACAAGGCCAAGCGCAAGGAGATCTACGCGAAGATCTACAAGCTCCTCAACGCCGACGTGCCGACCATCCCGCTGGCCTACCGCCAGTCCGTGAGCGCCTGGAACGCCCGCATCAAGGGCGCCGACAAGTACTCCACCGGCAACAGCGACGTCTCCCAGGTGCTCGCCAAGCTCGAGATCGCCGACAAGTGACGCGACCGACGCTCCGGTGACGCTCCGACGCCATCGAACGGTCCCGTGACGCCCCTCGCCGGGCGTCACGGGACCAACCTATGACCCCCGAGACACAAAAGCTTCCCCATGGTTCGATACACACTCAAACGCTTCGGCCAGATGATCGTGATGATGTTCCTCCTCTCGATCCTGGTCTTCTTCCTCTTCGCCCTGATGCCGGGCGACTTCTTCTCCGGCAACCGCAAGCTCACGCCGGCGCGACTCGCCGAGCTGCGCGCCCTGTACGGACTCGACAAGCCGCCGCTGCAGCGCTACTTCATCTGGCTCGGCAACGTGCTCCACGGCGACTTCGGCTGGTCTCTCAAATACAACGAGAAGGTCACCGACCTGCTCAAGACGTACATGTTCAACTCGTTCATCGTCGCGCTCGCCGCGATGGTCGTCGCCTGGACCGTGGCCGTGATCATCAGCGTGTATTCCGCCGCCCACCAGTACTCGACCATCGACAAGATCGTCACGATCGTCGTGTTCGCCTCGATGTCGTTCCCCTCGTTCTTCGTGGGGCTTCTCGCGATCAAGTTCTTCGCCGTGGATCTGCACTGGCTGCCCGTCGGCGGCATGATCGATACCGGCAGCACCAGCACGGGGCTAGCCCATGCGCTCGAGGTCGGACGCCACATGATCCTGCCGGTGCTGCTGCTCGCCTTCTTCTCCGCCGGGTCGCTCACCCGGTACTTCCGTTCCGGGATGCTCACCGCGCTGCGCGCCGACTTCGTCAAATGCGCCCGCGCCCGCGGCATCAAGGAGCATGCGGTCGTGTACCGGCATGCGCTGCGCAACGCGATGCTGCCCGCCATCACGCTGCTCGGCTTCGAGCTGCCGGGACTGTTCTCCGGCGCGATCATCACCGAGCAGATCTTCGCATGGCCCGGCATCGGCCCGATCCAGCTCGAAGCGTTGAACGCCCGCGACTACGAGGTGCTGATGACCTGCACGCTGCTGCTGTCGTTCCTGACGATCCTCGGCAACTTCCTCGCGGACATCGCCTATTCGCTCGCCGACCCGCGCGTCAGGCTCGCGCAGAAGGCGCAGGCGTGAGATGGGGGTGACGACGATGAAGACGACGAAACCGAAGACGGCGAAATCGAAGAAAACCGACCGCACGCTCCCGCTGTGGCGCCGCTACGCGCGCGACCTCGTGCGCATCCGTGCCGCGCAGATCGCGATCGGCATCCTGATCTTCATGCTGGTGTTCAGCTATCTGGGCCCGCTGTTCAGCCCGTACGGTCAGAACCAGCTCGACGTGCGCGTCGCCGAACAGGCGCCGACGCTCGCGCACTGGCTCGGCACCGACGACTACGGCCGCGACGTGCTCACCCGACTCATGTACGCCGGTCGCGTCTCGATGCTCATCGGCATCCTCTCGACCGTCATGTCGATCGTGCTGGGCGCGCTGATCGGCGTGGTCTCCGGCTACTTCGGCGGACTGGTCGACGCGGTCGTCATGCGCGTAGCCGACCTGCTCATGTCCATCCCGAGCCTGCCGCTGCTCATCATCATGGCGGCGTTCCTCTCCGCGTTCAAGGTGCCGGCCGATTCGCGCATCTACGTGGTGATGGTCATGCTGAGCCTCATCGGATGGCCCGGCATCGCCCGCATGCTACGTGGCGAGGTGCTGTCGCTGCGCGAGGAGCTCTACATGAAGGCCACCGAGGCGCTGGGACTGAGCACCCGGTCCCGCCTGTTCCACCATCTGATGCCGAACGTCTACCCGCTGCTCATCGTGCAGACCACGCTGAGCGTCGCCGGCGGCATCCTGATGGAGTCGACGCTGAGCTTCCTCGGCCTCGGCGTGATGCCGCCGAACGCCTCGTGGGGCAACATGATGGCCGTCGCCTCGAACCTCATGGACTTCCAGAAACGCTGGTGGCTGTGGATTCCGCCGGGATTCGCGGTCTTCATCACCGTGGTCAGCATCAACGTGCTCGGCGACCGCATCCGCGACGTCGTCGACCCCCGCTCGAAGGAGGCGTGAATTGTCGGGCGACAACATCATCGGCCGGAACGACCGGAACGACCGGAACCAGCGCGGCGACGGCCCGCTGCTGCGCATCGAGGACCTGCACGTGTCCTTCCCGCAGGAGGACGGCGGCGTGCGCACGGCCGTCGACGGCGTCACGTTCGACGTGCCGCGCGGCGAGGTGACGTGCATCGTCGGCGAATCCGGCTCCGGCAAATCCGTGACCGCGATGTCGGCGATCAACCTGATCGACCGGCCGGGCCGCATCGACTCCGGCAGCATCGTCTTCGACGGACGGGACGTGCTCGCGATGAACGCCAAATCACTGCAGCGACTGCGCGGCGAAGACATCTCGATGATCTTCCAGGAGCCGATGCACTCGCTCAACCCGGTGTTCACGATCGGCGACCAGATGGTCGAGACGATCCTGACGCACATGGACGTCACCAAGAAGGAGGCGCGGAGCAAGTCCATCGCATGGCTGGAACGCGTCGGCCTGCCGAACCCGGAACGCATCATGCGGCTGTACCCGTACGAGCTGTCCGGCGGCATGGTGCAGCGCGCGATGATCGCCATCGCATTGAGCTGCGAGCCGAAGCTGCTCATCGCCGACGAGCCGACCACCGCGCTGGACGTGACCATCCAGGCGCAGATCATCGACCTGCTGCTCTCGCTCAAACAGGAGATGGGCCTGACGATCCTGTTCATCACGCATGATTTCGGCGTGGTCGCGGAAGTCGCCGACAAGGTCGTCGTCATGTACGAGGGCCACATCATGGAGCAGGGCGACGTCTACGCGATCTTCGACCATCCGACGCACCCGTACACCAAGGCGCTGCTCGCCACCAGGCCCGTGATCGGCGACCGTCGCCGCCGTCTCGCGACCGTACGCGACATCGCGCCGGAATTCGCCGACCTGTCCGACGGAACGTTCTTCAGCAAACGGTACGGTTTCGACGGCGCGACGGCGGACGGCGGCGCCGCGGACGGGACGGACGCAGGCCACGCCGGTCCCGCCGCGGCCGCGACGGACGCCGGCAACGCGACGGACGCGACGGACACGCTCGGCGGTCTCGACGACGTCGACCTGTCGCGCCGCGACCTCGGCGACCCGACCGCGCCGCTCGTCGAGGTGAGCCATCTCAAAAAGTACTTCCCGATCAAAACCGGATTGTTCAACCGGACGACCGATGTGGTGCGCGGCGTCAACGACGTGAGCCTCACGGTGAACGCCGGCGAGACCGTGGGCCTCGTCGGGGAATCCGGTTCGGGCAAGACCACGCTCGGACAGACGATCCTGCGCCTGCAATCCAAGACCGATGGCGAGGTGCGGTTCCGCGGGCGCGACGTCTTCGCGCTGCCGCCCAAGGAGCTGCGCACGCTGCGCCCGCAGATGCAGTACATCTTCCAGGACCCGTACAGCTCGCTCAACCCGAGGCTGCCGATCGTCGACGCGATCGGCGAGCCGATGGTCGAGCACGGGCTCGCCACGAAGGACGACGTGCGCGACAAGGTCGTGCGGATGCTCGGGATTTGCGGCATGAACGCCGACGCGCTCGACCGCTACCCGCACGAGTTCTCGGGAGGCCAGCGGCAGCGCATCGGCATCGCCCGCGCGATGGCGCTGCGCCCCGATTTCGTCGTTGCCGATGAGCCGGTCGCCTCGCTCGACGTGTCGATCCAGGCGCAGATCATCAACCTGTTCAGCGATCTGAAGGAGATCCGCCGGACGGCGTTCCTGTTCATCTCGCACGACCTGAGCGTCGTCGAGCACCTGTGCGACCGGATCGTCATCATGTATCTGGGCGTCGTGGTGGAAAGCGGCAGCCGCGAGGAACTGTTCAATAACCCGCTGCACCCGTACACCAGGGAGCTGCTCGACGCGATTCCCGTGCCTGACCCGCGTCGCCGCCACGCCGCGACCGGACTGCGCGGCGGGCGCGGCGGGCGCGACGGCGATCCGGCGACGCACCGCCCCTATGCGCAGGCAATCCGCGAGGGACATGTGCCGGCGCTGCACCGGGTCGGCGACGCCGATCACTGGGTCGCGGAAGTGTGAATGCGAGCGAGGCTGCGACCGCGTCCGGTCACAGCCTCGCTTTTCGTCTGGGTGGTTCGGGTGGTTCGAGCTCGCCCGGTCAGATCCCCGGAATCAGGCCGCCGGGCGGGTCGAGCGTGAGGTAGCCCTCCTCCACGTCGATATCCGGCACGAGCTCGTCGACGAACGGCACGAGCGCGGTCTTCTCCATGACCGGCGTGCCGTCCTTCGCCGTGCCGACCTGCACCGGTTCGGCGAGCCTGATCCTGAGCAGCGACTGGGCGGGGGAGTCGATCACGTCGACCACCTTGCCGACCACGTGGCTCTCCTCCACGCCGAGGCCGTTGCCTTCGGCCATGCGGGCCTCGAGTCCGATGAGGTCCTTCGGGTACCATTCGTCCGCTTCGAGCATCTCGTCCGGATCGTCGGCCTCGCCGTACAGTTCGGTGCCGTTGAGCGCCTCGGAGGCGTCGCGGTTGTCGCAGCCCTCCAGCTTGATGATCCAGCGCTTCTTGAACGTGCGCGAGGATTCGACCACGTATTCGGTCGCGCCGTCCTTCGAATAGAGCACGGAACCGGGCTCGAAGCGCCATTCCGGTTCGTCGGTGAACACCTGGACGGTGACCTCGCCCTTCATGCCCTGCGCCCGTCCGATACGACAGACCCTCAGCAGTTCGAGCTGCTGAGGGTCGTCATGCATATTCTGATCTGCCATGCCAAGCAGTGTACCCCATCGAGTACCTAGTCGTCCGTCGGCCTCGCCAGTCGGTTCAGTGGCGCACGTCCATGATGTCGACGCGCACCTTGTGGTCGGACAGCGCCTGGATCACGGTGCGAATCGCGTTGGCGGTGCGACCGGAACGGCCGATGACGCGGCCGATGTCCTCCGGGTTCACGCGCACGCGAAGCAGTTCGCCGCGCGCGTTCTCATGGGACTTGACGGACACGTCGTCCGGGAAATCGACGATGTTCTTGATGAGATGTTCCACTGCCTGTGCGAGCATTCCAATCAGCCTTTCTATGCAGCATTGCCTTCGACCACGGGTCGCTGATTACTCAGCCTACCGCGTCGAAGGCAATGTCGTCGTCAAGTACGCCTTGCGGCGTGGCTCACTCGGCCTCGGCCGGAGCCTCGGCTTCCTCAGCCGGAGCCTCTTCGGCGGCGGCAGCGGCCTCAGCCTCGGCCTTGGCCTTCGCCTCGGCTTCGGACTTGGCGGCCTTGAGCTTCTGGGCCTCGGCCTCGACGGCCTCGACGCGGGCGGCGGCATCCGGGCCGGCCTCAACGGTCTTCAGGGTGCCCTCGGCACCGTCGAGACCCTTGAACTTCTGCCAGTCGCCGGTGATGTTCAGCAGCTTGTAGACCTGCTCGGTCGGCTGGGCGCCGACGCCGAGCCAGTACTGGGCGCGCTCGGAGTTGATCTTGATCGTGGAAGGCTGGGTGTTCGGATCGTAGGTACCGATCTCCTCGATGGCGCGGCCATCGCGCTTGGTACGGGAATCCATGATGACCACGCGGTAGAACGCGTAGAACTTCTTACCCATGCGCTTCAGACGAATCTTGGTTGCCAAAGTGGCTCTCCTTAAAAATATCAGGGGTGTGTGTTCGGTTCGCATTGTGGGGCGCAGCTCGCCGAGCCCACGTGTTCCTCGCGGCACGGGGTGTAGAGGGCGCCACGCACTCGCGAATAACCGGTTCATTATAGCGCCGTGCCCCGGACTCGCGACACGCCTATGCGCGTGCGCTTCGGTGCGTGGGTCTCTGCGTGCGTGCCTCGGTGCATGCCTACGCGCGCACCGTGAGGCGGGCGGTCAGCGCGAGATGGTCGGTTTCGGGGATCTCGAACGATGCGACGGCGTCGAAGTCCGCCCCGCGCGTGGCGAGGATATGGTCGAGTTCGATGCGCGGCCACTTGAGCCAGCGGGGGAACGTGAGGTTCGGCCCCTTCGCCTGGGTGAGGCTCGCGTCGTGGAATCCGGTCTTCAGCAGCGCGCGGAAGCTCGGATGCTCGGTGGAGGAGTTGAGGTCGCCGAGCACGACGGCGATGGCGTGGTCCTCCTGTTTCGCGGCCTTGGCGAGTCCGCCAAGGCCGATGATGCCCGCCGACCATTCGCGCGGCCCCCTCATCGGCGACTTCGGGTGCGCGGACGCGAACGTCACGTCGCGTCCGCCCGCCATCGGCAGGGTGATCGACGGCACGTCGGCCGCCGGGATGGCGATCGCGTCGGATGTGGCGTCGTCCGGTTCGACGCGGGAGAGGATCACGTTGAACCCGCCGTTGTCGGTCTCCTTCGACTCGCCGGACTGGCGGTAGGGGAGCAGATCGGCGATGCCGGCCGCGTCGAGACGCGCGAGCAGGTCGTCGGTCGCCTCCTGCAGCGCGAGCACGTCGACGCCGCGCATGCGCGCCTCGCGCGCGATCGCGGCGGCGTCGGCGCGTCCGTAGCGGCAGTTGAGCGTCATCAGCGTGAGCGACGACGGCGGTTCGGCGGGTGACGTTTCACGCGATGTTTCACGATTGTCGGAATCTGTTTCACGCGACGTTTCACGGGATGCGTCACGCGCCATGGCCTCGGTGCGGTGCTCCCGCCGCGGATGCGGGTCCGTGCCCCAATACGCGATGCGGCGGGTCGAAGCGGACAGGGCGACGCCCAGCAGACAGCACATCGGACCCCACGCGTGGATGATTCCGGCGACCACGGCGCAGGCGACGAGCGGCACCCACAGGAACGGGATCAGGGCGATCATGTACGGGAACGGCATGCGCGCCTCCATGCCCGCGGGCAGCTCGCTGAGCAGCACCCACAGCATGCCGACGATCATCACGCCCCAAAGCAACCAGACCAGCATGAACAGACACCTTTCTTGAGGACAATTAAATAGGCCCCCTCGTCGAGGGGGCTGGCAGCCGTAGGCTGACTGGGGGAGAGACCGACCAAGGACGGACTACCCCTCAGTCGCCTTCGGCGACAGCTCCCCTGACAAGGGGAGCCGAGACGTGGTCTACCGGAGCAGGCCGGCCAGGCCGCCGCCGAGGTTCGGCGGGAGTTCGCCGCCGTTCGCGTCCAGCGCCTGCTGGAGGCCGGCGGGCAGGGCCGGGTTCTGCGGCTTGGCGAACGCGGAGCCGCCCGACTTCTTGCCGGACAGACGGTCACGCAACGCCTTCTCCTCGGCCTCGCGCTTCATCGGATTGCCGGAACGGCCCTTCTTGTTTTTGTTCTTGCCCTTGGCCTTCTTGTTCTTCTTGCCGCCGCCCATCGAACCGCCGAAGCCGGGCACGCCGCCGCCCAGACCGGCCTTGTTCGACATGCGCTTCATCATCTTCGCGGCCTGCTCGAACCGCTGGAGCAGCGCGTTGACGGCGGAGACCGTGTTGCCGGAACCATAGGCGATGCGGGCGCGGCGGGAGCCGTTGATGATCTTCGGGTTGCGACGCTCCTCGGGCGTCATCGAACGGATGATCGCCTCCGTGCGGTCGATCTCGCGCTCGTCGAACTGCTCGAGCTCCTTGCGGTGGGCCGCCATGCCCGGGATCATGCCGAGCAGCGACTTCATCGAACCGAGCTTGCGGACCTGCTGCAGCTGCTCGAGGAAGTCGTCGAGACCGAACTCGCCCTCGGCCATCTTCGCCGCGGCCTCGCGGGCCTGCTTCTCGTCGAACTGCTTCTGCGCCTGCTCGATCAGGGTGAGGATGTCGCCCATGTCGAGGATGCGGGAGGCCATGCGGTCCGGGTGGAAGACCTCGAAGTCCTTCAGTCCCTCGCCGTTCGAGGCGAACAGGATCGGCTTGCCGGTCACGGACGCGACCGACAGGGCGGCGCCGCCGCGCGCGTCGCCGTCGAGCTTGGACAGGACCACGCCGGTGAAGTCCACGCCCTCGTCGAACGCCTTCGCGGTGCGCACCGCGTCCTGGCCGATCATCGCGTCGATGACGAACAGAATCTCGTTCGGGTTCACGGCGTCGCGGATGTCGCGCGCCTGCTTCATCAGCTCCTCGTCGACGCCGAGACGGCCGGCGGTATCGATGATGACCGTGTCGTACAGCTTCTGCTTGGCGAAGGCGATCGAATCGCGCGCCACCTTCACCGGGTCGCCGGTGGTCTGGCCCGGCGCGGACACCGCGTCGCCGCCGTCCGACTGCACGCCCTTCTCCGGGGCGTACACCGGCACGCCGGCGCGCTCGCCCACCACCTGGAGCTGGGTGACCGCGTTCGGACGCTGCAGGTCGGCCGCGACCAGCAGCGGGGTGTGGCCCGCATCCTTGAGCCAGTAGCCGAGCTTGCCGGCGAGCGTCGTCTTGCCGGCACCCTGCAGGCCGGCGAGCATGATGATCGTCGGCGGGTTCTTCGCGAAGTTCAACGGACGGTCCACGCCGGCACCGAGGATCGCCGTCAGCTCCTCGTTGACGATCTTCACGACCTGCTGCGCCGGGTTCAGCGCGTCGGACACCTCGGTGCCGAGCGCGCGTTCGCGCACACGCGCGGTGAACGGGCGCACCACTTCAAGCGCCACGTCGGCGTCGAGCAGCGCGCGGCGGATCTCGCGGATCGTGCCGTCGATGTCCGTTTCGGAAAGCTTGCCCTTGCTCTTCAGATGCTTGAACGCATTCGAGAGCTTGTCAGTCAAAGAACTAAATGCTGCCATAATGGGCAACAGTCTAGCCGTGGCGGGGGAAAACGAAGGGGCACCTTCCTTGCCTCCCTCTGACGAGGGAGGTGGCCGGGCGAAGCGAGGTCGGAGGGAGAGACCGGTCGACCCCGTCCACAGTCTCTCCCTCAGTCGCGGCATCCGCCTACTTGAGGCTCCAGGTGGAGCCCTGCGGGCCGTCCTCGATGGCGATGCCGGCTCCGGCCAGCGCATCGCGGATCGCGTCCGCCTTCGCGAAGTCCTTCGTCTTGCGGGCCTCGGCGCGTGCGGCCAGCTGCTCGCCGATCAGCTTCTCCAACGCCGCATGCTCCGGCGACTCGTCGGCGCCGTCGCCGGCGCCGCCCGCGGCTCCGGCGGACACCCACGGCTCGGCCAGCGGGTCGAGGCCCAGGGTATCGAGCATCGCGCGCACGGCGACGAGCGAGGCGCGCACCTCGGCGCGGGCCTCGTCCGAGTCGGCGTGGTCGGCGAGCTTGGAGAGCAGCGTGTTGCCGGATCGGATTGCCGTGAAGATCGCGGCGGTCGCGCCGGAGACGTTCACGTCGTCGTTCATCGCGGCCGTGAAGTCGGCGGGCAGATCGTCGGCGGAGACGGCCTCGATCTCGTCGCGCGCGGGCTGGCCGCCCAGCGCGACACCGGCGCGTTCGATGAAGTTCGCGATGCGGTCGTACGCGGCCTGCGCCTCGACGAGCGCCTGATCGGACCACTCCAGCATCGAACGGTACTGGACGGAACCCAGCGCGTAGCGCACCACCCACGCGGAATGTTCGGCGAGCACGCTCGGCACGGACAGGCCGGTGCCGAGGGACTTCGACATCTTCTCGCCCTTCGCGGTGACCCACGCGGAGTGCATCCAGCGGGCGGCCGAATCGTAGCCGGCGGCGCGCGTCTGCGCCATCTCGTTCTCATGGTGGGGGAAACGCAGGTCGAGGCCGCCGCCGTGGATGTCGAAGCCGTCCTTCAGGTAGCGGTGGCTCATCGCCGAGCATTCGATATGCCAGCCCGGGCGGCCCACGCCGAACGGGGTGCTCCAGCGGGCGTCCTGAGGATCGGTGTCCTTCGGGGCCTTCCACAGGGCGAAATCACGCGGGTCGTGCTTGTCGGGGGAGGCATCGGCCGGATCGACCGGATTGTACTTGTCGTCGCCGGCGGCGTCAACGGACGGGCCCATGCGGTCGGCCACGGCCGCCGCCTCGTCCACCTCGGCGGTCTGCTTCTGGTGCGTCAGCTCGCCGTAATGCGGCCACGACGCCACGTCGAAGTACACGTTGCCGGTCGGCTCGCCGTCCGCGTCGGTCACCACGTAGCCGTGGCCGTTCGCGATGATGCGTTCGATCAGGTCGATCATGTCGGACATGTGGCCGGTCGCGCGCGGCTCGACCGTCGGCGGCAGCACGCCGAGCGTCTCGTAGGCGTGCGTGAACTCGCGCTCGTAGTAGTAGGCGCGCGCCCACCACTGCTGGCCCGCGGCGGCGGCCTTGTCGAGGATCTTGTCGTCGATGTCCGTGACGTTCCTCACGAACGTGACCTTGTAGCCGAGCTTGAGGAACCACCGACGCACGATGTCGAACGCGACGGCGGCGCGGATGTGGCCGATGTGGGGCGACGACTGCACCGTCGCGCCGCACACGTAGATGCCCACCTCGCCGGGCTTGATCGGCGTGAACACGCTCGTCGTATGCGAGGCGGTGTCGTAGAGCTTGAGGCCCGCGGCGGCCTTGGCGACCTTCACCGGAGTGAACGCGCTCGGCATCACGGAAGTGCTGAAATCATGCGGTTCTTGGCTGTTTCCCATAAGTCAACAGAGTATGTGCGGACGGCGACGGGCGCAACCGGATGGCCGACGCGCCCGTCGTTTACGTGGGTCGTGCCACAATAGGAGACATGACGCCACAAGTGCTTGTTCTGCAACATGTCCCATGGGAGAAGCCCGGCCGCATCGCCACCGCCTTCGACGAGATCGGCCTCGGCTATCAGATCCTCAACGTGGTGGACAGGAAGAAACCCGACCTCCCCTCGTTCGACGAGGTCGCCGGCCTGGTCATCATGGGCGGCCCGATGGGGGCCACCGACTATGACAAGTACCCCGGCCTGAAGGCGGAGGCGAAGCTGGCGCGCGCCGCCATCGCCGTGAACAAGCCGGTGCTCGGCGTATGCCTCGGCCACCAGATCATCGCCACCGCGCTCGGCGCGAAACTGCACCGTGGCGAGCAGCCGGAGATCGGGTTCGCGCCGATCAAGCGCGTCGACAAGCACGACTACTTCTCCATGTGGGACAAGCAGATCAACGTGCTGCACTGGCACAACGACGTGGTCGGGCTCCCCGAGGGCGCACAGCTGCTCGCCCGCTCGCCCCTCACCAAGGTGCAGGCGTTCCGCGCCGGATCGGCCCTCGGCCTCCAGTTCCATCTCGAGGTGAGCTCCGCCCTGATGGAGGAGTGGCTCGACGAGCCGAGCATGGTCAAGGACCTGAAGGCCGCCGGCGGTTCCAAGTCGAAGCTGCGCGAGGACTTCGCGCAATACAACCCGCTGCTGCACCCGCTCGCCGACCAGGTGTTCACCGGATTCGCCGCCCGCTGCAACAGCTACGCGCGCCGTCTCGTCCGCGAGGCGAACGCAAACGCCCCCAAGGACCCGGTCATCTGCTGATTTTCCCCGCCTTTCCATCCCATGGTGCGGTAAACCCCTCATGGTGCGGTGAGCGGGAATGGCGTCATTCCGCCATTATGGAGAAAGTGTGTTGCCGCACCATGGGAGAAAGAGCGCACCATGGGGTGCGGGAGGGGTGCCGTGGGGCGTGAGGGGCGGCGATGCCCGGTGGTGGCGCTAAGTTAGTGGCTTATGCCGACTTACGATATTGGACTGGAACACGTTTCGCTCGCCTTCGCCACCAAGACCATCTTCACCGACGTGACGCAGGGCGTGTTCGAAGGGGACCGCATCGGCATCGTCGGCCGCAACGGCGACGGCAAATCCACGCTGCTCCACCTGTTCCGCGGCACGCAGGAGCCGGATTCCGGCCGCGTGACGAAACGCGGCGGACTCACGTTCGGCATGCTCGACCAGCGCGATCCGCTCGACGACGACGCCACGATCCGCGAGGCCGCGCTGGAGGGGCGCGCCGACTACGAGTGGGCGTCCGACAACACCTCCCGCGAGATCGTCGAGGCGCTGCTCGGCGGCATGAGCCTCGACGCGAAGGTCGGCTCCCTGTCCGGCGGCCAGCGCCGCCGCGCCGACCTCGCCCGACTGCTCCTGAAAGACTGGGACATCCTCGCGCTCGACGAGCCCACCAACCATCTCGACGTCGTCACCATCCACTGGCTCGCCGAACACCTGAAGAACCGCTGGTCGAAGGGCGCCGGCGCGCTGCTGCTCGTCACCCACGACCGCTGGTTCCTCGACGAGGTATGCGAATCGATGTGGGAGGTGCACGACGGTGTCATCGAGCCGTTCGAGGGCGGCTACTCCGCGTACATGCTCCAGCGCGTCGAACGCGACCGTCAGGCCGACGTGCGCGAGACGAAGCGCCGCAACCTCGCGCGCAAGGAGCTCGCCTGGCTGTCGCGCGGCGCCCGCGCCCGCTCCACCAAGCAGAAGTTCCACGTCAAGGCCGCGCGAGAGCTCATCGCCGACGTGCCGCCGATGCGCAACACGCTCGAGCTCAAGCAGATGGCGACCTCGCGCCTCGGCAAGCAGGTCGTCGACCTCGTCGACGTGACGCAGATCTTCGAGAAGACCGACGTCGAAGTCGATCCGGACGCGGCCGCGCTCGCCGAATCCGCCTCCCGTGTGGACGTGGTGGAACCGATGTACGCGGAACCGCAGTTGCACGGCTCGGTCGAGGTGGCCGTGACCGATATGACGGACCCGCGTCTGGTCGACGCCGGCGTGCCCGAGGCGGTCGCCGCCGCCGAGGAGGCGCGCGCGAAGGCCGAGGCGGAGGGCGGCGCCGCGACGTCGGACGACGATCGCGCTGTGCGCCGCAGGAACACCGGCGGCGAGTCCATCGGCGTGGACGCCTCCGCGGCGGGCGCGGACGGCGGCGCGGCCGACGGTTCCGGCGACGGCACGTCCGCCGCGCGCAAGGTGACCGTCTCCGGCCGTGAGATCCTCGACGACGTGACATGGCTCATCGGCCCCGGCGACCGTTTCGGCATCGTCGGCGCGAACGGCGCCGGCAAGTCCACGCTGCTCAAGCTCATCGACGGCACGCTCACGCCGACCGTGGGCCGCGTGAACATCGGCAAGACCGTGCGTTTCGCCGTGCTCTCGCAGCGTCTCGACGAACTGGAGAAGCTCGGCAAGTACAAGATCAAGGAAGTGCTGTCGCGCTACAAGCCGAGCTACATCGTCGACGGCAAGGAGGTCACGCCCGGCCAGCTCATGGAGCGTCTCGGCTTCGAGTCGGCGCAGCTGATGACCCCGATCCGTGACCTGTCCGGCGGTCAGAAGCGCCGTATGCAGCTGCTGCTCATCCTGCTCGACGAGCCGAACGTGCTCATCATGGACGAGCCCGGCAACGATCTCGACACCGACATGCTCGCCGTGATGGAGGACCTGCTCGACACGTGGCCGGGCACGCTCATCGTCGTCTCCCACGACCGCTACCTGCTCGAACGCGTCACCGACCAGCAGTTCGCGCTGATCGGCGGCAAGGTGCGCCATCTGCCCGGCGGCGTGCAGGACTACCTCGACATGGTCGAGAGCCTGAAGAACGGCAAGGGGCTGCCCGAGGACACGCCCGGTTTCGCCGGCACCGGCGGCAAGAGCGGACGGAAGAGCACCTCTTCCTCCCCCTTGCAGGGGGAGGTGTCGCCACGCGACGGAGGGGGTAGCGCCGTCGAGGGAGCCGAGGACGCAGCCGCCGCCCCGAAGCTCACCGGCAAGGCGTTCCACGAGGCTTCGAAGCGCGTGGCCGCCATCGAACGCAAGCTCGCCAAGCTGGAGGAGAGCAAGTCCGAGCTCGAAGCGCAGATGGCCGCGCACGATCCGAGTGATTACGAGGGGCTCAACAAGCTCAACGAGCAATTGCAGGCCGTCACCGACGAATCCGACGCGCTTGAAACCGAATGGATGGAACTCTCCGAACAGCTCGAACAGTAGTCGGGGCGGGCGGTCAGTCTCGGGCGAGCCTCCGCAGAAACTCCGCGGACGTCAATCCCTGGTCGATGGCCGCGTAGGCCAATCCGACGATGCCCGCCCGCGCCTCGTCGTCGCAGGATTCGATGCGCAGCGGCGCGGCGGCAAGCGGCTGCGCGCGGGCCCATACGCGCTCGCGCACACCGCTCATCAGCAGTTCGCCGCAATGGGACAGCTCCCCACCGACCACGATGCACGACGGATTGAGCATGTTGACGCAGGCGGAGACCACATCGCCGATCAGACGTCCCGCCTGACGGACCAGCCGCACCGTCTCGACATCGCCATGCGCGGCGAGATCGACCACGTCCGCCAGTGTGCGCGCCGGTTCGCCGGCATCCTGCAGCGCCTCCAATACGGCCCAGCCGCCCGCGGTGGCCTCCACGCAGCCGAGATTGCCGCATCGGCATGGGCTTTCCGCGCCGGTCGCGCCGAACACGTGGATGTGGCCGATATCGCCTGCGCCGCCGAACGCGCCGTGCATGATCTCGCCGTTCGAGACGATGCCCGCACCCAATCCCATACCCGCGTGGATGTACAGCAGGTCGGCGACCATGCGCTCGCCGTCGGCGGCCATCCGGTGCGCCTTGCACAGGGCGCGCACGTTGGCGTCGTTCTCGACGAACGCCGGCACGTGGTAGCGCGCGGAGAAGTGGTCGCGCAGATTATGGTTCTCCCAGTGGCGCATCACCGGCGCCTGGATGATGTTGCCGGTGGCGGTCTCGACGCGTGTGGTCACGGCGATGGAGCCCGCGCACAGACGATACGGGCCGGTGGCGCCGTCATCGCCGGTGTCGGCCAGCAGCGCGTCCGCCGCCGTCTCGATCAGATCGAGCGCATGCTCCGGTTCGTCCTCGGCGCCGGTCCCGATGGTCCGGACCGCGGTCGGCACGCCGGCGAGATCGCACAGGGCGATCGTGGTGACCGTGGTGGCGATGTCGATGGCGAGGATGACCGCGCATGACGGATCGAACGTGAATCCCTGTGCCGGGCGTCCGCCGGTTCGGCTGGGCATGGAGAGTGGTCGGACGATGCCGATCGATTCCAATTCCTCGATGCGTCTGTTCACGGTCGGACGCGCCCATCCGGTCGCCGCGCCGATCTCGCTGCGCGTCATCGGGCCTCGCGTGCGCAGTTGGGTGAGGAGTTCGACGGCGCCGTCACCGAGTTCGGGTTGTTCCACGGGCTTATTCATATCAGTTAGCATAGCGCATCACTGTATTGACAATATCTTCACAATAATTGCTTCTATTTTGTATAGCACTATACAAAACTATGGTACATTTATGTACTACAAGGAGAGCAATGGAAGGCGGTGAAGCTTCCGGGGCACTCCAAGGCAAACACATGCGGATGCCGCAACCCGCACATTCCACAGGAGGAAACGACGATGACTGTCCATATCGCAGATTTCGAAGAAGCCAAGTCCCGCGTCGCCCAGCTGCTCGCAACCCATGAGCGCGTGATCCTCGGCATCGTGGGCGCGCCGGGCGCCGGCAAGTCCACGCTCGCGCAGCTCCTCGCCGAGGCGTTCGCAGAAGGCGTGCCCGGCGGCGATGCCGAGCCGAAGGACCATTTCGCCGCATGGGTGCCGATGGACGGCTACCATCTGGCCGACGTCGAACTCAGGCGTCTGGGCCGTCTGGAGCGCAAGGGCGCGATTGACACGTTCGACGCGCGTGGCTACCGCTCCCTGCTGCGCCGCATCCACGAGGGCGAGGACGGCGTCATCTACGCCCCGATGTTCGAGCGTGACCTGGAGCAGCCGCTCGCCGGTGCGATTCCCGTGTTCCCGTGGACGCGCCTCGTCGTCACCGAAGGCAACTACCTGCTCGATGAGGCCGACGCGTGGCAGGACGTGCGCGCGGCCATGACCGAGGTCTGGTACGTCGACGTCGACGACGAGCTGCGCCGCGAGCGACTCGTCGAACGCCATATCAGGTTCGGCAAGACTCCGGAGCGGGCGCGCACGTGGGTCATGGAGGTCGACGAGGTCAACGCCCGCCGCATCGCCGCCTGCCGCGACCGCGCCGACGCGACCGTCTCCCTGCCGCCGCTCGACCTGTGAGCGGACGGGGCGGTGTGGTGCGCCGCCGGTGCCCGCGCGCTACCGGCGGCCGTGCTCCCACGGATTGACGAGTGTGACCCCGGTGCCCTCGAAATCCTTGACGTTGCGCGTCGCCACGGCCGCGCCGTGCGCCCGCGCAATCGCCGCGATCATCGCGTCCTGCATGCCTATGGGGTGCCCTGATGCCCGTCGTGTGGCGACGATGGCGGCGTAATATGATGCGGCTGCGGTATCGAAAGGCAGTGTCCGCTGCCGGAAGTTGTCGATGATCGCCGACGTGGTCTGTTTGAGTGTCTCCTTCCTGCGTGATTCCGGCAGCAGGGCGATGCCATACAGCAGCTCGGCGATGGTGATACTTGTGGTGTGAAGGGTCTGAAGGCGTTGTGATATGACCCAATCGCGGACGTTGACGTTCATGGGACTTCTGCTGGTGACTTCGCTGATGACGTTGGTGTCAAGGACGGTGATCATCATCGTCCCCGCAATCGTCATCGTCGTCTCCAAGGCCGAGGTCTACGGAACGTGGCCCGAAATCGTAGGTATTGCGCGGCGGGCACAGCTCCTCGTCCGGTCCGAGGCCTTCGCCATCGAGCAGACGCTGCATTTCCGCCACGAGATCGGCGGAGGTGGTGATGCGGTGCGCCAGATACTCGGTGGTGCAGTCCTCCAGCAGCGAACGCACCTCCGCCTCCATCGAGCGGTTGTTGTCCTTCGCCATCTTCTTCAGCGTGGCCAGACAGTCCGCGGGCACCTTGCGGACTGTGATGGTGCCGGTCGCCTCGCTCGTGCTCATCGTCGCCTCCTCGCCGTTTCGTCATGGCAGCCCCTCGTGCTGTCATGATGCAGTCATATATGCAAGCACAATGCTAGCAGATGAATGCCAAGGAAAAGGGGGTTTGGGAATGTCTCGCGACACTCCCAAACCCCCTATGTCCCCTATGCGTGGGTCACCCAATCGGCGGCAGGCCGATGACTGAACTCAGCGGCCGGTGATCTCCGAGCCGAGGACCTTCTCGCTCAGCGCCTTCGGGCCGCGGGTCACGGCGACCGCGCCGGAGCGGACCAGTTCGATCACGCCGTAATGCTCCAGCAGGCCCAGCAACGCGTCGATCTTGCCTTCTGCACCGGTCGCCTCGATGGTGAGCGACTCCGGGTTCACGTCGACGACGCGCACGCGGAACAGGCGCACGATCTCGAGCACGTCGGAACGGTTGGACTCGTCGGCGGCCACCTTGATGAGCACGAGCTCGCGCTCCACCGTGGTGTTCGGTTCGAGTTCGACGATCTTCAGCACGTGCAGCAGCTTGTTGAGCTGCTTGATGATCTGCTCGAGCGGCACGGCCTCCACGTCGGCCGTGACGGTCACGCGCGAGATGTCCGGGCGCTCGGTGGGGGAGACGGACAGCGAGTTGATGTTGAACGCGCGGCGAGCGAAAAGCCCCGCGATGCGCGCCAGCACGCCCGGTCGGTTCTCGACCAGCACGGACAGCGTATGGCGTTCGGAACCGGGCTTGGAAGCAGGATAGTTCGCGGGCATGTCAGTTCTCCTTTCCATCCGACGCGGCGGCGGTCGCGGTATCGGCGCCGGCGGCGGCCTCGCGGGCCTCCTCGGCGGCGTTCACGTACGCGTCGCCCTCGGTGTCGTCCAGCAGGGGCTTGACGCCCGGCTTGTACGTCACCTCGTCGTTCGACGCGCCGGCGGCGACCATCGGCCACACCATCGCGTCCTTCCACACGCGGAAGTCGATGAGCACCGGACGGTCGTCGATTGCGTTCGCCTTCTCGATGGCCTCGCGGGCCTCCTCCTCGGTGAACACGCGGAACGCGACGCAGCCGTAGGCCTCGGCCAGCTTCACGAAGTCCGGCACCTCGAGCGGCAGCTCGCCGGCGGCAGCCTGCGCGTCGCCCTCGGCGCCGTGCGCCTCGCCGTCGAGCAGGTTCGTCTGCGAGTAGTGGTGGTCGTAGAACAGGGTCTGCCACTGGCGGACCATGCCGTACACGGAGTTGTTGAGCAGCGCGATCTTCACCGGCGTGCGCGCGAAGAACGCGGCCGCCAGCTCCTCGCTGGTCATCTGGAACGAGCCGTCGCCGTCGATGAGCCACACCGGCTTCCTGCCGTCGAACTCGCGGGCCGAGCCCACGGACGCGCCGATCGCGGCCGGCAGGCCGTAGCCCATCGTGCCGAGGCCGCCGGAGGAGATCCACGACTTCGGGTTCTCGAAGTCGATGAACTGGGACGCCCACATCTGGTGCTGGCCCACGCCGGTCACCCAGATCGTGGACGGGGCGGCCATGTCGGAGAGGGTCTTGACGACCCACTGCGGGGCGAGCGAGCCGTCGGTCGGTTCGTCCCACGTCATCGGGTACTGCTTGCGCCAGTAGGCGATGCGGTCCCACCACGGCTTGTGGTTCGGCTTCGGCGTGATTGCCTGCGCGCGTTCGATCTCCGGGATGAGGTCGTCGAGCACGGTCGCCACGTCGCCGACGATCGGCACGTCCGGCGTGCGGTTCTTGCCGATCTCCGCCGGATCGATGTCGATGTGGATGACGCGCGCGCCGGGCGCGAACGCGTCGAGCTTGCCGGTCACGCGGTCGTCGAAGCGTGCGCCGATCGCGACGAGCAGGTCGCAGCGCTGCACGGCGCCGGTGGCCGCCACCGTGCCGTGCATGCCGAGCATGCCGAGGTTGTGCGGGTCGGAGTCGGGCACGATGCCGCGTGCCGGCAGCGTGGTGACGATCGGGGAGTCGGTGAGTTCCGCGAGACGCTTCACCTGCGCGCCGGCGTTGGAGCGCATCGCGCCGCCGCCGACGTACAGCACCGGGCGGTACGACTGGTTGAACAGCTTCGCCGCGTCGGACAGCACGCGGCCGTGCGCCTTCGTCGTCGGGTTGTAGCCGGGCAGGATCATGCGCTGCGGCCACGAGTAATACATGTCGCCGACCTGCGCGGTCTTCGTGAGGTCCACGACGACCGGGCCGGGGCGGCCGGTGGCGGCCACGTGGAACGCCTCGGCGAGCACGCGCGGGATGTCCTGCGCGCGGGTGACGAGGTACGAGTGCTTGGAGACCGGGTAGGTCATGCCGACGATGTCGGCCTCCTGGAACGCGTCGGTGCCGATCGCGTTGACGCCCACCTGGCCGGTGATGACGACCATCGGCACGGAGTCCATGTTCGCATCGGCGATGGCGGTGACCACGTTCGTGGCACCCGGACCGGACGTGACGATGCACACGCCCACCTTGCCGGTGGCGATCGCGTAGCCTTCCGCGGCGTGGCCGGCGGCCTGCTCGTGGCGCATCAGGATGAACCGGAACTTCAGGTCGTCGTTGATCTGATGGTAGACGGGCAGGATGGCCCCGCCCGGGATGCCGAACACGTCGGTGACGCCGAGATCCTCCAGCGAACGGACCAGCGCCTGCGCGCCGGTCATCTTCTCACCGTCGACGATGGTCTGCTTGTCGCTCACGGGCGTTTTGGGCACGCCGCTGAAAGCCTGCAAAGGCGTGGGTAAAGCCATAATCCCTCTCACACTTCACTTACTGGTCCATGGCCGCCCTTCTCCGGGCGTGTGACCCGAACCGCAGGCGGCCCCGTTGCATGGAAAGCCGGGTCGTGGCCGGCTTTCGCGCGTGTTACCAGTCTATGCGTTCCGTGGATGTTTGCGAGACATGGCCCAATGGGCGGAACGCGCGTCGCCCCGGACGCGTGTGTTCCGCGCGTCCGAGGCGACGGAATCAGTCGGACAGCTTGTGCCAGGCGATCTCCGCCGCGGCCAGCTGCGCCTTGCGCTTGCTGGAGCCGCGCGCGGTGCCGAGCACCGTCTCGTCGTCGCCGAGCGTGACGCGCGCGGTGAACACCTGCGCGTATTCCGGTCCGGAGACGGACATGTGGTAGACGGGCTCCGGTCTGCCGAGCTCGTGCGCCTTCACCGTCAGCGAGGTCTTCCAGTCGAGCGCCGGGCCTTCGGTCGCGACCTCGGCGAGCGTATCGTCGACGAGACGGTGCACGACCTCGCGCGCGCCGTCGATGCCGTGTTCGACGAACGTCGCGCCAATCAGCGATTCGACGATGTCGCACAGGATCGAGCTCTTCGAGGCGCCGCCCTGCGCCGCCTCGCCGCGGCCGAGCAGGATGTACGGCTCGACGTGCAGCTTGGTGCGGGCGATCGCGCTCAGCGCCTCCTCGCTCACCGCCTTGGCCCTCATCTTCGCCAACTGGCCTTCGGTCATGTCCGGGTGGACACGGAAGAGGGTCTCGGTGGCGACGAGTTCGAGCACGGCGTCGCCGAGGAACTCGAGACGCTCGTAGTGCTTGACGCCGGGGTGCTCGTGCGCGAAGGAACGGTGGGTGAGCGCCTGCACGAGCAGGTCGGGGCTGATCGTCGTGCCCAGACGCTCCAGCAGTTCGTTCGCCGCGTCGGACGGGCCGGCGGTGCGGGTGGATGTGGTTTCGGTCATCATATGCTCCTTGATGTCCTTGGGGATTTCGCTGTCCTTCAGGCCGTTTGCGGACGGCCGCATGAAAACGGCCGCATGAAAACGGCCGCATGAAAACGGCGTGCAGCTATGCGAAAGCCCCGCCACCCGTCGATGGCAGGGCTTTCTTCATGCCGTTATTCGTGGCTATGCCGCGATGATCACTTGGCGTGACCGGGGCGGATGGCCTCACGGTAGATGCGGCCGCGGAAGGAACCGCAGCTCGGGCAGGCCATGTGCGGCAGGGCCGGCTCGCCGCAGTTCGGGCAAGTCACGGTCGCCGTAGCGGTCGCCTTCCAGTTCGCGCGACGCGAGTGCGTGTTGGCGCGCGAGGTCTTGTACTTAGGCAGTGCCATTTCAGTATCCTCTGTTTCGTTCGAACATTGAGCTTAAGCGTTCAGTACTGTAACGCACCGCCTGTACAAAGACGGTGCGCACGCCGCCGCGTGTCGTCACTCGCCTTGTCCGTCGGCCTCCAGCTGCGCCTTCAGCGCGGCGAGTCCGGCGAAGCGGATGTCGGTGGTCTCGTGGTGGTGGTCCGGGTGCTCGTTCAGGTCGACGCCGCACTGCGAGCACAGGCCCTTGCAGTCCTCGCGGCACAGCGGCTGCAGCGGCAGCTTCTCGACGAGCGTGTCGCGCAGCAGCGCCTCGAGATCGGCGAACGCTCCGCCCTGGAGCAGCGGGTACGTGTCCTCCGACTCCTCCTCGCCGGCGATGATATCCACCTCGCCCTTGCCGTCGTCGCGGCCGCGGTTCGCGTCGCGCTCGGATTCGTAGGGGAAGAACGCGGTCACGTCCACGCCCCAGTCGCGCCTGATCGGCTTGAGGCAGCGCGTGCACTCGGCGTGCACGGGCGCGGTGACGCGCGCGGTGAGGATGAGGCCGTCGACGATCGAGTCGAACGAGCCGGCGACGTGCACCGGCGCGCCCTCCTCGACGCCGATCACCTCGTCGCCGATGCCGCTCGGCGCGGGGAAGTCGGCGTCGACGGCCTTCGACTGGCCGGCGCGCGACGCGACCTGCGCGACGGAAACGGCCCACGGGGAATCTTCGGGACGGGACATGGTCCAAGCCTTTCTTTCGGTGTGTCTGTGTCTGTTGACGTGTTTGTTGACGTTCGGTCTGTCCGGGAGCATCCGCCGGTCAGCGCGACTCGGGGTAGTCGCTGATGTCGAGGTGCGGCATCTGCTCGCCCGCCGACTTGCGGCGCTCGTAGAGCACGTTGAGCCCGGCGTCCACGTCGCCGCTCATCTTCGCGAGCTGGGATCGCAGCGACTCCATCACCTTCGTCGAGTACTCGTCGGCGCCGCGCGTGAGCCGGTCGGCCTTCGTCTGCGCCGTGTTGAGGATCGTGCGCGCCTTCTGCCGCGCGATCTCGGTGACGTTCTCCTGCCCGGCGAGGAACTGCGCCTGCTCGTTCGCCTCCTTGACGATGTCGGCGGCACGGCTCTGCGCGGAGGCGACGATCGCGTTCGCCTGCGTCTGCGCGCCCTCCAGCCGGCGTTCCGCCTCGCGCATGAGCGCGGAGGCGCGTTCCAGCTGCACCGGGAGCATCTTCTTCAGGTCGCTCAGCTGACCGGCGAACTCGGCGCGGTCGATCTTCACCTGGTCGGGGAAGAAGATGCTGCCCTTCGCCTCCTCCAGCACGGCCTCCAGCCGGTCGATGATGTCGTAGACGGTGGTGAACTCGTCGCGGCTGGCGTCGATGTCGTCGTCATCGTCGTCGCCCTCGCGCAGGTCGGGCAGCGGGAACGGCGACTTGAGCACGCGTTCGTCGTCGCCCGCGTCGCTCCCGTCGCCGGCGGAACCGTCCGCACCGTCGCCGTCCGCCGGAATCGTCGGCGCGGCGACGGTGGCGGAGCCGGGCGCGGCCTGCGTCGCGCCTTCCGGCGGCGCCGGGACGGCCGCCGGAGCGGGTGACGGGACAGGCGACGGCGCGGGAGGCGCGAGCGTGGCCTCGCCTGCCGCGCCCGCATCGGACGGTGCCGGCGGCGCGATCATCGGCTCGAACGTCACGGGTGCGGAGCCGCCGTCGCCCGCCGGCGCGGGCGCGGCAGGCTGCGCCGTGAGGTCCACATAGCCTTCCGGACGCGCCTCGGCGCCGTCCGCGCCCTCCTGGTTGTCGTCTTGCGTTGCATCGGTCATGATGCGTTCCTTTCCTTCGACGCGCTTCCCGCGCGCCCACGATTGTCGGCGGCCGTCGCGTGCGCGGCCGTCACGCCCCGGCGCGTGCCTTGCGCGCGGCCGCCTCCCGCGACAGCGCCTCGGTGAGCATCGGCACCACGCAGTCGGGCACCATGCCGGTCACGTCGCCGCCGTGACGCGCCACGTCCTTGACGATGGAGCTGGAGATGTGCTCGAGCACCGGGTCGGCGGGAAGGAAGACGGTCTCCACGTCGCCGATCTTGCGGTTCACGAGCGCCATGCCGAGTTCCGCCTCGTAGTCGCCGTTCTGCCGCAGTCCCTTCACGATTACGGTGGCACCCACCTGACGACAATAGTCGGTGATGAGGCCGTCCGTGGAGGCGACGACGACGTTCGCGCAGCCGTCTTTGGCGAGGGCGCGGCGGATGATGTCGACACGGGTCTCGGTGGGGAACATCGGCGTCTTCGCCGCGTTCACCGCCACCACCACATGCACTTCCTCGAAGAAGCGCGCACTGCGTTCGATTACGTCAAGATGTCCGGCGGTCACGGGGTCGTACGAGCCGGGGCACACTGCTATGGTCATGGTTCACTAGCCTACCGCGTCGCGCCGCCAGCGTGCGGGAGGGCGCGACGATGCGGATGCGGCGGCGGTGGGCGTGTGCGACGGCGGCGGTTATGCGCGATGACGTCCATGCGCGATGACGGCAACTATGATGGTGGGCAGTATATAAGCCCGACATAAGCCCAAAATGGCCATGCAGGAGGTCGCCATGATGAACGATGATCTGAACGATGACAGGATTCCCGCCGCATTCCTCGACGCGGACACGTCGTCGCCGCTGTCCGACCCGGATGCCGGCACCGGCACCGCGGTGCTTGAACGCCCGGAGGAGAAGGAGGAGACCAGCCGCTCCGACGACGGCGACGCGGACCGTTTCGCGCACTACGTCTCGCGCGACCGCATCGCCGAATCGCAGATGACCGGCCGCCCGGTGGTCGCGCTGTGCGGCAAGGTGTGGGTGCCCAAGCACGACCCGTCCAAGTACCCGGTCTGCCCCGACTGCAAGCGCATCTATGACGAGATGCGCGGCTGGTGAGACGGCCTGGGAATTGAATCGGCCTTCGGCCGATACGATTCATTTGTGGCCTTCCGGCCGCAGTCTCTCCCCCACCCGGCTTCGCCGGGAGCCCCCTCGTCAGAGGGGGCCGGAAAGCCTCCCTCTGACGAGGGAGGTGTCAGCCGAAGGCTGACGGAGGGAGAGAAGTCCGCGGCTGGAAGGCCGCGAAAACATCGTATCGGCCGAAGGCCGATTCCTTTTCCTTGCGGCTATCGCAGCGAGATCTCGTCGATCTTGGCGAGTTCCTCGTCGCTGAACGTGGTGTTCTTGAGCGCGCCGATGTTGTCGAGGATCTGCTGCGGCTTCGAGGCGCCGGCGAGCACGGAGGTGACGACGCCGTCGTGCAGCAGCCAGGCGAGGCTCATCTCGGCGAGCGTCTGGCCGCGGGCGATCGCGATGTCGTTGAGCTCGCGGATTTGCTGGAGGCGTTCCGGGGTGAGCGCGGAGTCCTTGAGGAAGCGCGGGTCGAGGGCGATGCGGCTGTCGGCCGGCACGCCGTCGAGGTAGCGGTTCGTGAGCAGGCCCTGCGCGAGCGGCGAGAAGGTGATGAGTCCCTTGCCGAGGCGCTTGGCCGTGTCTTTGAGTCCGTTCCGCTCGATCGTGCGGTCGAAGATGTTGTAGCGGTTCTGGTTGATGACGAACGGCACGTGCAGTTCGTCAAGGATTGCCGCCGCCTTCTCCATCGTCGGGCCGTCGTAGTTGGACAGGCCGACGTACAGCGCCTTGCCGGAGTTCACGATCTGGGCGAGCGCGCCCATCGTCTCCTCGAGCGGGGTGTCCGGGTCCGGGCGGTGGTGGTAGAAGATGTCCACGTAGTCGAGGCCGAGGCGGGTCAGGGACTGGTCGAGCGAGGCGATGAGGTACTTGCGCGAGCCGTGGTCGCCGTAGGGGCCCGTCCACATCTCGTAGCCGGCCTTCGTGGAGACGATGAGCTCGTCGCGGTGGGCCTTGAAGTACTTGTTCAGCAGCAGCCCGCAGTTCTTCTCGGCCTGGCCGGGTTCGGGGCCGTAGTTGTTGGCCAGGTCGAAGTGCGTGATGCCGTTGTCGAACGCGGTGAACACGAGCTGCTTCATATGCTCGAACGACGTCAGGTCGCCGAAGTTGTGCCAGAATCCGAGCGAGACGGCCGGCAGTTTGAGGCCGGAGGCCCCGCAACGGTTGTAGGTCATGTGGTCGTAGCGGTCTTCGGCCGGCGTGTAGGTGGTGGTCGCTTCCAGCATCGATGCTCCTTGCGTGTGTTTCCGTGAATGTTCCGTGGTTACGCAATCATCGTCGCAATTCAAGTAGACTTGAACGCAAGTCGGCGTCCGCGGCGTGTCGCGCGACGGCGCGGCGCCGCGATGACGCGCGACGGCGAAAACGGAAAGGAACGGGACGACATGGCGACGTACACGATTCGCGAGGTGGCGGAACGCTTCCACATGCAGACCTCCACGCTGAGGTACTACGAGGACCAGGGGCTGCTCACGAACGTGGGGCGTGACGCGGCCGGACGCCGCGAATACGAGGAGTGCCACATCAACCGGCTGCGCGCCATCTGCTGCTTCAAGAACGCGGGCATGACCATCGAGGACCTGAAACGGTTCTTCGCCTACGAACAGGACGAGCCGGCGCATATCGACGAAATCCTCGACCTGCTCGAATCGCGCCGGAAGACGCTCGACGAGCAGCGGCGTGCGCTCGACGAGGCCGCGATGCACGTGCAGCGCAAACTGCACTACTACGGCGACATCAAGCGCGCGCTCGACGCGGGGGAGGGGTTGCCCGACTGGAAGGACTACAAGACCCGCGTCTACACCATCGACTGCTGAGCCGGTCCGGTTCTACAGGACTGAGTCGCCGTTCTACAGAACGGTGATCTCAGTAGCTGAGCCGTGAAACGGACACCCCGGTGGGGTGTCCGTAGGCGAAGTGAGCGATTGCGCTATAGGCAATCGCGAAGGATTCCTACCGAGTCGCGGTTCTACAGAACCGTGATCTCAGTCGGAATCACCGGGTCGCCGCGCATGAGGCTCTGGGCGGCGATGGGAAGTTCGGCGAGGGCCTTCGCGCGGTATTCGTGCGCGTTGACGATCGCGTCGTGGCCCTGCCACTGGTGGTCGATCTCGCCGTGGTCGACGAACGGCACGAGCAGGTCCTTCCACCCTTCCTCCGGCGTGAACGCGGCGAGCTGGTCCTCGGAGCCGGAGACCACGTGCTCCACGTCGGCGAGATTGTACTCGTAGGAGCGGTAGGCGAGCTTCCTGCCCGGCACGGTCGCCTTGTTCTTCGACTTCTTCGCGACCGTCTGCATCGTGCCGTCCGCGCCCTCGCGTTCGGTGAGCTTGTACACCATCGCGCAGGTGGGCGCACCCGAACCGGTGACGAGCATCGTGCCCACGCCGTACGAGTCGACCGGCGCGGTCTGGAGCGCGGCGAGCGCGTACTCGTCGAGGTCGTTGGTGACGGTGATCTTCGTGTTCGTCGCCCCCAGCGCGTCCAGCTGGTTGCGCACGCGCTGCGCCATCAGGGCGAGGTCGCCCGAGTCGATGCGCACGCCGCCGAGCTCCGGTCCGGCCACTTCGACGGCCGTCTTCACGGCCTCCTCGATGTTGTACGTGTCGACGAGCAGCGTCGTGTTCTTGCCGAGCGCGGCGATCTGCGATTCGAACGCCTGACGCTCGTTGTCGTGCACGAGTGTGAAGCAGTGGGCGGCGGTGCCGATCGCCTTGAGCCCGTACATCTGGGCGGCGAGCAGGTTCGCCGTGCCCTTGAATCCGCCGACCACGGCGGCGCGGGCGGCGGCCACGGCCGACCATTCGTTCGTGCGGCGTCCGCCCATGTCCATGCACGGGCGGTCCTTCGCGGCGGAGACCATGCGGGAGGCGGCGGAGGCGACCGCCGAATCGTAGTTGAGGATGGACAGCACGAGCGTCTCCAGCAGCGTGCATTCGCCGAACGTGCCCTCGATCTCCAGGATCGGCGAGTTCGGGAAGAACATCTCGCCTTCGCGGTAGCCCTTGATCGAGCCGGAGAAGTGGAAGTCCTCCAGCCACTTGATGGTCTCGGGGCTCACCACGTGCCGGTCGGCGAGGAAGCGCAGGTCCTCGTCGTCGAGATGGAAGCGCTCGAGCGCGTCGAGGATGCGGCCGGTGCCGGCGACCACGCCGTAGCGGCGGCCGACGGGCAGGTGGCGGGTGAACACCTCGAACACGCACTTGCGGTTCGCGGTGCCGTCCTTGAGGCACGCGTCCAGCATCGTGTACTCGTACATGTCGGTCATCAACGCCGGTGAATAATCCATGTTCTCTCCTTTGCCCGTTGGGGTACCGCTGTTCTCGTTGTTTTCGTTGCCAACCAGCCTACTCGCCGTCGCCCACGGTGCGCCAGTCCCCGCCCAGGTCCCGCCCAGGTCCCCGCCTAGGGCCGCCAACCTCCCATGGTGCGGTAAACGCTCATGGTGCGGTAGGCGATTTTCGTTGGAAAATGGCGGATTCGTGAAACCGCACCATGGGAGATTTACCGCACCATGGGAGTGGGCGGGGTAGGGGTGAAGGAGGCGGGGTGAGGGATGGGCGGGAAAGGACGGCCGCGTACACTGGGGGATATGAGATTCTTCGCGGGATTGTGGCGGCTGGCGATCGCCGGCATGTGCTTCGTCGGCACCTACGAGGCGTGGCATAGGCCCGAATACTGGACATACTTCACGTTCCAGACCGGATTCGCGCTCGGATTCGTGATGCTGTGGGCCGGCGCGGCCACGATCCTGAAGGGCATCCAGCCGCCCGCCTGGCTGAAGGGGTGCCTCACCCTGTACGCGATCGTCACCGCCGTGGTCGCGTTCCTGCTCATGCCGCCCGACGACCCCGCCTACGTGCCGCAGGTGCTCGGATTGATGACGAACACGTGGCTGCACCGCGTCGCGCCGATCATGGCGGTCGTCGACTTCGTGCTCTTCGACCCGCATCGCCGGTTCCAGTGGCACTACATGTTCTCGTGGCTCATCTACTTTCCCGCGTACCTCGCGTTCGTGCTCGTGCGCGCCGCCATGTTCCCCACATCGGGCCCGGCGGCCGGCGGCAGCCCGTACCCGTACGCGTTCATCGACCCGACCGCGCTCGGATGGCCGCAGTTCGGCGTCAACTGCGGCAAACTCGCCCTAGGGTTCCTTGCGTTGAGCCTCATCGTGTTCGTCGTCGACCGCATCCTGCCTGAGCGGCAGCTGCTCGGCTGAAAGCGGACGGTCCTCGGGAGACGAGCCCGTTCCGGCCAAGTGGGGTAGGCTGGGCATCATGGTTGAAATCACAGACATGCTGGGCAATCGCTCCATCACCCGTCAGGACGGACGCAAGGTCGACGAACTGCGTCCCGTGCGCATCACCCGCCACTTCACCGACGCGCCGGAGGGCTCCGTGCTCATCGAATGCGGCAACACGCGCGTCATGTGCACCGCCACGTTCACCCCGGGCGTGCCCCGCTGGCGCAAGGACTCCGGACTCGGCTGGGTGACCGCCGAATACGCGATGCTGCCGCGCGCCACCAAGGAGCGCACCGACCGCGAGTCCGTCAAAGGCAAGATCGGCGGCCGCACGCACGAGATCAGCCGCCTCATCGGCCGTTGCCTGAGGGGCGTCATCGACATGAAGGCGCTCGGCGAGAACCAGATCCAGCTCGACTGCGACGTGCTCCAGGCCGACGGCGGCACGCGCACCGCATCCGTGACCGGCGCGTACGTCGCGCTCGTCGACGCCCTGAACTGGGCGGAACGCAACCACCACATCAAGTCCGCCGACAAGGCGATCAGGGACGTCGTCTCCGCCGTCTCCGTCGGCGTCATCAACGGCACGCCGATGCTCGACCTGCCGTACGTGGAGGACAGCCAGGCCATGACCGACATGAACGTCGCCATGACCGGCCACGGCGAGTTCATCGAGCTGCAGGGCACCGCCGAACACCGCCCGTTCACGCGCGCCGAACTCGGCACGCTGCTCGATCTCGCCGAAAAGGGCAATAAGGAGCTGCAGGCCGCCCAGCGCGCCGCGCTCGCCCTCGACTGAGACGATCCGACGAACCGACCAGACCCACCGAACGAAGGAACCAGCATGAAACTCGTGGTAGCCACGCACAACGAAGGCAAACTCGTGGAGATCCGCCGCATCCTCGCCGAGGATCTGGGCGACGACGCGGCGCAGGTGGAGCTCGTCTCCGCTGGCTCGCTGCACCTGCCCGACCCGGTCGAGACCGGCGTCACCTTCCAGGAGAACGCGCTGCTCAAGGCCCGCGACGTGGCCCGCCGCACCGGACTGCCCGCCATCGCCGACGACTCCGGCCTCATCGTCGACGTGATGGGCGCCGCCCCCGGCATCCTCTCCGCGCGCTGGGCCGGCGCGCACGGCCACGACAAGGCCAACAACGCGCTCCTGCTCGCCCAGATCGAGGACGTCCCGGACGACAAGCGCACCGCGCGCTTCCGTTGCGCCGCCGCGCTCGTCGTGCCCGGCGACGCGGTGGACGCGACCGGCGGCGACGCCGTGGCCGCCGGGGACGCGGCCGCGCTCGCCGCCCATCACGAGATCGTCTCCGAGACGGTCGAGGTGGGGGAGATGCCCGGACGCATCATCCGCAAGGCCCGCGGCGAGCATGGCTTCGGCTACGACCCGATCTTCGTGCCCGACGACCAGCCGGGACGCACCAGCGACGACCCCGACCATGAGGGCGAGCCGCTGACCAGTGCCGAGATGACGCCGGCCGAGAAGAACGCGATTTCCCACCGCGGCAAGGCGTTGAAGGCGCTCGTGCCGGCCATCGAGGCGCTGCTGCGGTAGCGCGGGGATGCGGCGCGCGACACGCCGGGTTGCGTTTTGCGCGACGGCCCCTATACTTTTTCTCTTGTGCATGGGTAGCGAATGCTTCCCAAGCGCAAAGCCACTTTAGCTCAGTCGGTAGAGCGGCTCACTCGTAATGAGCAGGTCGTCAGTTCGATTCTGACAAGTGGCTCCACCACCCGGATTCGGTTCGCCGAATCCGGGTTTTTCGTTTCCCCGTCGTCTTCCGGCACCGTGCTCCGTTTTCCCAGCCGACTGATAGATTGTCTTCTTGCGCGCGAGTGGCGTAATGGTAGCCGCGCAGGATTTAGGTTCCTGTGTCTTCGGACGTGTGGGTTCGAGTCCCATCTCGCGCACGAAATCCCCGGGCCCCGTCCAATCCGTCGCTCGCACGGCCTCGGGGTGGGGAGGGAACCATGACGGCGATACTCGGCCCGGCCTCGCTGCTGCTCATCATCTTGGCCGGATACCTGTTCAAGCGCTTCGGGCTGTTCGGCGCGAAGGACTACCGCGTCATCCAGACGGCCGAGTTCAACGTCGTGCTGCCGGGCGCCATCGTCTACTCGTTCGCCACGAACCCGCACGACGTGAGCTACCTGTGGATCAGCGTGTTCGCGTTCTTCTGCGCGCTCATCCCGCCCGTCCTCATCTACCTGACCACGCGCCGGCGCAACGTGACCGACCGCGCGTTCCTCATGCTCAACGGCGCCGGCTTCAACCTCGGCTGCTTCTGCTTCCCGGTCGTCACCTCGTTCTGGGGTGCGGGCGCGGTGGTGCCGGCCGCCATGTTCGACATCGGCAACTGCATCATGGTCGCGGCCGGCACGAACGTGATGACCCAGCAGCTGCTGCACATCCAGCCGGGCAAGACGCTCGCCGAACAGCATGCGGGCAGCGCGCCCACCCTGCCGTACGAGAAGCCGAAGGACCGGGACGCGAGGCGACTCGCCCGGCGTGCCTTCGCCAAGAACGTGTTCAAGAGCTTCTTCGGCTCCGTGCCGTTCGACACCTACATGCTGATGATCGTGCTCATGGTCGCGCACGTCCAGATCCCCGGCTGGATCGCGACCGTCATGCAGCCGTTGAGCGGCGCGAACGCGTTCTGCTCGATGTTCATGGTCGGCATGCTCATGGACCTGCCGCGTGACCGGCATGACGTCAAGGAGGTGCTGGCCGTGGTCGCCTGGCGCCTGCCGTTCGCCGTCGCGTTCGCGGCGGTCGCCTGGTTCCTGCTGCCGTTCACCGCGGAGATCCGCGCGGTGCTGGTGATCTGCGTGCTCGCGCCGATCGCGATCTTCTCCACGCTGTTCACTGACAAGGTGCTCGGCAACGCGAAGCTCGCCGGCTTCTCGCTCGCGTTCACCGCGATCATCGCCCTCGTGATGATGGCCGTCGCCCACGCGCTGATGGGCGTGTGACGTCCCGCCGCGCGTTCCGCCGCGTCCCGTCTCCACCGTTCCGTTCACCGCTACGTCGCCGGCGCGTAGCCGCGTGTTCTTTTTGTGTTCTTGTGTCCGCTTTTGTGAGTATTCTGTTGCGTGATACGGAACGGTAGGCGGACCGAGATGCAAGCGGCCCGCACGCCGTCTCCAATCAATGATGAAAGGAATGGAATCCTATGGCCATCAATCCGCCCGTTGACGCCACCACCACCCCGGCGTGGGTCGCCCTGCAGAAGCACTACGACGAGCTTCAGGCCGAGGGCATCAGCCTCAAGAAGTGGTTCGCCGAAGACTCCGACCGTGTCAAGGAGCTGAGCTTCGACGCCGGCGACCTGCACTTCGACCTGTCCAAGAACCTCATCAAGCCGGAGACCCTCCAGCTGTTCGTCCACCTCGCCAAGGAAGTCAAGCTCGGCGAGCGCATCAAGGCCATGTACAGCGGCGTCCACATCAACAACACCGAGGACCGCGCCGTCCTGCACACCGCGCTGCGCCGCCCGGTCGAGGACGAGGGCAAGTACATCGTCGACGGCCAGGACACCGTCAAGGACGTGCGCGAGACCCTCGACAAGATCTACGCCTTCGCCGACGACGTGCGTTCCGGCAAGTGGACCGGCGTGACCGGCCGCAAGATCGAGACCGTCGTCAACATCGGCATCGGCGGCTCCGACCTGGGCCCCGTCATGGCGTACGAGGCGCTCAAGCCGTACGCGGACGCCGGCATCTCCGCCCGCTACATCTCCAACATCGACCCGAACGACCTGGCCGAGAAGACCAAGGGCCTCGATCCGGAGACCACCCTGTTCATCATCGTCTCCAAGACCTTCACCACGCTGGAGACCCTGACCAACGCCCGCGAGGCCCGCACCTGGCTGCTCGAGGAGCTGGTCGCCAACGGCGCCATCTCCGACAACGACGAGGCCCAGAAGGCCGAGGCCATCAAGAAGCACTTCGTCGCCGTCTCCACCAACCTGGAGAAGGTCGAGGAGTTCGGCATCGACCCGGCCAACGCGTTCGGCTTCTGGAACTGGGTCGGCGGCCGCTACTCCGTCGACTCCGCCGTCGGCACCTCCCTGGCCGTCGTCTTCGGCCCGGCCCGCTTCGAGGAGTTCCTGCACGGCTTCCACGAGATCGACGAGTACTTCGCCAACACGCCGTTCGAGAAGAACGTCGTCGTGCTGCTCGGCATGCTCAACGTCTGGTACCGCAACTTCTTCAAGGCCGCCTCCCACGCCGTGCTGCCGTACGACCAGTACCTGCACCGCTTCCCGGCCTACCTGCAGCAGCTCACCATGGAGTCCAACGGCAAGTCCGTGCGCTGGGACGGCACCCCCGTCACCACCGAGACCGGCGAGATCTTCTGGGGTGAGCCGGGCACCAACGGCCAGCACGCCTTCTACCAGCTGATCCACCAGGGCACCCAGCTCATCCCGGCCGACTTCATCGCGTTCGTCAACACGCCGAACCCGACCAAGGACGGCGACCAGGACGTGCACGAGCTGTTCCTCGGCAACTACTTCGCGCAGACCAAGGCGCTCGCGTTCGGCAAGACCGCCGACGAGGTGCGCGCCGAGGGCACGCCGGAGGAGATCGTCCCGGCCCGCGTGTTCACCGGCAACCGTCCGACCACCTCCATCTTCGGCGTGGCCCTGACCCCGTTCGCGCTCGGCGAGCTCATCGCCCTGTACGAGCACATCACCTTCGTCGAGGGCACCGTGTGGGGCCTCGACTCCTACGACCAGTGGGGCGTCGAGCTCGGCAAGCAGCTCGCCAAGCAGATCACCCCGGCGATCTCCAAGGACGACGAGGCCCTCGCCGCCCAGGACGCCTCCACGAAGTCCCTGATCGAGTTCTACCGCAAGAACCGCGAGTTCTGATTCCGTGAACCCGATTCCGGCGAAGCCGGGCGGGGACGGGGCCGATGAGACATCGGTCCCGAATCGGAACGCATGATGATGCCCGGCGTCGAAGAGGCGCCGGGCATCATCCGTATACGACGAAAGCGCCATCGGCGCCAAGGAGAGACAGGAGATACATGGTGGCAAGCAATTCGCAGAGGAAACGCAAGGCCGCACGCCGCAATGCGCGGGGCGGCCGCGCCGACGCATCGCAGACGCGCGAACGCCGCGAACGGCCGCGCTCCGGCGCGCCGGAACCGGCACGGCGCGCCGGTGGCGGCCGGGACGGGCGTAACGGTCGGCCCGGCTTCGGCATGACCGTGCACGGCGAGTTCACCGTCGTCATCACCCAGCTCGTCGCCTATGCGCTGTTCTTCGGCATCGTCTATACGCTCGGCGTGCTGACTCCCGGCGGCATCATGGGTTCCGGCATGCTCGCCATGTCCGCCACGATGCTGCTCATCGTCGGCTGGCCGTTCGGCGGCGACGATTCGCAGGCCGTGTTCGGGCGCGCCGTGGCCGCCGCCACGTTCGTGGTCTCCGCGATCGTCGTGCTTCCCAGCGAGTTCTACACGGACGTGACCTACATCCGTTGGGCCGCGTATCTGGCGATCGCAGCCGCGCTCGTCGTCGCCGCGTCGTTCCTGTGGAACAACCTCCAGCGGGGCAAGGGCAGGGACGACGGCTACACGCGCGTCGGCATCACCGCCGGGTTCACCACGCTGTGCGGTGCCTCGTGGATTTTCCTGCCCGCCATGTACTCGGACATGTCGAAGCCCGAGGCCGCGTCCTCCGTCGGATGGACGGTGTTCATCGTGCTCGTCGTGGCGGCCGTCGTGCTGCTGCGCGTCTCCACGAAACGCTGGAACGCGCTGGAGAAGCCGGGTGCGTACTCGTGGCTCGGCATGGGCATGGTGCCGGTCATGTGGTTCGGACTGGCCGTGTTCCTCGCCTCCTGCGCCACCAACTGGCTGCTGTGAGCGCCGGGCGTCCGGCCGGTCGGAGCCTTCCGATTCCACGATGCGGTCGTTCCGCCGCATCGTAACACGACTTTCATAGAGTGCCTCTTGTCATCGCGGATCGCGTCCACATACGTGGGGCGGTCCGCTTGTGCGTTATGCACGGATTGGAAGAGAGGAAAGTCATGCAGCACTTTGCGCTGACCAGGAAGTTCGCGACCGCATGCGCCGCGTTCGCCATGGCGCTGTCGTGCGGCGCCATGGGCGTCGCCTCCACGGCGCACGCCGCCGACGCGACCCCGGTGTACTCGCCGGTCGAGCAGTCCGATGCGGCCCGCAACTACGCGGTGAACCTGCCCGAAGGCTCCGGCGAGGCCCAGATCAAGGCCGCCGTCGCCGAGGCGGAGGGTATGGGCGACGTCGTGGCGCTGGCCCAGTACCCGCAGTTCGGCACGTTCTTCGTGCAGGCCAAGTCGAAGAGCTTCGCCAAGGATTATGCCGAGAAGGCCACCGCCGACGGCATCGCCATCGACTCGGTCGGCACCACCCGCCAGGCGCGGGTGACCGGCAACGAGGACGTGGTCGACAAGGGCGCCGCCAAGGATGGCGCGAGCACGTTCTCGCTGAACCGCATGGACGCGAACAGCCAGTTCGCCAAGGAGGAGTCGCTGCAGAACGACCCGTACACCACCGCCGACAAGGCATGGGGCGTGCTTGCGCTCGGCGCGGACAAGGCCAACGAGACGCTGAAGGCCAAGGGCGTCTCGCTCGCGCCCGTGACCGTCGGCGTCATCGACTCCGGCGTCGACTACCGCCATGCCGACTTCAAGAACACCGACGGCACCAGCCAGATCGATGATTCGCTCTCCGTGGACTGCTCCACGAACGGCATCGCCACGCAGGCGACCAAGGCGAACGGCGACAAGCCGTGGATGCCGACCGCCAGCTCGCACGGCACGCACGTGGCCGGCACCATCGCGGCCGCCTCCAACGGCATCGGCGTCGACGGCGTCGTCCCGACCGTCAAGATCGCGGCCATCAAGGCCATGAACGACGGCGGCTTCCTGTACCCGGAGTACGTGACCTGCGGCTTCGCCTGGTCCGCGGACAAGGGCATCGACGTGACGAACAACAGCTACTACTCCGATCCGTGGGAGTACTGGGTGCCGTCCGATCCGACGCAGACCGCCGGCTACGAGGCCGTGCGCCGCGCCGTCGCCTACGCCACGTCCAAGGGTGTGACCAACGTCGCCGCCGCCGGCAACTCCGACCAGAACCTCGACGACCCGTCCCCCGACAACGGCAGCCCGAACGACGTCGAAGGCGATCCGGACGGCAAGACCATCATCAAGAACCGTGACGTGAAGAACGGCGTCGACATCCCGGCGTCCCTGCCCGGCGTCGTGACCGTCTCCGCGGTCGGCGAGACCGATTGGGGCAAGCTCGGCAGCTACTCGCGCGCCTCCTTCTCCAACTACGGCAAGAACAGCATCGACGTGGCCGCTCCGGGCGTGAATATTGCCTCGACCGTCGACCCCGATCTCGACAAGGCCAACTACGCCTACTACAGCGGCACCTCGATGGCGTCCCCGCACGCGGCCGGCGTCGCCGCCCTCATCAAGGGCGTCCACCCCGACTACACGCCCGCCCAGGTGCTCGACCTCATGAAGAAGCAGGCCAAGGAGAACTACGGCCAGCTCGCCGACCCGTCCGCGGACGCCGGCAAGGAGTACCGCGGCGCCGGACTGGTGAACGCGCTCTCCGTCGTCACCGAGGACCAGCCGGAGCCGAACGTCTCCGACTCCTCCGTGGAATACTCCACCGACGGCGGCACGACGTGGAACCCGCTCGAGAACGCGACCGTCAAGGGCAAGGCCACCATCCGCGCCACCGCCACCGGCGCCGTGCAGGCCTTGAAGATCGAGACCGCCGGACAGTCCAAGACTGTGACCGCCGAGAAGAAGACCTACGGCAACACGCTGACCGCCAGCGTGGACGTCGACTTCGGCACCGTGGCCGCGAAGGCCAGGTCCGCTTCGACGGACGGACAGGCCGTCACCGTCACGGTGACCGATCTCGACGGCAAGACCACATCGCCGCTGTCCGTGTCCTACTCCTCCGCCCCGGCGGATGCCGAACCGGAACCCGAGCCGACCCCGAACCCCGGCACCGGCAGTGGTTCCGACATCACCGGACAGTCCGGAGCGACGTCCGGGAACGGCGCGGCCGACTCCGGCAAGGGCGAGACGAACGCCTCCGCCGCCAAGCCGACGCTGTCGAGCACCGGCAGCACGGTCGCCGGCATCGCCGGCGTCGCGCTCCTGCTCGCGGCCGTCGCGACCGCGCTCGCCGTGCGCCGCAAGCGCGCGTGAGATGCGTATGACCGCGGACCGGTCATACGCGACAAGGCGTAGGCCATGAACCCGATGCCCGACATCCCCACGGATGCCGGGCATCGTTCTTTTGCCGGGGTGAGGGAACGAGTTCACGCGGACGAAGTATCCTTGGAAACGGGAAACCGACCGTCCGGCAGCAAGGAGGCACCACATGACGGAGACGACGCCCAGAACACCCGGAACCTACGAGACCGACTATCCGATGGCGGCCAAAGTCTACTTCACGCGCGACATCAGCCCGGCCGGGCTGATGCGCGTCTACGAGGCGCTCGGCGCGAAACCGCAGGGCAAGGTGGCCGTCAAACTCAGCTCCGGCGAAGGAGGCAACACGCACTACCTGCAGCCGGCGCTCATCAAGGACCTCGTGCAGCGGCTCGACGGCACCATCGTCGAATGCAACACCGCGTACGCGGGCACCCGCGACACCACCGAACACCATTGGAAGACCATCAAAGAGCACGGATTCCTCGACATCGCCCCCTGCGACATCCAGGACGAGGACGGCGAGATCGAAATCCCCGTGGAAGGCGGCAGGCGCATCACCGCCGACATCGTCGGCTCCCACTTCCCGAACTACGACTACTACGCCGTGCTCTCGCACTTCAAAGGCCACATGATGGGCGGCTTCGGCGGCGCGCTCAAGAACATCTCCATCGGCATGGCCTCCTCGCGAGGCAAGAAACGCCTCCACTCCGGGCAGGACGAGATTCTCGCCAACCCGTTCAGCGGCGACCAGGACGCGTTCCTCGAGGCGATGGCCGAAGCCGCCACCGCCGTGTTCAACACGCTCAAAGGCGAGATGTGCTTCATCAACGTGATGAACAACCTGTCCGTCGACTGCGACTGCGACGGCAATCCGCACGCGCCCGTCATGGCGGACATCGGCATCTGCGCCTCGCTCGACCCGGTCGCCGTCGACCAGGCGTGCGTCGACATGGTGTACGTCTCGCACGACAACAAGGAGCCGCTGATCGAGCGCATCGAATCGCGCCACGGCATCCACACCATCGAACACGCCGTCGAAATGGGCCTCGGCAGCCGCGAATACCAGCTCATCGACCTCGATTTGCGCTGAATCGAAAGGAAATCCATCATGCGACCACAATCCACCGCTTCGGCCCGCGCCGCCGCGCTGCCATCCATCAAGTTTCAATCCGTCGCCACATTGCTCGCCGTCGTGGCCGCCGTCGCCCTGCCGCAGGTCTTCCACCTCGCTGGTGCGGCGATGGGGCTCGGCGCGATGATCGGCCAGACCCTGCTGCCGATGCACCTGCCTGTGCTGCTCGTGGGGCTGCTCGCCGGTCCGTTCGCCGGCCTCGTCACCGGAGCGCTCGCCCCGATCGTGAGCTTCCTCCTTACCGGCATGCCGATGGCTCCGATGGTGCCGTTCATGGTCATCGAACTCGCCTCCTACGGCCTGATCGCCGGTCTTCTGCGCGGCGTGCGCGTCCCCGAAGCCGTCCCCTTGCCGCTCGGCTGGCTGGCGAAGCTCGTCGCCGCCCAGATCGGCGGACGACTGGTCGACGCGCTCGCAATCGCCGTGGCCGTCTTCCTGCTCGGCAACGCGCAGATGTCGGTCGCGAGCATATGGGCCGCCGTCGGCACGGGCCTGCCCGGCCTCGTGCTCCAATGGGTGCTCATCCCGCTGGTCATGTTCGCCGTGGATCGTCATCGTGACTGACGATCGTCTTCGCGCCCGCGCCGATCTGCTCGCCGATGGCGCGCTCGGCTGTGTGGCCTGCCGCACGGACGCCGCCGGCCGCACCGAAACGCTGACCGGCACGGGCCGTGGCGTGCGCCCGTTGCTCATATGGCTCGACGAAGGCCGCAGCCTCGCAGGCTTCTGCGCCGCCGACCGTGTGGTGGGCAAGGGCGCCGCCCTGCTCTACGCTCGCCTTGGAGTCAAAGCCGTATGGGCGTGCACGATGAGCGAAGCCGGACTCGCCGCCCTGCGCGCCCACGGCATCGAAGCCGCCTACGGCGCGCTGGTCCCCGTCATCCTCAACCGCGGGCGAGACGGCATGTGCCCCATCGAGCAATCGGTCGAGCACATCGACGACCCGACCGCCGCCGAACCCGCCATCCGAGCCGCCGTTGCCCGCCTCATGCGCAAGTGATGTATGCCAGTTGGTATACACTGATCATTGAAGTTGTGAAAGTCGTCGCATCACGATAGAGTATTTGCTGCTGGCAGTCGGCTCGACCAAAGTAAACCGCCAGCAGCAAACAATAAATATCCAATTATAGATTTTGGAGAAAGGAGTGGAATAATGGAACAACAGTTCATTATCTCACTCATTCTGCTCCTCATCTTGTTTTGCCTTAGCGGCGTGAAAACAAGGTGCGAAGCAACAATATCATACAGGGGTGCGCGTAAGGCGAAATGCTATCACGTTCATATGAAGCTCGCTGTTGATGTGGAATGTGCCGGAATCTCCGACCGTCGTATCTCTGCAGTTGCTCGCTGCATCTCTGCATTGTCGCTCCTCATGGGGCGTGGATTGAAATAATGATCAGATCTATGGGGTCTGTAATATAAAATAAAAGGGCATGTGTCTCCTTATCCGGAGATGCATGCCCTCTCGTTCTGCCTTTCTCCTTATCGGTATGTGCCGTGCTTTGTGTTATGGCTTGACTGGGACCCTGTTCTGGCAGCGCTGCGTCGTGTGCTGATCATGCGATGTTCGTATGCGTCGTGTCGGGTTCTCGGGTCTCGCGATGTGCAGCAGTGTCCGTAGTCTGCAGTAGATTTAAAGATTGCTGTGTCGTGGCGGGGGTCGCCGCATAAACCCCTGTCGCATGAGGTCCAGCCGGGCCGCCCTCGGGCGCGATTTCCGGCGGATCGGCACCCCTCGCAGGCAGACCTGCGGGGAAGGAACATCGGTGCGTGCACCGAAGCCGGGAGACGGATACGTCCCCGGAGCCCGCGAGAGAACCGCGGGTCGTGCGCGCGCCCCGTCCGGTGGCCGATATGCGGCGGCACCTAAGGAACAATCATGGTCAACGCCATCGAGGCTTTCGACGCCAAGCACATGAAGCCGGCCGAGGAGATCCCGACCTTCCGTCCCGGCGACACCGTCGACGTGAACGTGAAGATCAAGGAAGGCAACAACTCCCGTATCCAGACCTTCACCGGCGTGGTGATCGCCCGCCAGGGCGCCGGCGTGCGCGAGACCTTCGTGGTCCGCAAGATCAGCTTCGGCACCGGTGTGGAGCGTCGCTTCCCGCTGCACTCCCCGTCCATCGACTCCATCAAGGTCGTGCGTCTGGGCCGCGTCCGTCGCGCCAAGCTGTACTACCTGCGCGCGCTGCGCGGCAAGGCCGCTCGTATCGTCGAGCGTCGCGCCAAGTGAGCAGCCTGAGTCGCTGACTCGCTCGAAGCGTAGAACGGTCCGGAACCTCCGCGGTTCCGGACCGTTTCGTATTTCCGGCTCCCGCATCCCCGTGCGTGTTCGGTGCACGTCACGCCCGCGGCGTGCGTGTGGGCATGCGCCCGATTACGATGAGTGGAGTTTTCGCGGGGAACAGGAGGGCACATGCCATACGACAACGATGAGCGCGACCGTCACACCGTCCTGGTGGCCGACCACGGCGTCGATCCGGCCGTCATGCCGGAGACGCCGGAATCGTCGGCATCGCCCGCACGGGCCACGGCCGCGACGCCGGCGGACCCGAAGCGGACCCGTCGCGACGACCGCTTCTCCTGGCGCGACACACTCATCTGGTGCGGCATCCCGATCCTCGTCGTGATCCTCATCCGCGTGTTCCTCGTCGGCTTCTACGAGATCCCCACCCGGTCGATGGAAAGCACCATCGAACCCGGCGACCGCGTCATCACCTTCAAGCCCGCACCGAAGACGGTCGGCCTGAAGCGCGGCGACGTGGTCGTCTTCCACGATCCGGCCGGCTGGCTCGCCAACGAGCAGACCACGAGCCCGCTCGCCGGCGACTATCTCATCAAGCGCGTCATCGGTCTTCCCGGCGACACCGTCACCTGCGAGGGCGCCGGCCAGCCGATCAAGGTGAACGGCGTCGCCATCACCGAGACCGCGTATCTCAAGGACGGCGTGCAGCCGAGCGCCTTCCCGTTCAGCGTGACCGTCACCGCCGGACATGTCTTCGTCATGGGCGACAACCGCGCCAACTCCGCCGACTCCCGCTACCATCAGGACGACGGCGACCACGGTCTCGTCCCCATCGCCGACGTGGTCGGCGTGGGCCTGTGCCGCTATTGGCCGCTGAGCCGTCTCGGCTCGCTCGACGCGCACCACGAGGTGTTCGCCGACGTGCCGGACGCGAGCGTCTCGGCCACGTCGGATACGTCCGGCACGACCGCCGGTACGTCCGGCGTCACGTCCGAGTCGAGCGTGACGACCATCGACCCGAAGCACGCGAATGACGGTCTGGGCAACTGATGATCACGCCGACGCTCGACCTCGAACGTGAGCTCGCCTCCCGCGGATTCGACCTCATCGCCGGCTTCGACGAGGTGGGACGCGGTGCGCTCGCCGGCCCGGCGATGGTCGGCTGCGCCATCATCCGCGCGCGCGATCTGATGGGGAAGACGGCGGACGGCGGCGATGTCGCCGGAACCGGCGATGTCTCCGGCGACGGCTCCAGCGACGGCTCCGGCCTCGCCGTGCCCGCCGGCGTCGCCGACTCCAAGCTGCTCACCGAACGCCGCCGCGAGGCCATCTACGACGAGCTCACCGGCTGGGCCGCCGCGTGGGCGGTCGGCGCGGCGAGCAACGCGGAGATCGACGAGTGGGGCATCGGCCACGCACTCGGCATAGCCGCGTTGCGCGCGCTCGCCGAGGCGGAATCGAAGCTGGGACTCGGCGCGCCGGGCGCCGCGGGGGAGCGGCGCGTGCGCGTCGGCGCGATCCTCGACGGTCCGTACGACTACATCACCAAGGCGCTCGACACGTTCGACGCGCCCGACGTGCCCGTGCCCGCCGACGTGACGACCAAGGTGAAGGGCGATCGTTCCTGCGCGACCGTTGCGACGGCCGCCGTCATCGCGAAGGTGACGCGAGACCGGCTCATGGAGCGTCTCGCCGAACGCCCGGAATACGCGGCGTACCAGTGGGGGAGCAATAAGGGCTACGGCACGGCGGCGCACAAGGCCGCCATCGCCGCGCAGGGCCCGTGCGACCTGCACCGCGTCTCCTGGAAGCTCGTGTGACCGGCGTGCGACACATGCGACACGCGCGACACGGGAAAACCGGCGTGTGAACGTTCACGTGTCGCGGTGGTTTTCGCGCTACACTGCGTAAGTCAGTGCAGTGCCGCGCGAAAGGAGAAGAGGTTATGTCTGCTCGCCGCGCCAACAAAAGGCCATCGATGTTCGAGGTGGCGAAACTCGCGGGAGTGAGTCACCAGACCGTCTCCCGCGTCATCAACAACTCCCCGGACGTCTCCGACGCCACGCGTGCGCGCGTCAAGGCGGCGATCCGCGAGCTCGGGTACCGTCCCTCCAACTCGGCGCGCGCCCTGGCCTCCAGCCGGTCGCGCACCATCGGCCTCATCGCCGGCGGCCTTAAGTTCTTCGGTCCGATCTCCGCGATCTCGTCCATTGAGTCGATCGCGCGCGGGCACGGCCTGTTCATGAGCGTGATGATGGTGCACGAGGCGCTGTGCACGCAGGCCGAGTTCGACGACCTCATCGACACGTTCAACGAGCAGAACGTCGACGCGTTCATCTTCCTGACCCCCACCGACGTGATGCTTGACGTCGCCTGCCGCGCGCGCGTCAGCCAGCCGCGCGTCATCGTCACCTCGACGCACGGCGGCATGAGCATGCGCGAGGCGCGTTCGCTGATCCCCGCCGAGGATCTGGAGCGCACGTCGTTCGTCGGCATCGACCAGTGGGGCGCGATGGCCGACGTGATGCGCCTGGTCAAGTCCGCGGGGCATCGTCGCGTCCTCTATCTCGCGGGTCCCCACGACTGGCGTGACGCGGCGACGCGACTGGCCGCGTGGGAGACGCTGTCCGGCGCGGAGTCGATCCAGACTCAGGTGATGCGTTGCGAGACGTGGGATTCCGGCGAGGCGTACGCGAAGATGAACCGTCTCATCGACACGGCCGGCGTGACCGGCGCGAAGCTGCCGACCGTGGTCGTCGCCGCGAACGACGCGCAGGCGGTGGGCGTGGCGCGCGCGATCCAGGAGCATGGCCTGCGCATCCCGCAGGACGTGAGCCTCGTCGGCTTCGACGATATGACCGGCATGGACAACCTCTTCCCGCCGCTGACGACCGTGCGCCCCGACTTCGAGGGACTCGGCACGGCCGCCATGCGCGAGGTGCTGCGTCTGCTCGGCGAAGGCCAGGAGCCCTCGCTGCCGAACTCGCAGCATGGCGTGGGCCTGGTGCCGGCCGCGGTGCGCGACCGCATCTCGCTCGGACCGGTGCCTCGCGTGTAGGGGGTATCAGACGTGTCGATGACCTGTTATCAAACCGTTATCTTTCATGGCACGTCGGGGTTGTGATACGGCCTGAAGGCCGTTACAATGAATACGGAAATTGTGAGCGTTAACGGCCACCCAAGGAAGGGGTGCGGTAAGCGCCCAAGGAACGACGATCGGGCGGTGCTGGCCGGCCGGTCAGAAGGAGTCCACAGAATGGCAGCAACGAACGCCTCCGAGCAGGTCGCCACGATCGCGGAGAAGATTCGCGCCGGCAAGACCTCGCTGGGCATCGAATTCGGTTCCACGCGCATCAAGGCGGTCCTGATCGACGACGAATACAAGACCATCGCCTCCGGTGACTACGGCTGGGCCTCCCATCTGGAGGACGGCCTGTGGAGCTACTCCAAGGAGGAGATCTGGAAGGGCCTGCAGACCGCCTACGCCTCGATGGCCAACGACGTGAAGACCGCCTACGGCGAGACCCTCACCCACATCGGCCACATCGGCTTCTCCGCCATGATGCACGGCTACCTCGCCTTCGACAAGGACGGCGAACTGCTCGTGCCGTTCCGCACCTGGCAGAACACCAACACCTCCGAGGCCCACAAGAAGCTCTCCGAGCTGTTCCAGTACAACATCCCCGAGCGCTGGTCCATCGCCCACCTCTACCAGGCCGTGCTCAACAAGGAGGAGCACGTCTCCAAGGTCGCGTACTTCACCACGCTCGCCGGCTACGTCCACTGGAAGCTCACCGGCAAGAAGGTCCTCGGTGTCGGCGACGCCTCCGGCATGTTCCCGATCGACCCGACCACCCACGACTACGAGACCGAGTTCATCGAGAAGTTCAACGCGCTGCCCGAAGTCGCCGCCCAGCCGTGGAAGCTCACCGACCTCCTGCCGAAGCCGCTCGTCGCCGGTACCCCGGCCGGCGAGCTCACCGCCGAAGGCGCCAAGCTGCTCGACCCGTCCGGCGCCCTCGAGCCCGGCGTCGTGCTCGCCCCGCCGGAAGGCGACGCCGGCACCGGCATGGTCGCCACCAACTCCGTGCGCGTGCGCACCGGCAACGTCTCCGCCGGCACCTCCATCTTCGCGATGGTCGTGCTCGAACACAAGCTCAAGGCCCTCCACCCGGAAGTCGACCTCGTCACCACCCCGGCCGGCGACCTCGCGGGCATGAGCCACGCCAACAACTTCACCTCCGACCTCAACGCGTGGGTCGGCCTGTTCGGCCAGTTCGCCAAGGCCATCGGCAACCCGGTCGACGCCGGCACCCTGTACGGCACGCTGTTCCGCGCCGCCATCGCCGACGACGTCGACGCCAACTGTGGAGGCCTGCTCAACTACCCGTTCCGCTCCGGCGAATTCCTCGCCGGCCTGCCGGAAGGCCGCCCGCTGTTCGCCCGCAGCCCCGAGGCCAACATGACCCTCGGCAACTTCATGCGCGCCCAGCTGTTCTCCGCGTTCTCCCCGGTCAAGATCGGCATGGACGTCATGACCAAGCAGGAGCACGTCCAGATCGACTCCCTCGTCGGCCACGGCGGCATCTTCACCACCCCGAAGGTGGCCCAGAAGATCCTCGCCGCCGCGTTCAACACGCCGATCAAGGTCATGTCCACCGCGGCCGAAGGCGGCGCTTGGGGTATGGCCGTGCTCGCCGACTACCTGTGGCACACCGACGAGGCGCACGACAACCTCGCCGACTACCTCGACGGCTGCGTCTTCAAGGACGCCCAGTCCACCACCGAGGCGCCCTATGCGGGCGACGTCGTCGGCTTCGAGGACTTCTTCGAGCGCTTCAGCAAGGGCCTGCCCATCGAGCACACCGCCATCGAGAGCATCGACCTCGAGGACAAGTAACCCCATAACCCCCATATATCCATGAGACTTCGGCTCCCTCTCCGGAGGGAGCCCATAGACGTCAGAACAAACGAAAGGAAACCAACAATGGCAACTCTGGCTGATTACGGTCCCGAGGTCCGCGCCGAAGTCAAGCAGGTGCGCGAGGTCGTGTCCAACCTGCACCAGCAGCTGATCAAGTGGAACCTGGTCGTGTGGACCGCCGGCAACGTGTCCCAGCGCCTGCACACCGCCGACCTCATGGTCATCAAGCCGTCCGGCGTGCGCTACGAGAACCTGACCCCGAACTCGATGGTCGTGTGCGACCTCGAAGGCAACGTGGTCGACGGCTCCGAAGCCCCGTCCTCCGACACCGCCTCCCACGCCTACATCTACCGCAACATGCCCGACGTCTACGGCGTCGTGCACACGCACTCCACCTACGCCACCGCCTGGGCGGCCACCGGCCAGAACATCCCGTGCGGCCTGACCATGATGGGCGACGAGTTCGGCGGCCCCGTGCCGGTCGGCCCGTTCCGCCTCATCGGCTCCGAGGCCATCGGCAAGGGCGTCGTCGAGACCCTCAAGAAGTACCCGAAGTCCCCGGCCGTCCTCATGCAGAACCACGGCCCGTTCACGATCGGCAAGGATGCTGAGGGCGCCGTCAAGGCCGCCGCCATGACCGAGGAGGTCGCGCACACCATGTGGGCCGCCCGTCAGCTCGGCGACATCATCGAGATCGACCAGGCCGACATCGACAAGCTGAACGATCGCTACCAGAACGTCTACGGTCAGCACTGAGGCTTTCCCTTGGCCCCCTCTGACGAGGGGGCTCCCGGCGAAGCCGGGTGGGGGAGAGACCCCACAAGAGACCCCGACAACACAACAGCAAAAGACTTTGGGCCCCGTCCTGGAGGCGGGACCCGAGATGTGATTCCATCCATCACAACGAAGTAAAGGAAGTAACCCATGGTTATGGAGAACCCCTTCGAGGGCAAGGAAATCTGGTTCGGCGTCGGCTCGCAGGACCTGTACGGCGAGGAGGCGCTGCGCCAGGTCGCCGCGCACTCCGCCGAAATGGTCGACTACCTGAACAAGACCGGCAAGATTCCGGCCAAGATCGTCCTCAAGCCGACCCTGAAGTCCTCCGACGGCGTCAAGCAGTTCATGGTCGAAGCCTCCGCCAACCCGAACGTCATCGGCGTCATCACCTGGTGCCACACCTTCTCCCCGGCCAAGATGTGGATCCGCGGCCTCGAAGTGCTGACCAAGCCGCTGCTGCAGCTGGCCACCCAGCACCACAAGGAGATTCCGTGGGAGACCATCGACATGGACTTCATGAACCTGAACCAGGCCGCCCACGGCGACCGTGAGTTCGGTTACATCGTCTCCCGCCTCGGCATCCCGCGCAAGATCGTCGTCGGCCACTACACCGACCCGGAGGTCGCCGAGAAGGTCGGCACCTGGGCCCGCGCCTGCGCCGGCTGGGACGCCTCCAACAACATGAAGGTCATGCGCTGGGGCGACAATATGCGTAACGTCGCCGTCACCGAAGGCGACAAGACCGAGGCCGAGCGCGTCTTCGGCGCCTCCATCAACACTTGGGCCGTCAACGAGCTCGTCGCCGCGTACGACGCCGTCAAGGACGACCAGGTCAAGGAGATCATCGAGGACTACAAGGCCAAGTACGACGTCGATCCGGCCCTGCTGGACGCCAAGTACGACTCCCTGTTCATCGCCGCCAAGGAAGAGGCCGCGATGGTCAACATGATGCGCGCCAACGGCTGCACCGCCGGCGTCGACAACTTCGAGGACCTCGGTGCCCTGCCGCAGCTGCCGGGTGTCGGCCCGCAGCGCTTCCCGTCCGAGTACGGCTGGGGCTTCTCCGCCGAAGGCGACTGGAAGACCGCCGTCCTCGTGCGCATCGGCGCCGTCATGGGCTACGGCCTCGAGGGTGGCGCCTCCCTCATGGAGGACTACTCCTACAACTTCACCGAGGGCAACGAGCTCGACATGGGCTCCCACATGCTCGAGGTCTCCCCGGCCATCGGCACCATCGCCAAGCCGAAGCTGGAGATCCACCCGCTCGGCATCGGCGGCAAGGCCGACCCGGTCCGCCTGGTCTTCTCCGGCAAGCCGAAGAAGGACGCCGTCGTCGTCTCCATGGCCGACGAGCGCGAGCGCTTCCGCCTGCTCATGGACGTCGTCGACGTCGTCGAGCCGCAGGGCTCCCTCAAGGAGCTTCCGTGCGCCCGCGCCGTCTGGAAGCCGCAGCCGGATCTGAAGACCGCCGTCCAGTGCTGGATCACCGCCGGCGGCTCCCACCACACCTGCATGACCACCTCCGTCGGTCGTGAGGCCTGGGAGGACTTCGCCCGCATCGCCGGCGTCGAGCTCGCCGTCATCGACGACAAGACGACCGCCCGCCAGTTCGAGAAGGAACTGCAGCTGTCCGAGATGTACCACCGTCTCGACAACCGTCACTGATTAGAGGTGGGACGTTCGTTCCCGCTGACTGATCGGTAGATCAGGGCCCATCCCACCCGGGATGGGCCCTTGTCGTTCCCCCTCCTTCTTCCCTCCCTGTACCAAACCCCCGTTATCCCCGATTCACAGCGTCAAATGCCCGGAACAACCCCATCAAAACGGGTGTTTGGTGCTGTAAATCTCGGATAACGGGGGTTTCGTCCCTGAGATTCGCGATGCCAGGCCCTTCTACAATGGGGACATGGTAAGGCATCATGCGGTTGATGCGCTGTTCGCCGAAGCGCGTCGGGAGAAGCGTTGCGTCGTGGCTCCCACGGACACCGAATTCAAGGCGATTCAGCGTCGCATGCGTTCCGGCACCATCGTGAAGCCTTTCCGCGGACTATATGCGCAGGTCGATTATTGGAATTCCCTCGACCGTTACGAACGAATCCGGCACATCGTCCGGGCATTGGCCAAACGGCATCCTGATTGGGTGTTCGGCGGACCCACCGCAGCCGTCATGCATCGGGCTCCTATCGTCTGGCGTGGCCGTTGTATGTCGTGGGCGCTCCTGGCACGCACTACCGCAATACCAATCGGTTGGAACGGCACGTCATCTCCGATCCCGAGGTCGTGGAGGTGGAAGGAGTGAAGGTGACGGGCTTGCTGCGTACCCTGTTCGACTGCGCCGCCACCTTGAGCCTGAGATATTCGTTGGCCCCCATCGACTCGTCGGTGCGTTCCGGCTCCGTCGACAAGGATGTCCTGCTCGCCTATCCGTCGTCGGTGAAGTATTCCCGCCATCGCCAAACCGTCATGCGGGCGTTCGATCTGGCGGACGCGCGCAGCGAGAACGGCGGTGAATCGTCGGCGCGGGGCATGCTGCATGACATGGGCTGTCCTCCGGACGATATCCAGGTCGAATTTCCCTGTCTGGACCGCCCGAATCGCTGCCATCGCGTCGATTTTCTCTGGAGGACGTCGGGCGATGGGCAGGTGGCATTGGAATTCGATGGAACGCGGAAGTACGTCGATCCGGACATGACCTCCGGCAGGGCGATTCGCGAGGTCGTCGACGATGAGCGTCGTCGGCAGTATTGCCTGGAGCGGCAGGGACTATCGGTCATCCGCATGCATGCCAACGAATTGGATGCCCCATGGCGCGTCATCCACGAACTGGAGGAACAGGGCATACGGAGGACGAGGTGATGGTGACGGTTGCCGATGCAATGGCGACGGACGATGACGACCTCTACCTGCTGCCGCAGGAGCGGGCGTGAAACGTGTGCGTCATCCGCACAAAAACGCGCGTGGGAGATGTGCGAATCAACGTGGGCGAACACTTGTGAACATGAGCCGTGCCGTTGTCAATGGCGACACGCGGTGAAAGCCTTTTCCTCAAGTGGTATCGCTCTTATCGTTATAAACTTGAGACCAATCGGTTCGAGAGCGTTCACAGTCAATGTTCACAGTCAATGGAGACAAGCCCTGTAAACGCTCACGAGGAAGAAGCCGACGGCACGGCGGACAGCAGACCCACACGGCGTTCGGGCCCGTACCGTGCAGTCACCATGTAAGGAGAGAATGTGCTCGATCACATCCGAAACCATACGCTGAAGAGCCGTGCGTTCCGCGCGGCGATCGGCGTATTGGCGGCCCTCGCCATGCTCGTCACCGCGCTGCCCGCGCAGGCGGCGGTCGGCTGGGCCGGCAAGAGGCTCGTCAATCTCGCCCTCTACGCCAAGGCAGGCGCGGACAAGGAGAACACGCCCGTATCCAACGTGAACAACGGCTACCTGGCCGGCTCGGCCTCGACCTCGTGGAACACGTGGTCGCAGGGCGGCGTCGAATACCCGACCAAGGTGTGGCTCAAATGGGACACTCCGCAGCAGCTGTCCGGATCACGCGTCATCTGGTGGGCCGACAACAACGACATCACGGCCACCGACAACGTCACCTTCCCGAAATCCGCGACCATCGAATACCTCGACGACACCACCGGCGAATGGAAGCAGCTCACCGGCATGACCGACGAGGACGGCAAGGCCACCGACCAGATGGGCGTCAAATACGACACTTCCGACGGCAACGGCCTCAACGGCGCCAACAAGTACTGGAACGAGGTGCTGTTCGCCGCCGACGTGACCACCACGCAGATCCGCATGAAGGTCGAACGCAACGGCAGCGGCAAGAACGGCGTGGGCATCAGCGAATGGGAGGTGTACGGCGCGCAGGGCGAGGACTTCCAGCCCGGTATCGCCCAAGGCAAGAACATCGCGCCCGAGGGCGTCGTCTCCGCCGACTACACGAACTCCGGCACCAATACGGCCAACGTCAACGACATGAACCTCGCCGGCAAGAGCGACACCTCGTGGAACACGTGGAAGAGCGAGGGCGACCTCGAATACCCGCAGCCCATCGAACTCACGTGGAGCGAACCGAGGAACATCCGCAGCATGCAGGTCATGTGGTGGGCCGACGGCGGCGGCGTCAAGTATCCGAAGAGCGCCAGGCTCCAGTACTGGAACCACGCCACCGGCAAGTGGGCGGACGTCACCGGCATGCTCGACAAGGACGGCAAGACCGTCGACACGGTCGGAGTCGACCACGCCGACGGCAAGTACAACGGCGACAACCGCACGTGGAACGGCGTCGCCATCGACGCGAAGCACCCGATCAAGACCACGAGGATCCGCATGCTCGTCGACCGTGACGGCAGCGGCCAGACCGGCGTCGGCATCGGCGAATGGCAGGTGTACGGCGAGACCGTCACCGACGAGTTCGTCACCGCGAAGGTGACCGGCAAGGCGAAGATCGTCAACGGCGAGAACGCCACCTACACCGCCTCCCCGCTGCCCACCGGCTACGCGGGCGACTTCACCTACCAGTGGAGCACGGAAGGCGACGCCCTCTCGATCGTCGGCGACAGGACCGGGGCCACCGTGACCGTCGCCGGCGCGAAGAAGGGCGAGGGGACCGTCAAGGTCGCCATGACCGACAAGACCAGCGGCGAGACGCGCACGGCGACCGCCTCCGTCGCCGTCGAGGAGGTCACCGGCGTCGACACGTACAAGACGTCCACCGTGGCCGGCACTGCGCCGATCCTGCCGAACAGCGTCGTCGTCAACGGCATCCAGTTCGACGATCCGACACCCTCCACGCACAACACCGGACAGAAGACCGTCTCCTACGACTTCGGCGAGACCTTCGACTCGAAGCTCATGCCCGTCACCTGGGACAAGGTCGATCCGGCCAAGTACGCGGCCGACCAGGTCGGCAAGACGTTCACCGTGACCGGCACCGTGTCCGTCAACGGCGTCGCATTCCCCGCCGAGGCGGAGATCGCCGTGAACAGCAAGGTCGCCGCCTCCACGGCGAACAAGTCCGTCACCTTCGAGAACGTGACCCTCACCGACGACTTCTGGTCACCGAAGCAGAAGGTCAACATGATGAAGTCCCTCGAGGTGTCCATCGGGCACATCGAGGAGGCGTCCGGCGGCGAGCCGAACTTCGAGAACGCCGTCAAGAAGCTCAACGGCGAGGAGTACTCGGCGTTCCAGGGCTTCGTGTTCCAGGACTCCGACATCTACAAGTCCCTCGAGGCGATCAGCTACACGCTCGCCGCGATGAAGGACGAGACCGACCCGACCGTGCTCGAGCACAAGGCGCGCCTCGAGAAGAAGCTCGCCGAATGGGTGGACCTCATCCAGAAGGTGCAGTACGCGGACGGCTACATCAACACGCACTTCACGCTGCGCTCCTCCAGCTACTCCGGCGGCCGCGCCCCCGGCACCCACCGCTGGCGCAACTTCAACAACCACGAGATGTACAACGCCGGCCACTTCATCGAGTCGGCCGTCGCATACACCCGCTACCGCGAGGGCATCGGCGACCCCGACTACAGCCTGTACGTGGCCGCCAAGCGATACGCGGACGAGATCGTGAACCTGTTCGGGCCGAACGGCACCCGCCACGAGGTCCCCGGACACGAGGAGATCGAGCTCGCGCTCGCCAAGTTCTCCGAACTCGTCGAACAGCATGAGGGCGAGGTCTCCGGCGACAAGTACGTCCAGACCGCCAAGACGCTCATCGACCGCCGCGGCGAGGATCCGAAGCTGCGCGACAGCCAGTACGACGGCTACGAATACTCGCAGGATGCGCTGCCGTTCACCGAGGAGACCAACGCCGTCGGACACGCCGTGCGCGCCAACTACCTGTACGCGGGCGCGACCGACGTGGCCAGGCTCGTCGGCGGCGAGACCGAGACCTCGTACCTCCACGCGCTCGACGAGGTGTGGGATTCGGTCGTCAACCGCAAGATGTACGTCACCGGATCGATCGGCGTGGCCAGTCACGGCGAGGACTTCGGCACCGACTACGAGCTGCCCAGCAACGACTCCTACGCGGAGATCTGCGCCTCCATCGCCCTGGCGAACTGGAACCTGCGCATGAACCTCGTGCACGAGGACGCCAAGTACGCGGACGTCATCGAACGCGCCATGTACAACGCGATCCTCGACGGCGTGAACCTCGAAGGCGACCGCTTCTACTACGCGAACAGGCTCGAACTGCCCACCAAGAACGGCGGCACGCTCGGCCGCTCCAGCTGGTTCGCCTGCGCCTGCTGCCCGCCGAACCTGATGCGCACGCTCGCACGCCTCTCCGAATACATGTACACGACGCACGGCGACAACGTGTTCGTCAACATGTACATCGGCAGCGAGGCCACCATCAGCGTGTCCGGCGTGAAGGTCGGCGTCACCCAGAAGACCGCCTATCCGAACGACGGCAACGTCGAGATGACCGTCAACCCCGAGCAGTCCAAGGAGTTCACCCTCAAGGTACGCATCCCCAGCTGGCTCAAGGGCCAGAGCGACGAGACGCCGGTCATCAAGGTCAACGGCAAGAAGGTCAAGGCCGACGCCGTCAAGGGCTACGTGTCCATCGACCGCACGTGGGTCAAGGGCGACGTGGTCTCCCTCGACTTCCCGATGGAGATCAAGCTCACCGAAGGCAACGAGAAGGTCTCCGACCAGCAGGGCAAGGTCGCCGTCGAACGCGGCCCGCTCGTCTTCTCCATGGAGAAGGCCGGCAACAAGCAGCTCAACAGCGGCATCGCCAACTTCGACCCGCGCAAGATCCAGATCCGGCGCGACGAGAAGAACACGCTCAAGGCCGCCGAGGGCACGCTCATCGACGGTATGGACGCCAGCCGCATGATGATCATCACCGGCAAGGCCAAGTACGTGGACGGCGACACGACGCAGGACATCGACATCCAGGCGATCCCGTTCTACGCGACCAACAACCGCTCCGACGGCACCACCTACGTGCAGAACAGCAACTCCACCGGCATGGTGACCTGGACGAAGGCCGCCGGCACGGCCAAGGTCGACACGGCCGCCCTCGAATCGGCGCTCGCCGAAGCCAAGGGCTATGCCGCCGCCGACTATGAGGCCGACGAGGCGTGGGACGCGCTGCAGAATGCGATCGACGCCGCCGGGAAGCTGCTGAAGAAGACCGACGCCACGCAGGCCGAGGTCACCAAGGTCACCGCCGACCTCAAGAACGCGATGGCCGCGGTCACGGCGAAGAGCGTCCAACCCGAGGCGACCATCGAGAAGATCGAAGTCACCAAAGCCCCGGACAGGACGACCTACACCGTGGGCGACGCCGGTCCGGACCTCAACGGCCTCGAAGTGACCGCCACGCTCTCCGACGGCACCGTCAAGGTGCTGACCTACGGCGACGACTACGAGCTGGCCGATCCGTCCGGTTTCGACACCACGGCCGCCGGCGAGAAGACCGTCACCATCGTGCTCAAGTCAGATACGACGAAGACCGCCACGTTCACGGTCACCGTCAATCCAACCGAAGGCAACACGGTCAACAAGGAGGCGCTGGCCGCCGCGATCCAGAGCGCGTCCGCGCTCAAGGAGTCCGACTACACGCCCGCCACGTGGAAGGCGTTCCGCGCCGCGCTCGAGAACGCGATCAGCGTCCACGACGACAAGACCGTCTCGCAGATCGACGTGAACGACGCGCTCGCCAAACTCGAGGAGGCGAGGAAGGCGCTCAAGCCCGCCCCGTCCGCGGGCGAGCCGGGTGCGGGCACGCAGGACGCCGGCACGCTCACCGGCGGCAAGGGTTCCGGCAAGACCGACGGTTCCGGCACGGTCGCTGGCCTGTCGCGCACCGGCACGGCCGTCGCCAGCCTCGCCATGGCGACGCTCACGCTCGCCATGGCCGGCCTCGCCGTCCTGACCGTCCGGCGCCGCCGTCGCGAGTGACGGACGGCTGAGCCGGTTCCGATAGTGGTCCGAGTATGGTGTGGGATGATTCTCACGAGGGTCGTCCCACACCATCGTCTAGTCGATGATTTCACCGGTCTCCGGATCGACCTTCGGATTGTCTTGTCCCAAATTGTCTTGTCCCAAGTCTGTGCCTTGAGGCAAACCATCGACGAGCTGATGCGAGTATCTTCCCTCGGACCAGTCGTCACGGTCGCCTATGACGTACAGGCGGGTTTTCGCTCGGGACACGGCGACGTTCAGCAGGTTCGGTTTGCCGTTGACCCATCGGCGTGAGCCCGATCCCGCGTTCCCGGCTTGGCTGCCAAGTACGAGAATGACGACGTCGGCCTCGCGCCCCTGACTGATGTGCACGGTTCCGGAACGATTCTGCGCCAGATTCGTGGCGGTCTGATCGTCGATATGCGGATGTCCGTCGTCTCCGTTGAAGTATTGCCGTACTTCCTCCTCATAGATCGGCTTGACCTTCCTGGCCACCGCCTTGAACGGGGAGATGACCAGAATGTCCTGCGGCATCATTCCGCGGACGAACAGCCTGTGCAGCAGTTTATGCAGTCGTTCGCCTTCGTCGGGTCGCCATTGGTCGGTCGGTCTGGAGGGGACGGCCGATGAAGAAGCCGCTGCGGCGCTGTCGTACCAGCAGGATTCCTCGAGGGAATCAGCCGACGGCTGCGGTCCATCCGTGCCTGGTGTCTTTCGGGAAGAGGAGGCGCCTTGGACCATGCGGTTTTCGTACGCCATGGCGTTGCAGATGGTGAACATGGGATCAAGACACCTCCGGTGGACGATGAGCGGCATGCCGATCCACTGGTCGGTGTCTCCCAGTCGCGTGTACTGGCCCAAAGGGGTCTGCCGGTCGGCGCACTCCTGCACGTTGGAGGATTCAGGGCCGATCGTCACATGGAAGGTGCGGGCCAACAATCGTCTGACTTGCGGCGGTACGGTGTCCACCGGTTCCAGCTGGACCGGATCGCCGACGGCCACGCAGTGACGCACGCGTTGCAACAGGCCGGCGGCATACTGCGGCTGTGCCTGACCGGCTTCGTCGATCAGAGCCAATCCCAGCCGTTGCTGGTCTGCGACTCCTATGCCGCCGGCAAGCGGACCGAACATGCGCGAGACTGATGCGAATGTCGTGGAGATGACCGGAGTCACCAGGAACAGCGTCCGCCAAAGGGATGCGGACATATCGGCGGGGAGGCTTTCGCCCGACAATGAGATGCCGGACTCGAGACCGCGAAGGTTCGTCCAGAATCTCGAATGATTCGCGAGGATCGCCGTCTGATGCAGTGCCAACGCCTCCAGGAACACCCGGGTGCGTGCCTCATTCCACTCCCGGTCAAGATAGGGGGTCTTGAGGGGATCCAGATGATTCCCGAGCTCATCGTCGAGCGTCTTCTCCAAATCGTGCCGCCGATTCTTTGACTCGTCCATCTTGAACTTCAATCGCTCGATACCCTGGGTGACGTTGCGCCACTCGTTTTGCCAGCTCTCCCATTCGCGCCTTGCCTCGTCGATATGCTGGGCGTTGTCTCGTAGCTTTCTGTCCCACGCGAGACGTTTCCACACGAGAAGCCAGGATGGTTTGGACGCAAGAAGCTCGTTTCCCGCGAGTACCTGATTGCGGATGAACCCGTTGATGGAGTCCATCCGTCGCTCGATGGTAGACTTCCGGTCTTCTTGGTCGCTAATCGACTTCTGCAGCGACTGGATTTCGGCGTCCACCCGCTCTATGCCTATATGTTGGCGTATTCCGGCGATCCACCGCTCGTAGTCCTTCTGGCGTTGGTGGCGTATGTTCTCTTCGCGTCTCAGTGCGTCGTCGAAGGACTGCTTGGCCTGGAACCAGACGCGGTTCCAGTCAATGCGGTTGTCATCGACCTGATTGAGCACGCTTTTGGCGACCAGCTCGTTCCGGATGTATCTCCCCGTGACGAATTCCTTATCGAATCCGTCGAAGAAGCGATTCATGTTCTTGGTGTTGCCCAATTTCGCGCAGAACAACGCCCATGATTCGACGGCGGAGTCGTTTGTCTCGTCATCGTTGTCCTTCGCCGTCATCGCCGTTGCGGTCTTACCGAACGCGAATCCTCCATACGAGGAGGAGAAGCGTGATGCAAAATGCTTGTTGATCTCATCCTGCCAGTATGAATCGATTCCTTTCACCGAAGGCAATTCGAGGCTGATGTTTTCCACTGCCTTGTTGTTGGCGGAAGCCACGATGATTTCGAATCCAGTGATTTCCTCGTTCGGTCTCCAATACTTGGATTTTGTATCGGCGGACACCATGCCGGCGAACAGATCATCAGCCTTGTCGAGTTTCGCGAGTTTCTTCGCGCGTTCCGTGACGACAGCTGCTATCACGTCGCGCAGCAATGTCGTCTTGCCGGTTCCGGGAGGACCGTTTACTCCCAGCAGCGGCTGGATGCTTCCCGCCAGAAAAGCCTTGAGTATTTCGTTCACGGCAAGCTGCTGGTGCAGCGAGAGCGTGTACTTCGGATTGGCGGGCCAGCATGCCTGCGGAATATCACGTGGCTGTACACGGTCGAAAATGACCTGGTCGCTGCGTGATCGCCCATTCTCCGACTTCGGATTCAGATCCATGCGGTCGGGATGGTTCTCGGACAGGTACCGTGCGAGCGGCTGTGACGACGACCACGGGTTGTTCTCCGTCTCACTGACCAACCGGTTCAGATCCTGCAGATAGAAGGAGTCCATGAAGTCCGCCGCGGTGTACAGGGGGGATATGCCGTTCTTGAGATTGATGCTGACGATCCGGCACTCCATAAGCGGCGGAGAGTCCGGCTGCCTGTCCTCGTTCGCATCGATGCCGTTGCCGGTGTCGAAACGCAGTCGGGCTCGGAGAAAACCTATGAGATTCGCGATGCCTCGGAACGTGATGAACTCGTTGGGGGTATGGAAACGGACACCCGCGTCGGATTTTTCCCATTCGGAGAGAAGAGCGGCGGCTTGGTCGGGACTTCCTGCCCTGGGCCATGATTCAGGAGGAATCGGCATACCTTGGTAATCGGCGGTGATGAGATCGCTTAATGCGCGGGCGTATTGCGACAGGTGGAGTGAGTCATCGAGCAGCATCCCGTCATCGCGGACGCTGACGGTGAGACATGCGGCCTGGCCGTCCGGCGTCTGCTCATGCAGCGCCACTTCCTCCGGCGAATGACCGTCGCATCGCTGCGGATTCCCCGCTGCGGTGGAGAGTATGCGGACAAGGGTCCTGAACGCGGTCCGCTGGTTGATGGCCACGGTGATCTGATAGCTGTGGTGGGGAAGCCACGTTATGGGGTTCCTGTTCCGGAGCAGTTCCCATCGATCCCTGTACTGTCTGCGGCGTGCCGCCACGTCGCGGGTGTGCAGCACATAGTCGCATTCGCCGGAGTCCGTGATGACATGTGCGGGGCGTACCCCCCGACGAAGGCCTGGGACGATGCACGCGATAGACGATCGCGTGTTGCCGGCCGCGATCGTCGCCATGATCGAGGATACGGTCCATATATCCGTCATCGATGATGGAGCCAGGTCCCGTGAGCGTATCCGTCATCAGATGCAACCGTCGTTGGGCCGATGGGCTTACCGCGTAACGGCGTTCGCTTGACGGCTCATCGGTGAGATGCGCGCTGCGCAGCACGGCATGCGAGTCGACCTTCATGATGAGATGAGGCTTCTCGCCGTACAGGTGTCGCGCTCGGCTCTTGCGTTCCTTGGCGTTGCACGGCACTGTGGCTTCGCTCTGGTCCGCGAACGCAACGATATGCACTTCGACCTCGAATGGCTGCCAAGGCTCATGATCGCCGTACTCGTTTCCCGGCTCCGGGATCGGACCGTACATAACGTAGGGAGCGGTGCGCCGAGAATTCTCCAGGAGTTTGAAGTTCTGAGGCGTCAGTAGTTCGATGGCCCTCCAGTATTTCAGTATGTCTGCCGGAGCATTGGAAGATGCGTGCACGTCGTTGTTCATGGACACCAGTATGGCATCGTCTCCGATGATCCGCCGTTGATGACCCGTTTCATCGGCGTCGGTTCCGTGCCATGGACTGGCGGGAACCGACGCGTATGGCACGGAACCGACCGACACGAATGCTCGGGCTCCGCCTCAGCGCTTGCCGTTGTAGATCTCGTGGTCGATCACGTCGGCGAACACGCGGTTCACGGCCGGGCGCACGACCTTGAGCGACGGCGTCAGGCACTTGTTCTCCTGCGTGAGACGCTCGTCGAGCACGACGAACTTGCGCACCGATTCGGCTCGGGAGACCGTCGCGTTCGCCTTGTCCACGTACTCCTGGATCTCGTCGCGCACCGCCGCGTTCGTGGCGAGGCGGTCGACCGGCGTGTCCAGCGACAGCCCGTGCGCGGGCAGCCACACGGCCAGCGCCTCCGGGTCGAGCGTGACGAGCGCGCCGATGAACGGCCGCTGGTCGCCGACCACGACCGCGTGCTCGACGATCGGGCACTTGGCGATCTCCTCCTCCAGCGGGATGGGGGAGACGTTCTTGCCGCCGGCCGTGATGATGATGTCCTTGATGCGGCCGGTGATCGTGATGCGGCCCTCGTCGTCGATCGTCGCGAGGTCGCCGGTGCGCAGCCAGCCGTCCGCGGTGAACGCCTCGGCGGTCTTCTCCGGCAGATTGTGGTAGCCGCGGAACACGTTCGGGCCCTTCACCTGCAGCTCCCCGTCCTCGGCGATACGCACCGAGGAGCCGGGCGCGGGCTGGCCGACCGTGCCGATCACGTTGTCGTGCACGCGCGTCGCCGCGAACGGGGCGGCCGTCTCGGTCATGCCGTAGCCCTGGATCATCGGCAGGCCAATGCCGTTGTAGAAGTGCGCCAGGTCGAGCGACAGGGGGGCGCCGCCGCACGCCACGTACTTGATCTTCGGCCCCAGGGCGCCGCGCACGGTGCGGTAGACGAGCGTCTCGTACTTCGCATGCTCGGCGATCTCCTTCAGCGTGTGCTTCTCGCCGGCCTGCTCCTCACGGCTCCACACGCGCGCCGCCTCGGCCGCGCGAAGGAACAGGCGTCCCTTCCAGCCGGCGCCCGCCTTGTGCGAGGCCGCGTTGTACACCTTCTCGAACACGCGCGGCACGCCCAGCAGGTACGTGGGTTCGAACGAGCGCAGGTCCGGCAGCAGGGACTTCGTGTCCGGCAGGTAGCCGACCACGCCGTCGTCGGAGGCGATCGACGCGTACTGGATGAAGCGCGCGAAGCAGTGGGCGAGCGGCAGGAACAGCAGCAGGCGCGGATGGTCGTCGGTGATCATCTCGTGCAGCGCCTCCGAGGCGGCGATGGTGACGGACACGAAGTTGCGGTGCGTGAGCTCCACGCCCTTCGGCGTGCCGGTGGATCCGGACGTGTACACGATGGTCGCGAGGTCGTCGATGCGCACGGAGGCGATGCGCTCGTCCAGCTCCTCGTCCGACACGGTCACGCCGAGGCCTTCCAATGCGCCCAGCGCGTTGCCTTCGATCATGAGGATCTGCTTCAATGCCGGGCAGTGGTCCTTCACTGAGTCGAGACGGTCGAAGCGCGTGCGGTCGTCGGCGACGGCGAGCTTCACGTCCGCGTCGTTCATGATGCGTTCGGCCTGCGAGGCGGAGTCCGTGTCGTAGATCGGCACGCTGACCGCGCCGATCGCGGCGAGCGCGAAGTCGAGCACGCCCCATTCGAGGCGCGTGGAGGAGAAGATCGTCACCGCGTCGCCTTTGCCGATGCCGAGCGCGATGAGGCCGCGCGCGGCGGACAGGACCATGCGGTGGAATTCGCCGGTGGTCACGTTGGCCCAGCGGCCCGGTCCGAGCTTTTTCTCGGCGATGACCGTGTCCGCGCCGGTGCGGTCGAGACGGTCGGAGAGCAGCGAGTAGATGGTCTGGTCGTCGCGCAGTTCGACGGACGATCCGGGGGTGGTGTAGTGGTCAAGCATGGTGCGCGTTCCTTACCGTTCCTTGCGTTCTTCCGTGGCCGGGCCCCTTCCCGCGATCCGCATGTCGCGGTGTCGCGGGCGTGGTTCCGGCCGATCATCGCCTAAGTTACGCGTGCGTAGCCTCGTGCGTGTTGTGCGCCATGCCACAACCGCGCCGTCGTCTTTTGTGGATTGCCGCAAACCCTTCCATTCTGCTTCGTTTTCCGTTACGGTGGCTTGAGATTCACGAAAGGGGATTCATGTTCGACAAACGATTGTTCCGGCTGGCGCCCGGCGTAGGCCGTCTGGTCGCCGGCAAGGTCGCCTGCATGTGGGTGGGCCTGCTCGCCAACATCGCGTTCGTGACAGCCGTCGTCGGCCTGTTCGCCCACCTGCTCCATGCCGCCACGCCGGGACTGATCGTCTGCAGCACCACGCCCTCCGGCACCGCCTGTCCCGTGGACGAGCTGTCGATCTCCGGCGCCACCGTCACGCCGCTGCCGGGCGACATCGTGTTCTGCACCGGCGTCATCGTCGCCGCCGACCTCGTGCGCTATCTGACGACCGCCGCCGCCGCGCGTCTGGGCACCGAGGCCTCCGAGCGCGTCAAACTCGCGTTACGCGTCAAGCTCTACCGCAAGATGCTCGCGTTCGGCCCCTCCTACGCGCAGCGTGTGAAGACCGCCGACGTCGTCCAGTCCGCCGGCGAGGGCATCGAGCAGATCCAATCGTTCTTCGACCTGTTCCTACCGCAGTTGTTCTACGCGGTCCTCGCGCCGCTCACCCTGTTCGCCGTGGTCGCGCCGATGGACCTGCCCGCCGCCCTCACGTTCCTCGTGTGCGCGCCGCTCATCATCGTTGTGGTCGGCATGGTCGCGATGAGCGCCGCCCGCACGTTCAAGAGATACTGGGGCCGCTATACGGACATGGGCGCCGCGTTCCTCGACGACCTGCAGGGCCTCGAGACGTTGAAGGCGTTCGATGCCGACGCGCGCGCCGCCCGCGACCTCGACGGGAAGGCCGAGAACTTCCGCGTGATGACGATGCGCGTCCTCCAGATTCAGCTGCGTTCCCTCACCGCGATGGACGCGGTCGCCTACGGCGGCACCGCGGCCGGCATCTGCGTCGCCCTGTGGCGTTTCTCCACCGGCGCGCCGATGACGCTCGCCTCGCTGCTGCTCATCGTCCTGCTGTCCGCCGACTTCTTCATCCCGTTGCGCCAACTCGGTTCGTTCTTCCACGTCGCGATGAACGGCATGACCTCCACGAAACGCATCTTCGCGCTCCTCGACGCCCCCGAACCCGCGCGTGGCGACGCCGATCTGCCCGAAACGCACGACGCCGGCCTCGACGTCACGTTCGACCACGTCGCCTACACGTACGGCGACGGTTCCGGCGACGCGGCGGAAGCATCCGGCGCGGGCACGCCCGTCGCGCCGGCGCTCGCCGACGTCGCCTTCGACGCGCGCCCCGGCGAGCTCACCGCCATCGTCGGCGTCTCCGGTTCCGGCAAGTCGACGGCGGCCTCGCTGCTCGCCGGCACGCTCGCCGGATACTCCGGCTCGCTGCGTCTCGCCGGCGTGGAGGTCGCGACGCTCGGCGGTGAGGCGCTGTCGCGCGCCGTCACGGTGATCGGCGCGCGCAGCCACCTGTTCGCCGGCACGTTGCGCGAGAACCTCGCGATGGCGTTGCCGAAACGATATGACGATGATGACGCCGCCGACGTCGCGATGATGATGTGGGACGCGCTGAGACGCGCCCGCATCGACGATTTCGTGCGCGCACAGGCCGACGGACTCGACATGACGATCGAACAGGACGCCGCCAACCTGTCCGGCGGGCAGCGCCAGCGCATCGCCATCGCGCGCGCCCTGCTGCACGACGCGCAGGTCTACGTGTTCGACGAGGCGACCAGCAGCGTCGACGTGGAAAGCGAGACGCTCATTCTCGACGCGATCCGTGACCTCGCGCACAAGGACGGCAGGACGGTCATCATGATCACGCACCGCATGGCCAACGCCGAACACGCGGACCGCATCGTCGTCCTCGACCACGGCAACAGCGTCGAAACCGGCACGCACGCCGAACTCATGGCCCTCGAAGACGGCCGCTACGCGAAACTCTTCCGCACCCAGGCCGACATCGAACGCCTCGGCGGTGACTCGGCGGTCTCTCCCTCCGCCGCTTCGCGGCACCTCCCTCATCAGAGGGAGGCAAGTGGGGAGAACAGGCCCCCTTTGACGAGGGGGCTGTCCCGCAACGCGGGACTGGGGGAGAGAACCGCCACAGCCCAGCCTGCCGACACACCGGACCAACCCCTTTCTACCTTCCGGACCATCACCCGCCTGCTGGGGGAGGCGCGGCCGCTCGCACGGCTCATGGCCGCCGCGTCGCTCGCCGGCACCGTCGGCCACCTCGCCGCCACGATGCTGCCCGTGTTCGCGATGATCGGCGCGTTCGCGCTCGCCGGCCACCCCGTATGGTCGATGGGCGTCGCGCCGGCCGTCGCCGCGATGATCGTGTGCGCGCTGCTGCGCGGCCTCATGCGCTACGTCGAACAGTATCTCAACCACAACGTCGCCTTCCGCCTGCTCGCCCTGTTCCGCTCCAAGGCGTTCGCCGCGCTGCGCCGTCTCGCGCCCGCCAAGCTCGCCGGCCACGGCAAGGGCGGCCTCATCGCCCTCGTCACCACCGACGTCGAACTGCTGGAGATCTTCTTCGCGCACACCATCAGCCCCGTCGTCATCGCCGCGACCACGACCGTCGTCTACGCGATCCTGCTGCTCACGCTCGACCCGTGGATGGCGCTCGCGCTCATCGTCGCGCATCTCGTCATCGGCGTGCTCGTGCCCCGCTTCTTCGCGACCGGCGTCAGGAACCTCGGCCCCACGATCCGCAAACAGGCGTCGTCGCTCGACGACGTCATGCTCGACGACATGCGCGGCCTGGGCGAGATCATCCGCTTCGGCCGCGGCGAGGACCGCGTCGCCGTGATCACGCGGCTCACGAAACGCCTATGGGCGGAGCACGTGCGATTGAGCCGCGTCAACGGCCGGTTCGCCGGCATCGCGGGCGTGCTCGTGCTCGCGCTCACCACGGCCGCCGCGGCGCTCGCCATCGCGCTCGCCGCCGGGGCTCCCGCACACGGTCCGGCATTGGTCGTCGCGTTCACGCTGATCGCCAGCTCGTTCGGCCCGACGATGGCGTTGAGCGCCCTGCCCGCGAACCTCACGCAGACGTTCGCCTCCGCCCGCCGCCTGTTCGCCCTGATGGACGAGGCCCCAGCCGTCGCGGAGACCGGCACCGCCACCCCCGCCTACAAGGGCATGCGCCTCGACCACGTCACCTTCGCCTACCACGCCTCCGCTTCGTGTCCCCTGCCCGAGCCTGCGAACACCCCTTCTTCGCGTCCCCTGCCTGAGCCGAAGGGCACCCCTTCTTCGCGTCCCCTGCCTGAGCCGAAGGGCACCCCTTCTTCGCGCCCCCTTGAGGGGGAGCTGTCCGCAACGCGGACTGAGGGGGTGTCCGCCGCCCTCACCGCTTCCGCCACCGTCCTCGACGACTTCTCCCTTGACGTGCCGGCCACCGGCATCCTCGGCGTGCAGGGCCCGTCCGGCCGCGGCAAGTCCACGACCATCAAACTGCTCATGCGCTATTGGGACCCGCAGTCCGGCGGCGTGACCCTGTCCGGCACGCCGCTGCCCGACGTGGACGCGCATCACCGCCGCCGCGTGCAGGCGCTCATGGGACAGGAGACGCACCTGTTCGACGGCACAATCCGCGACAACCTGCTGCTCGCCCTGCCGGAATACGATGGTGGCGATGCCGGTGACGCCGTGGCGGACGACCGTCTACGCGACGCCCTGCGCAAGGCCTCCGCGCTGGAGCTCGTCGACTCGCTGCCCAAGGGAATCGACACCCCGGTGGGCGAGCTCGGCGACCGGCTGTCGGAGGGCGAACGCCAGCGCATCGGATTGGCTCGCGTGTTCCTGCGCGACGCCGACCTCGTGCTGTACGACGAGCCGACGAGCCGTCTCGACGCGTTGAACGAGGCGGTCATCCTCCGGTCCATCCGCGACACGTCCGAGGGGCGGGCCGCCGTGCTCGTCTCGCACCGCGAATCGGCGATGCGCATCGCCGACCACGTCGTGACGTTCTGACCGTATCGCCCGTACCGTCCGCACGGTTTCCGGGCATGCGAAAGCCCCCGCCGAATCGTCGACGGGGGCTTTCGCATATCCGAATCGGGGATTATCCCTTGATGAACGAATCCAACGTGTCGAGGGCGTCGTCGATGGCCTTCGCCTCACGCGCGTCCTCGGCGCGCTGGCGGGCCATCGCCTCCGCACGCTCATGCGCGGTCGCCAGCGAATCGGGGGCGCCGGAGACCGGGGGAAGCCGCTGAAGGTCGAAATGCCGGGTCGCGTCCATGTCCGTCATGTCGGAGCCGGGGAGGGAATCCAGATCGATGTCGGTGCGCCTCGTCCCGGACGTCTCGGCGTTCCGTCCCCTGCCTTCGCAGCCGAGCATGTCGATGGCGTTCACGGCGGCCTGCGCGTCCGCGTCGAGGTCGCGCGCCGGACTATCCGGCGCGATCGCGGCCGCGGTCTTCGCCGCGTCCGCATCGGAGCCGGCCGCCCGGCGTTCCGGCAGGTCGACGGTGATGTCCTTGGCGATGTCCGCGCCGTTCATCGGATTCGATTCGACGGTGATGCGCCGTACTTCGCCGTCGCCCACTTCGGTGGCCGTGGCGGTGCCGGCCATGAGGTCGGCGGCGATGCGGTGCGCGCGCGCCGTCGCGGCGACCGCATCGTGATGCGTGCCCGACGACGGCAGCGGCACGGTGGTGGACATCAGCGTGCCGTCGGCGCGGTTCTCGGCCGTGTCGAAATCATGCGTGACGCGCGCGGTGAGGTCGTCGGCCGTGGGATGGTGCGCCGCCGTCGCCCCCGAAACCGCACCGGATGCCGGCGACGGCACGGACACGAGCGTATGCGCGGCCTTGCGTGCCTCCTCGACGGCGCGTTCGGCGGACAGGCGTTCCGCCTTCGCGCGCTCCTTCGCCTGGATCTCGAAGATCTGCTTCTGGGCGGCGACGCGTGCGCGTTCCGCCGCCTCCAGGATGCCCATCGCCTGCAGACGCTCGTTCTCGGCGCCCACGATCGTCGCCTCGGCATGGCGGATGTTCGCGTCCGCCGAGCTGAGCGCGTACTTCGCGACGGCGAGCGGCGTCTTCGGCTGCCACAGGTGCTCGATCTCCTCGAGCGTGCGTCCCATCGTCTCCGGGACGAGCGCGACGATGCCGGCCACGCAGACGATGTCGAGCAGGCCGAAGATGAGGAACGTGATGCCGCCGCCGAGACTGTCCACCAGCATCGGGGTGAACTGCGCGATTGCCCAGTTCACGGTGAGCAGGCACATGACGCACAGACCGGTCGCGCGGCCACGCAGGAATGTGGGGAACAGCTCGGGGATGACCACCCACGGGATCGGGCCCATCGAGAAGGCGAACGACGCGGCGAACAGCATGATGAACACGAGCGTGAGCAGCGGCATGCCGACGAGGTAGGAGCCGGCGATGCACAGGGCGAACACGGCCATGAGACCGGCGCCCACGGTCATGAGGCGCTTGCGGCCGACCGTGTCGATCAGATACATGCCGATCACGGTGCACACGAGCTCGCAGCCGCCCACGCATGCGGCGGTCATGAATTCGGTGTCGCCGCCGAACCCGAGGCGCGAGAACATGACGGGGCCGTAGTAGGAGATCGCGTTGATGCCGACGGCCTGGTTGAACACGGCGAGGAAGATGCCGATGAACAACGCCTTCTTGAGACCCGGGCGGAACAGGTCGGTGAACTCGTTCGACATCTCCTGCTCCAATTGGATGGACGCCTGGATGTCGTCGGTGCGCACGCGGGCGTCCTCGGTGCCGAGGATGTGCTCGAGCACGTGGAAGCCCTCCTCGGGGCGCCCGTTCTGGATGAGGAACCGAGGGCTCTCCGGCGACCGCCACATGGCGATCAGGAACGCGAGGGCCGGAATCGCGCCCAGACCGAGCATCCAGCGCCAGCCGATTGCGAGGTCCCATGCGGGCGTGCCGTAGGAGGCGATGATGTAGTTGATGACGTTCGTCAGGAAGATGCCGCACACGGCGAGCATCTGATAGGAGAACGTGAGCGTGCCGCGGATGTTCGTCGGCGCGGATTCGGTGATGTACGTGACGGCCAGCGCGGCGGTCAGGCCGATGCCGAATCCTCCGACGATGCGTGCGGCGATGAGGTCATAGGGGCCGAACGTGAACGCGCTCCATACGGCGGAGACGCAGAAGAACCATCCGCCGGCGATGAGGACGCGGCGGCGGCCGAACCGGTCGGAGAGGAAGCCCGCCCATGCGGCGCCGACGATCGCGCCGAGCATGATCGAGGAGATGACGAGGCCCTCCATCACGGTGTCGAGCCGGTAGCGGGTGCGCAGGAACTCGATGGCACCGGAGATCGACACGGTGTCGTATCCGTACAGCAGGCCGGCCAGGCCCGCGCTCAACGCCAGTCCGAAAGTGTACCGTCCCGACCCGTGCAATCGTACCGCCGTTCCCAAGGGGTTCCGCTGTTTCGAGACAGCATGAAACAGACCCGCCATGCGCCTTCCTCTCAAATGCATCGATGGGGGATTACATACCGATACTATCCGGAGGGGCCGTTTTCGTCACCGGGTATTCCACAAGCGGATGCCGAATTCAGATGCGGCCCGTGGGGTGGAGAGTGGCGTCGGCTGCGACACGCCGGCGGCGTGGTGTGGTACACGGGTGTATCATATGAACTGTTGGTACACGGGTGTACCGCTGGAAGTCACTCGTGAGGAGCGCTGTGGAGGAAGGTCTTCGCGGCGGGAACAAGGAGAATGATATGCGTAACGTCAAGAAGGTCATCGCGGCCGCCGCGGCCGTGGCCACGCTCGTCGGCCTCGCCGCATGCGGCGGCGGTGACGATACCGCGTCCGTCGACACCGATACCGCGAACGCCAAGGGCGAAGTCGTGTTCTGGGGCTGGGGCAACGGCATCAAGGAGACCATCGCCGCCTTCGAGAAGGAGAACCCCGGCATCACGGTCAAGTATTCCAGCACCGGCACCGCGGCCGACACCGCCACGGCCCTGCAGAACGCCGTGGCCGCCGGCAAGGGTGCGCCGGACGTGGTGATGATGGAGGACGCCACCATCTCCCAGTTCGCCGTGGACGGCAGCATCGTGGACCTGAGCCCGTTCGGTGCCGAGAAACTCGAATCCGATTTCGCCGCTGGCCCGTGGGCCAAGATGCTGCAGGGCGAGGGCAAGCCGTACGCCCTGCCCATCGATTCCAGCCCCGAGGTGTTCTTCTACAACAAGGCCGTGTTCGACAAGGCCGGCGTCGACGGCGAATCCATCAAGACCTGGGACGACTACTACGAGGCCGCCAAGAAGATCCGCGCCCTCGGCGACGACTACTACATCGCCAACAACGCAGGCGATTCCAACGGCTACCAGCCGTTCACCGCGCAGGCGTGGCAGGCGGGCTCCAACCCGTGGAAGGTCGACGGCGAGAACATCACCATCAATATGAACGACAAGGGCATGCAGCGCTACGTCGCGTTCCAGCAGAAGCTCATCGACGAGGGCCTGATCAACACCAAGATCTCCAACTGGTCCGACGACTGGTACCGTTCGCTCGGCGACGGCACCACCGCATCCCTGACCATCGGCGCGTGGATGCCGACGAACCTCGAGTCCAGCGCCGCCGCAGGCAAGGGCAACTGGCGCGTCGCGCAGCTGCCGCAGTGGCAGGATGGCGACCAGGCGTCCTCCGAGGACGGCGGTTCCGCGCTCGCCGTCACCGAGCAGTCCAAGAACAAGGCCGCCGCCTACAAGTTCATCGAATATCTCACCCATGGCAACGGCGCCCAGGTGATGGCCGACCACGGCACCTTCCCGGCGAAGACGGCCATCCTCGACGACGAGGACTTCCAGTCCCAGAAGAACGAGTACTTCGGCGGCCAGGAGGTCAACAGGGTGCTTGTCGAGGCTGCCAAGCGCAAGGTGAGCAAGTTCCAGTACCTGCCGTACAACCCGTACGCGCAGTCCAAGTACGGTGACGACATCGCTCCGGCCTATCAGGGCAAGAAGACCCTTAAGGCGGCCATGCAGGCGTACGCCAAGACGCTGGCCGACTACGGCGAGCAGCAGGGCTATACCGTCACCGTCAAGTAAGTGGCATGGGGCCGGTCCGGCCCGTGGCGACTGCGTCCGGGGGCGTCTCCTCCTTCCGCTCCCGGTCCTCCTTCCCTGGTCGCCGCATACCACTTGCATGATGCCGAGGGCGGGGATGCGTCCGGTATCCCCGCCCTCGCCATGTCCGACGGCGACCGAAGGCCGCTGCGGATCGTTGCATCGTCGGTTTGGCGATTGTCGATTGTTGATTGTCGTAGATCGATCATTTCGATCATTATGGAAAGCGCAAGGTGAGTAAATGTCTGGGCAGACGATGGAGTCGTCGGTCGCCATGACCGCTCGTCACACGCAACAGGCGCGTGTGAACCGGCATAAGGCGGATTGGCGTGGTTGGAAGTTCATGGGTCCGTTTGCGGTGGTGTTCGTGTTCGTGTTCATCATCCCGATCGTGTATGCGGTGTATATCAG